>QIAA01000047.1 GCA_003224905.1 Acidobacteriota bacterium
CACGCACGTTTGCACAGTATCGATATTTTTAACGCTTCGCGTGCGAGGATGAGAGTTGCTCATATCTGGAATAGAACGGCTAGCGTCGGCGAACGAGATTGGCATCGATGTTAAGATTCCTTCGAAGTCGCGATTTTACAATTCCCCGCGTGAAACAAGCCTCGACTGTCTCCACCCTGCTGGGGTATTAGCGTCCTAGTTTTCAACTGTTTGGTCTGTGCGCTGTCTTGGGCATCGGGTAGAGTTCTCGAAGGCTCGACCTGAGGAGGGCCATTTAGATGTCCGCGCCTACACAGCCGTAATCACCAAGTTCTATACGAAGCACAATAAATGTCTTGGGGTTCCGTTCGCACTTTTACTGAAATCTCTGCACGAACTGCATTCCAGGCCATACTGAATCTTGGAATGGCCAGGGTCTTTGACAAAGCCGAAAACCCGAATTTGAGTGGCTGTGCAGGCCCACGCAAAACACCTATCGGGAGCGTCTGATTCCGAAACCTGAGTGACGTGAAATGTCTTTCTCTTCGGTTCTGGCGATTGCGCCTTTGGGAGAGACGTGAGTGTGAGCCATAGGAGAAGAATCTTCAGTGAGAGCACGCGCGTTTTGTTCAAATGCACGAAACCCACTCAGCTACTCGGGACATTGGGTCGAACCGCGAGTTTCCGCGCCATGGCTACCTTGGCGATCCGTCTCTCTCGTCGCATGGCCGTAACTGAAGGCAAGCTTGGCAGTTCGCACAGCGCAATTCTTAAGCTGAAGGGGTAGTCGTGGGGTGCTATCAAACCGTCCGTTTCCATCGATGGTGGCCTGGATTGGGTTTGGCCAACGTTGAACGACTGACCGCATAGTTGCCATTATCGTGTTTTTTCTTACCTCATCAGCAAATGACGGAAGTTGTGCGGGAACTCTACCCCACTGCCGTAGCACACTCAAGACAAACCAATTCGGCAGGCTGCGTGCTTTTTCCCTCGCCGGGGTATCCCGGATTTCTGCGCCGAGGAGCAGATTTGCCAAGGCGATGGTGCATAGAACCCAGTTAGCGTGTCGCTTTGTTTTCCCCAAGCATCGATCCCAATCAAAATTTGCAGGATGTGCTTCCAGCGCGGCAGCGACATCGCAGAGCCACAAGGGTCGCCAGGCGCCGTGAGTTAGTAGATGAAGACATAAAACCCGTAAATGGTCTTCGGGTCCGAGTACTCGTACCGAGGTGCCGTCCAGGTACATCAGTTCCGAACGGTCACGCAGTTCATCAAACTTCAGCCCAACAAATCGGGAAACACTGCCGTGTTGGAAATCAAGCTGAAATCTCCAAGGCTGCGCGTCGATGGCCGATTCAGCTCTGGTACGCTGCGCAGGTTCGACCAGCAGGTCAATGTCTCCCGATGGTCGCAGGCCTGATTCCGGGTATACCCGGCCAATGGCCCAGCCTTTGAGCAGAATGGGTTCTACACGCGCCGACCGCAGCAAGCGAAAAGCATCAGCAACTTGCCGCTCGTGCGCAATTGCGTCCAGCGCATATCGTATGTAGGTTTCGCGCAGTGCATGAAAGGCACCACGAGAGGGAAGCCCCGAACATCGTAATCGCCGCCAGGCCAGTGCCCCTGCTCCCGAAGTGATAAGCAAGGGCAATACTGGTTCTAGCGCCTCGCGCGAAAGCCCCAGCGTCGGCGATAACTGACGCCACGTTCCGGCAAGTATCTTCGCAACAATCGCGCCTGAACACGCCTTATTCGTCAACGGGGCCGCTTCTTCATGGGAGACAGATGAGACTTGCTCCCTGCAGTCCACAGTGGTTGGAACAACACTGAGAGTTCGATGTACAGATATGCAGGAGCGGGAAACAAGACGCTGCTGTCGCGGGGGTCGGCACTAAGACGGAGGTCACTAGCGGGAAGGCAACTACCGCACCACGGCCCACTTTTCTAGCCAACTCGCGGCGCGATAACGCATTTGTTCCGGACAGTTCCGGAATGGTGTTCAAGAACAACCCGCACTTCTGGAACCGGCGCACCGCCATCCAGATCAACTCTTCCTCAACCCTACGATTTAAGTGCCTCCCAAGAGCGAGTGTAATCTCCGCGATGTTATTCCTTCCGTCACAAAGTTTCCAAACTTCGGCTGCGACCTGATTCAGGCAATGTGCGTGATTCGTGGTCTCATCGTATAGAAGGCATTCATCGCTCAATTCTCGGAGAATCATTTTCTTCCGCCGAGGTATGAACTGTGATTTTTCATGGCTCATCGTACCCACCCTGATGCTCGATGACAGACCTGCATCAGACCTTTTTCCCCCAGTGATACACAATCGATTCAACTGTCTCGCGTGCCTCTCCACGGGTACCCTGGAGGACCTGAGCTCCCGATGCTACCTGCTCCAGTGTGGCCAGCGCGCCCTCGGGTTGTCTTCGCGCAGCTAAGGTATTTGCGAGCAAGCCTAGTATCGCCCTGCCGCTCGATGTTTGTCTTGGCCGCCACCGTACCCCTGCGTCATAATGGGTCAGCATAATGAGCCCAGTTGGTATTGGCCCAGTACCCGGCAGGCTTCCTAGTTCCTCAGGTGTTATCTTCCTGGTTGTGTTAAGAGTCCTGACCGAGAGCGGTCTGGGAAATGGATGTACTCGTCCGCGTTCATCGAAGACGGCGAATTCGTCCGAATAGTAAGTCGCTCCCGCCTGCAAGAATGCCTTCACCAGAGTGGTTTTCCCACTATGGCTTCGTCCCGGGATTACAATCGCGTGCCCCTTCCACGCGACTACGCCCGCGTGCACAAAGAGCTTTCTGGGTGCCCTTTGCGCGATGTAAAAATCCATGTCTGATTGCCAGATCTCGTAGAGTTCCTGTGAATTCAGGGTTCGGGTGAGCCGAGCAACGTTTCCATACAGAAGAAAGAAACGACGGCCGGAATCTCCTCCACGCGTGGATCCACCGACAACCGAGTACAATCGCTCGACTGTGCGTGAGGCCGAGACTTTGGATCCAGCCGGAAACACCGAACTGGCTAGATCGAGCAGTTCAGTGCTGGTCACGCGAACTCCGATGCGCACCCCAAAAGTTGTGAAGGTTAGTCCTGCCACCCAACCCAGGCGGTCCAGTTTCTCCATTCAAGGTGACTTCTTGCTCGTCCTCGGCAAGTTACCAGCGGAGCGATTGTTTTTCTCGGGGTATTCCTCAGCCATTAGTTTCGACGGCTCCTGAATCATTGGAGTTTGCCTGCGAAATATGGCGTAAATCTGAACTAGTCCCATGTTCCGCTTGGAAAACAAAATTATTGGCGAAGGAACTGCAGCCGGGGATCATCGGTACGAGTTTTGTGTCACACCCAAGCACTGCGGCACTTGGACCTGCATATTGAGGCGTACGCACTGCTTATGCGGGCGTCATTTAGCTTTGGTTTTGGTCTCCATGGTAAGGTCTTCTATTCGACTGAGCATCTGCTGTACCCCCGGATCACTGGGGTCCCCTTCCCTCAGAAGTACTTCTTGAGCCGCAGTGGGACTGAGTGGAGTGCACACAGGTGGGCTGTAATGGGGACGATTCTTCGTTTGCGATGGTGTCACAAGATCGTTGTCCTCTCCTTGCGGGCTAGGAACCTTCATAGAAAATCTCCTTAAGAATTGCGCTTCCCGTTGGCCGCCTAGACTTCGCTTGGGTTTTACGCAACTAGATTCAAAACATCCTGTCAGCAAAATCTCGGGCCACGAACGCGGTTAAGCCGAAGCATAGCTTTTGCCTGTGCCCCAAACATTGCAAACGAATTTTGTCGGCCAGCCGACGACGACTCTCCAACGCTGCCTCTTGCTGACAAGCGGCCCATTGAAAGGGGATTGGTACAGATTAGGTCTTTGCTCTGATGAATGTGAGCGCATCAAGAATGACAATGCTTAGGTTTCGCTCGTCGGCATCCCGACTGCCGAGAAGATCAGAGAGATAACTAGTTCTGGTATTTTTACGCGTACAGCCGCGCCAGGCTTTGCCCGTCTGCACAGAAGGAGGCTGCCGAGGTGTACCTAGAGAGGCGACAGGCGAGAGATTTCCAACTGGTACAGTGTAGCCATCGTCAATTGAAATCATTTTATTTGCGTGTGCGTGTCTCGACGTTGAAATGGGCTTGAATAGGTGACAAGCATCTATCTCGGCATCTTTACAGGATCGGTGGTTCTCTCCTTCGTCTTCACTCGATGCGTTCGCAATTGGGCAACGTCGAAGGGCTGGGCATTAGGTCCCGCCCGAGAACGACATCTGCTCGGTGCACGGTTGCCGCGCCTTGGGGGGATTGCTATCTTTGCAGCTTTCGTGACAACCCTTGGCTTGTGCTTGGTTGTGAAGTGTGTCTTTTCGAGTCTCCACTCGATCATATCACTGCGGATTCTCTCCACGATTCTCTTGCCGGGCACTCTGATATTGCTACTGGGTCTCTATGATGACTTCCAGGATGCACGACCCTATCTCAAGTTGACAGGCCAAGTCTTTGCTGGCGTCATGCTATTTGCAGGGGGACTTAGTATTTCTCAACTGCCGCTCCTGTTCGGGACACAAAGCTTCCCATGGTGGATGGGACTGCCCTTAACAATTCTGTGGGTTGTCGCCATCAGCAATGCCTTCAACTTGATTGACGGTCTTGACGGTCTTGCGGCCGGTTCTGCCTTGTTTTCTACAACTGTTGTGTTTGTCGTGGCGCTATTCAGCCAATCTGCCGTGGTCTCGCTGCTGGCGTTGGCCTTGGCCGGAGCGATAGTCGGTTTTCTGCGCTTCAACTTCAACCCAGCCACAATCTTCCTAGGGGACTGTGGAAGCCTATTCATCGGATTCATGTTAAGCGCTTTGGCCCTGCAAGGTTCTCAGAAAGCGCCCACAATCATCGCGGTCGCTATTCCAGTAGTCTCGTTCGGACTCCCGATTCTGGAAGTAGCTCTTTCTGTCATGCGCCGTTTCATCAGTGGCAAACCAGTGTGTACAGCCGACCGTGAGCATATCCACCACAAACTCCTGCAGCGCGGGTTAACGCATCGCCAGGTCGTGATCGCCCTCTACGGTGTTTCTGCAGTCTTTGCCCTGTTCAGCCTCTCGCTGTTGTGGCCGAAAGGGAGCATGGTTATTTTGGTGGTTGCGGTCCTGGCTACCGGGATCTGGGTGGGCATATGCCACCTCAATTACCCGGAGTTTTCTGAAATCCGGCGTGTGGCACGACGCACTCTAGAGCAGCGGCAAATTTTTGCGAACAATCTTGCCATCCGAAAGGCGATGGAGCAGTTGAAGGTGGTTTCCGATTTTCTTCAGATTGGCCGCATTCTCATTGCAGCCTTCAATGATAATGATTTCGACGCTTTCGACTTAGAGCTGAAACGGTTTCAAACTGAACGTCTCATCGAACGAGATCATGGCTGGCCGATCGTCGCCGGGAAGGCTTTGCAGTGGGAAAAATCTGGGCATTGCAACGGACGCGACCTGGGACCAGTATGGAGTTTGCGTCTTGACCTAATCACGACGAGGGGTTACATGCTCGGAACGTTGACCCTCTATCGTCGCTATAGAAATCGTATTCTACAAATTGACATTGATACACTTACCCTAAAATTTCCTACAATTCTCGCAGATGCGCTGGATCGAACGGCAGCAAAAAACATCGAAATCATCCCTCAAAGGCTCATAGCTGACCAATTTTTTGCTTCCTCCGGGCAAATTGATCTAACCGGCGCATCACCGGCAGCCTAACTCTCCTAAGAGGGGGTTGGCCTGTTTTTGTGGGAGCCTCCAGATAGGGGATAGAAAATTATCGGCGCGTCGGCTGAAACCTGCTCTACCGACTGTGCGCCAGTTGCGCGTCCCCAACCTGTGATGGAGGTGTCGTCCTGACCTTGCGGAAGATGATTTCACAGCTCGGTGCGCCCTTATGCATACAGCTGTTCTCGCTTGCGGTGATGTTTTCTCTAAAGTATTTTCCCAAACCCTTCGCGATGCCAATTGCCAGGGAACACATTTTGCGCGGTGATGTATAAGTCAGCCTGACTTCGTCCTTCCCGCGACGTGAGGTTCGCAACTCAGGTGGTTTGGCACCTGAATTCTTGACACGAGCCACTGCATGAACCGTGCGTTCAGTGTGTTCGATTACATCGATTGTCTTCCACTGCGGCTGCAAGAGATGGCCGTAGGTTTTCATCAGTGTGGGAACGATGAACCCGCCGAAGTCCTCAAGCAAGTGAGCAACCGACAAGCCAGTCATCATGGAGGCAGTCACCATCAGTCCCACAATTTCAGCGTCCGGGTATTCCCGCACCGGCATGTAAACTTTATTTCCCAGACCTGCCTTGGTGAGCAAAACATCCCAGGTTCCTTTACCGTGCGTTGCCTCGACGTAGTTTCGGAGTTCCGAAAAAATGATCCCGTGCATCAGGACACCTCGATTGCACTCGTGAGGAGAATTAACTCACGTCATAGAGGAAGTCCCAAGATCACGCTGGTAACCGGAGGAAAGGACGAAAAACCTAGGCTCTTGTTTAGCATTCGCCGGCACCGAAGAGACAACCTGGCGAGGTGTCGCTCTCGCCGGCGCCTTTCAGCCCCTGCTCTTGGAAAATAAATAGAGAAATCTGGTGCTGGCGAACGCGAAAAATGAGTTCCGCACCCGGTAACTGCCCGAGATAGCTAACCTCCCCCCGACCAGAAAGAACTGCGAAGCCTTTAGCTCCGGCAGATTAAACGTGAAGGGAACCCACGCCGTTTCGGGCCCACCAGATCCACTTTCATAATCACCGTCATAGACCAGCACAATGCCTGGTTAACGCCAAGGAGCACGTTTCGCTACATCGAACCAGAACCAATGATTGGCAAGAATAATGATGAACGGGACAGGAAGGCCAACCAGCCAGCCGACTACCAACGCCCCTTGCGGCCGAGAGTTCCCGAAACTCGAGCGGCAAACAGGTTGCAGATGGCTTTCGTAACACCGAAGCTGACAATAAAGGAGACGATGGCGGTTTTGGAGACGAGCCCGAACTCCTTTTCGCCGATCAGGGGAACGACGGTTCTTTCCAGCCCGACCATCATTCCTACGAACACATTGATCAGGACCAGGAGCGAGAACTGGCCAACGTTCTCACGCAGCCCTAACTTCGTCTCGCCATGTAGTAGCTCATCCATAGCTGGCTCTTCCTGGAAACGCGGCTCTCGGCCGTAACGGACATTTTGAGGAGCTCACTCACTTCCGCACGCAGCTGCGCCTAGATTGGTGGCTCGTATCTTGGCGGCTTCAGGAGGTGGCGTCGGTATGTTTTGCGTCATGTGGCGCACGAACTCGTCTTTGTCGTCGATCTGGAAGGCCTTGTTGAACCTGCGCTCGAAGCCAATCGTGGACATCGGCTTACCGCTCAAGGATAGCCCACAAACCGAACCCGAATAGGCCCCTGGCAGAACTTCCAGATAGTCAGGCAGTGACTTCAATTTCTGGACTGTTTCAAACAACGATCGTGCCCCCAGCTCTGCACTCGAGGCCAGTTCGGTTCGTCCCAAATCGCCAACCATCAGAGTGTGCCCGCTGAGCAAAGCTTCATGAGAGCGTTACCTCCACAAGAATGCCATCCCGCGATAGGTTCACTGTGCCGATCACGCAAAACTATTATGCACTCACCGACATTACCCTTCATCCGCTGGTTTGCACTCGTGCTCGTCGAAGCGAGTCTGAATCTCCCATGTAGCTTTGTCCGTCTGTGGTAGATAGGACTTAAACGGGGTGTTGCAGGCTTCGCAGATGCCAATTGTTTCACGAGGGTAATGTTTTATGATGCGAAGGTTGCGTTCTAGCATGTACAGAGTTTCCCACACTTTCTCCTGCAAATTCGTCAGGATTTCGGATTAGAGGGGGCTAGTCGGGAGCAATGACCTGCCGGCTCTCACCTGCTAGCCGATTTCACCAAGCCATTTGGCAGGCCGCAAGGCAGGCCAAAAATGCCTAGGCGTTTGACTTGGGTCGATGACGGAAAATTTCAGGGCTGGACGCGTTCCGAGTGCGCTTGGATGTACCCAATCCCAGAGTTTCTATCCGATCCGGAAGCGAAGGCTGCTTATGATCGCATAGCCTCCGCAAACTTTAGGAAGCACGCCTGCCCCACTACCAATAACCATCCGCGTGGGAACGCCAATGTCTCTGGGAACTGGCACGCAACAACCACTTCCTCGATAGCGCCAACCACAACCAGGCCGTGTGCTCGATTCCAAAAACAATTCGGACGAAAAATCGTGGCAACAGATAGCCAAATGAAATGTCACAACGAGCAAGATACAGACAAGCTACTCCAACTCGCCAAAGAGCTAGATGAAGCCATGCAGAATGAAGAGCGGGAGAAGGCGCGGAAGAGATTAGCCTAGAATGGAGCCGCCTGATTGGATGCTCCCCGCAAAACCGATCCTTTCGGCAAGAAACTTGAGGGCACGGCATTTGACCAGAAAACACGCAACGAAATAATGCGCCTGAATGACGACCAGCCGGTCGTAGCGCCGCTGCTCTACAACTATCCTGGCGACGCAGTCTCACGTCAGCTCGACAGCATGACTCTTGAAGACTACCTCATCCGGACCTATGGCGTGAGCCGCGAAACAATTCGCTTCTTTGTGGCCGGCGAATTGAGCGGTGGATTTGGGCTTGCCCCGGACGCGCTCTCTGGCTTCTTACGGCAGTCCTTAGCACTCTATCTTCCATGTTCCGTTCTCGCACGGCGCTTGGGCTTGAGAACTTGGCTCTGCGCCACCAAATCGCTGTGCTGCGGCGCTCCGCGAAAAAACGCTCGCAATTGACCCCCGCGGATCGCCTGCTGTGGGTCTGGCTGTCCCGCATCTGGAGCGAGTGGCGTTCGGCCCTGACCATCGTCAAGCCAGAAACGGTCGTGGCTTGGCATCGTGCCGGCTTTCGCCGGTTCTGGACGTGGAAGGTGCGGCGCGGCCAAGTCGGACGACCGCTCATTTCGCGCGAGGTCCGAGACCTGATCCGCAAGATGTGCCGGGAGAATCCGAGTTGGGGTGCACCCCGCATCCATGGTGAACTACTCAAACTCGGTATTGACATCGGAGAGAGCAGTGTCAGCAAATACATGGTGCGCTGCCGAAAACCGCCGTCTCAGACCTGGCGCACATTTCTGGAGAATCATGCCCAGCAGCTGGTCTCCATCGACTTCTTCACCGTGCCCACGATCCGTTTCCAGGTTCTGTACGTGTTTCTGGTTCTAGCCCATGAGCGGCGTCGCATTCTGCATTTCAATGTGACCGCCCACCCGACCGCCGAGTGGACGGGGCAGCAACTGCGCGAGGCCTTTCCCTTCGACCAACTCCCGCGCTACTTGCTGCGCGATCGCGACGCTATCTTCAGCACGGACTTCCGCGAACAGGTGCGAGACCCGGGCATCCGCGAAGTTCTGTCTTCACCGCGCTCACCTTGGCAGAGAGCCTATGTGGAACGAGTGATTTGGATCCATTCGGCGCGAATGCCTGGACCAACTGATCGTTTTCAACGAAGTCTCACTACGCCGTACTCTTCGTTCGTATTCCGAGTACTATCACAAGTCCAGAACCCACCTCTCGTTGGGAAAGGACTCGCCCGAGCCGCGACCCATCCAGCCGGTGGAAATGGGGCCAGTGGTGGCAGTGCCACAGGTCGGTGGACTGCATCATCGCTACGAACGACGGGCCGCCTGACACTCTATTCTCCTTAATATATAGGGGCTGAGGATGAACACCAGCACGATCCTTCGCGCCCGAGAAGCTGACATGTTTACTGTTTTTGCAGCACGTGAACCAATCATGGATCTACAAACCGAGTGATTCGCTCCACGGCTCGTGTACTTTAACTTTTTTCCGAGATCGAGTTTTCGGTAGGGACAATTAGCAAGCTTGGAGTAATTGTGAAAGACTTAGCAGCAGTGGTGCTTGAAAAACGAATGTTGATTCTTAAATACAAGGGCAAGACGCCATTTCTGTCGAGTTGCGAGAGATGCCATCTTAAATTCTTTACTCCGCGAGAGTTGAGTCACAAACCAACAGAAGCCGAGCAAAACCTGCGGAACAGATTCGAGATGCACCAATGCAGGGCCGACGATGTCGCCGCAGTCCGCTACGCTGCGGTACGCACAGTCAATACGACGCGCTCGGGTTCCCGGGATTGAGCAGAGTTCCAAACTCTACCTAGATTTTTGTCACGCAAACCCCTGTCATCATCAGAGGTGACATTGCGTGGGCAAGGGACGCGAGGTCACCTCTTGATACGACTTTTTGAAAAGCCCTCCCGCGCTTTTGCTGTGAACACCTGAATTCGGTTCCACTCTCGATTCGCTGTTTGCACACAACGCTCTTAGACTTTGAGAGCGTCTTTCAGCCCTGGTCTCGCCCGTTCTTTCTTCGTTCTTGCTGCAGCAAGACTTTATCCATCTCACTGGCAAACTGCAGGAGTCTATCGGCGTCCGGTTCATCGGCCATTTCCCTAGCTATATCTTGCCAACACTCTGCGGGTTTGGCCTGGTCGAGTTTAGGTGGGAAAAAGACCCTTGAGTCAAAGCCTTGCTTTACTTCGTTCGTGGGGTGCGGTCGCTGCATCACGCGCTCGGAATAATACTGCGAAACAGTCGCAATGAAACCAAAAAAGTGATGGGTCTTGTCGTATGTCCAAGTTGCGCTTGCAAAACGCGTGCGTGCTCCCGCTAAACTTTCCGCCTCTGGACATACCCCAGCATCAACTAGCAAAGGAGGGTCTGGGCATTGGCAGCTAGGGAAGGGGCAGTTTTCATTCCGACCGCGTCACACGTTAGGCTGAATGGCGGCTACCTCTCTGGACGAAGTATTGGCGATCTATGACGGGGAATCAGATTTAGGCGATCCTTTTCTTCCAGCAACCCTTCAATCAAGAGTCGATTGATTTCGCGCACAAGCTCTATACGCCTCCCCAAATCTTGCTCCGTTGCGGCCTGCTCACACAATAAGCGCCAGCGTTCGTTCTCTGCGTCGATGGACAACTTTAGGCTGCTTCCTGCTTACAGCTCAGGTTCTTTAGCAAACGCAACTTTGAAAGCGCGTCTTCTACCTTTTGTCGTTCTCTGATCGCGTCCTGGTTGTAGGCAATGGCACGCAGGCGCTTGAGGAGTACAAACTCGGCAATCATCACGCGCTGCGGCAGTCTGGCCGGGTTGGTTTCAAACAGCGCCTCTTGATATTCGCGCTGCCATTCCGGGAATTGCAACGGTGCTGTTGTGGCGACTGGTGGAACTGCAATGCTGGCGGACATACGGCTCCTGTGGAACTAGGAGACATAAAGCCGTTTGAATCCGCGATAACGCTAGGTACGGGGATTATGAATGTGCAAACTGTAGCGCCGTTTGTGCTGAGCAGGAAGCGCCAATATGCGCCAGCCTTTATGCGGCGTCAGCCGGTCGTTGTGCTTGCTTCCACTGCTCTTGCGCTAACCGCAGATCCGCGCAGTAGGGGCAGTTCGGATCGGAGCAATACACATCATCATAATGCGGTTCAGGTTTGTTCGGTTGAGGAATTGGCGAGAAGCGAGGCAGATCGCGGCTAGCCGCGATCTGCCTCGCTTAGCAAATGCCGGAGACTAACTCTCGACTTGGTACAGAAAAAGGGGTCCGATCACACGAACTGAGAACTCACATTGGGATTGGTACAGCAAACGGGGGCACTTCAAAATAAGCAGCACTGCCCGGAGTGCGAAAGGATCGGCTGATCATTCCCCCTCGGAACGAGTGCGACAGTCAGTGTTCGCAACAGAGCCGGAGCCCACGCAATTTTTACTCCGGGTCGCGGCACGGCGCTAAGCGGCGGTGGTATGGCGCTCTATGTCGATCTGCCGCTCAAACGCGATGATGCGATCGACCCATATTGAACCTGCGGGCCTGTTTGCACCAAATTTAGGCAATTGACCCCAATTGCGTGTGGGCGTAGCGTAGCCGTACTCAACGAGAAGACTATTTTCCGCCGTCGCGCCCGCGGCGGGTTCCTTTCACCCTCAACCACGAAAGGAGCACAACGATGTTTACCAGAGCAGTTGAACTCAGCAGCAAATCGGGGAAGTCGAATGAACTCGCAAACACGATCAACGAAAAAGTGGTGCCTATTCTGAAGAAGCAACGAGGTTTCGTGGACGAGGTTATCCTCGTCTCGGACGCGGAACGTGATCGGGTGTTGGCTCTGAGCTTTTGGAACACTAGAGAGGATGCCGAGCAATACCATCGTGAGCAGTACCCGAAGATCCAGGAAACCCTGAAGCCGCTTCTCGACGTCGAGCCCGCGATCCGCACGTTCGAAGTCCACACTTCGATGGGCTACAAGATAGTCGCCGGCAAAGCCGCCTAAACGAACCCACGACACGCGCTCGGGCAAGCTCCACGGCTTGCCCGAGCAAACCGCTTCTCAGAGATTGGCAGTCGGCAAAAAAAAGGTCGATAATTGTCCCGTCTTTTCCAGCCACCGCAGTAGCCGCGCTGGGAAGCAAGCCCTTGTCCCTACTTAGCTGCCGCCCGGTGGCGCCAAGGAGGAGTTTATGGCACATACCAATCGGGCTCGGGTTATCTTGGGTGGTTTGCTAGCCGGTCTGGTGATTAACATCGTTGAATACATCACGAATGGCGTAATCCTGAGGGAGGCATGGGCCCAGGCGATGCAGGCGCTGGGTAAATCTGGCGCGTTCACCATGGGAGGGATCGTGATTTTCAACATCTGGGGATTCCTGCTGGGCATTGCTGCTGTCTGGCTCTACGCAGCCATCCGAACGCGCTATGGCCCAGGACCGAAGACCGCAATCCGCGCCGGACTAGTCATTTGGGTCATTGCCGTCTTTCTTCCCAATCTCGGCAACTATTCCGTGGACCTTTTTCCCGTGCGATTGCTGGTGATCTCGTCTGTCGTATCGCTCGTCGAATTCGTCATTGCCACGCTGGTCGGCGCCCGGCTATATAAGGAACGCGAATCCGTAGCCGCAGTTCGCCCCATGGCCGCCTAGCAACGCACCGTACTTCCCGCTTGCAGGCAAAGCCGCCTGAAGCACCTGGCCGCACGCCAAAAAGCCCGATTCCAACGGGCTTTTCGGCGCAGGACACACGCAAAATCCGCGACCCGCATCTCCTGAAAATGGAAGAACCCAGGTTGTGTAGAAACTATAGATTCGAAGTGCCATTGCGCTGCAATTCGAGCAGGATACGTATCCCGCGGTAAAAATTCTCTTTGTTATAGGCGGTCTCCCAGCGCTGCAAAATATTTTTTAGGTCCATACGTGCGCTTTCTATCGCGACTCGCTGTCATTGGACAAAATGCTGTGCGGCTCTGAAATCAACAAGTTGTGAAATTTCCGCAGCATGGTCTTCTGCTATGAATTCAAGCCATGTTCGGCTTTGTGCGGCTTTGGGTTGGCATTCTTGTTCGGCTGTTTCGCTGCCGCCGGTGCTTATTGATTGAAAATCTTGCCTTGCGTCAACAGCTGGCGGTGTTCAAGCGCCAGAACTCCCGCCTCAGACTGGCCGCCGCTGACAAACTCTTCTGGGTGCTCCTGCGTCGGTTCTGGTCTCCCTGGAAGAATGCGCTGATAGTCGTATCGCCGCCCACTGTCGTGCGTTGGCATCGGTCTGGCTTTCGGATGTATTGGCAACTCATCTCTCGTGTGCGCAAGCCGGTCGGCAGAAGGCCAGTGACCACGGAGATCCGCGATTTGATTTTCAAAATGGCGACCGAGAATCCTACCTGGCGCGCTCCACGCATTCACGGCGAACTGGTCATGCTCGGTTTCGAGGTCTCTGAACGCAGCGTCTCCCGTTGGATGGGTCGGGCTCCGCGAACTCCCGAGTCAGGGCAGCGCTGGCTCACCTTCTTGAGCAATCACCGCGAAGCCATCGCCGCCATGGACTTCTTCTCCGTGCCGACCGTCACCTTCGCGGTGCTTTACTGCTTCTTCATCATTGGCCATGATCGGCGGCGCATTCTCCACCTCAACGTTACACGCCATCCCACCAGCGCCTGGATCGCGCAGCAGTTGCGCGAAGCCTTTCCTTACCAACCGCCAGTCAAGTTTCTTATCCTGGATCACGATTCCAAGTACGGCAGCGAAGTTCCCGCCGCGATTCGCTCGATGGGCATTGGGGCTATACGAACGGCAGTTGCTTGTCCTTGGCAGAACGGTGTCGCCGAGCGCTGGATCGGCAGCTGCCGCCGCGAACTGTTGGATTACGTGATCCCCATAAATGAGAAGCATCTGAAGCGACTGCTCTCAGCCTACATCACGTACTATCATCAGGATCGCACTCACTGCGGGTTTGAGAAGCAGACTCCGGAAAAGCGAATGGGCTGCGCCGGCGAAGGGAAGGTCATCGCGTGGCCGCGTGTCGGTGGTCTTCATCATCGTTACGAACGCGCTGCGTGATTCGGCATTGTCCTGCTTCGGCCTCTCTGATTTTGAACAACTACACGCACACTATGGCGGTGGTCTGCCGTGTAGGCCTCGCCGCTACCTGACTACCTTTTTCCTATCCCTGTGGACGCAATCACCGGATCAAACTGCAATGTTCTTGGCACGACTGGTGTGTGCAACGACCGTACAGGCATTTTGGCGAACGACAGCGACTTTTTTTAACCAAAGGGGAATACTTCATAGAAAGTGCAGCGATGATGCTGGCTCTTATACCGTCAATGACTTCGCGAGATGTGTGTTGTTGCTTGCTTGCTCCGTCAACCTGGGTTGCGCCGAGCTCGGCGGGGATTGGAGCTGCTTCGTCTTCAAGCGCACCTTTTGCATCTTCGGTAACCGGCGGCGTTTCCAGCATTCAGCGGGAGCTGCCCGGCGGCTTCTTCGCTGATGTGGCCTACGCCGGGTCCCGCGGCATACACCTGGAACGTTTTGACACCCAAGTAAATCAGATACCGGACAGCTTCATAGCGGAGGCCGCCGCACAAGCAGCGATGGGTAACACTCCAGACATTGCCAAACCCGCAGCTGCTTATCCATTCAACCAGCCATTGCCCGGGAACCTGTTACCGGGGAAGCTCCTTCAGGGGCAATTGGACCGTCCATTTCCGCAATACGGTAACCTCCGCTACAACGGGTTCGCCTGCTGCGACAGCTACTACCATTCGCTACAAGCGACGGTTACGAAAAGGTTCCCAGGTGGCGGAACTCTGCTAGCCGCTTATACCAACGCCAAACTGATCTCTAACACCGATACCCTGACCGACTGGCTGGAAGGTGGAACCTCAGGTGGCAGCGGGCCAATCCAGGACTGGAACAACCTGAAGGGAGAGAAGTCACTTTCTGCCCAGGACGTCTCGCAGCGCCTGGTCATCAGTTACGTGCTTGACCTGCCGTTCGGAAAAGGCAAGAAATATTTCAATGGCGTGAGTGGAGTGGGCAGCAAGGTGGTTTCTGGTTGGGGCGTCGACGGCGTGACCACGTTCCAGCGCGGGTTCCCGGTAAAGATCCAGTACGGGCAGGGGAACTCACTTACGTCGCTGGGCCTCACAAACGGAAATCTCAGGCCGGATGTTGTTTCTGGCTGCGATAAGAACGTCTCCGGAAGCCCGGTATCGAAACTTAGTGGCTGGTTCAACACGAGTTGCTTCGTTCCACCGCCAGATTGGGGATTCGGCGATGAATCTCGTGTCGACGCTACTTTGCGGCAACAGGGAATCAACAACTTCGACTTCGCGGTCTTCAAGAAAACGAACCTTACTGAAACCATGAACATTGAATTCCGCACCGAGTTCTTCAACATTTTTAATCACCCCCAGTTCGGCCCGCCCAACGGCACTTTGAGCAGTCCGAATTTTGGGGTCGTTACAAACACCATCAACAACCCGCGCCTGATTCAGTTCGCCTTGAGGTTCGCGTTCTGAAAATGTGAAATGAGCTAATCCGGACTGGACTTCTGTTCAGTCCGGATTTTTTTGTCTGCCGTCCTACGTTTCCCCACTTCTATGAGAGCACTCCACTCCCTCGACTACCCCGATGCCAAACGGATGATCGACGTGATCGTAGAAATTACGGTAGGTACATGCTTAAGAACTTCTGGATATCTACTCCCGGCCTAGCGCTAAGGATGTTCCCCTCCGTGCTTCGCGAGGACAGTCTGCGGGAATGTCAATGATGCGCTTGTAATGGTGACACGCTGGCGTAGGAGTATCGGTTTCCGGATTACCACCCATTACCCGTCTTGCTGCCGAAAGAGCCGAGAAGAGAGATTCCCACTTGGGAGCAGGTCTCGACTCTATGGAAACCGATGGCTTAAAAGGCACGATTGGCTGGCGTACTAAGGGCGCAGCCATTGGACGCGAGGGACTAGCGCAGTTGCTGAATGAAATTCCTGTGAGCTTCTCTTGCTTGGCGCTCTACTCTTTTCCTCGTGGGCTTGTCCTTGACCTGGGTTGCGATCGCCTCTCCTGTGTCCACACTCGATCACGAATTGCTGACCGTGCACATGTTGAAACATCTGCTGCTCATGACTGTGGCGCCTCCCCTCATCTGGTTAGGTGAGCCCGTGCGCGCTTTGCTGCACGGTTTGCCGCAGCGATTTTTACAAGGCGTGCTTGGGCCGACGTTGCAATTGCTGCCTGTAGGGAGAATGCACGGACAACTTGGCTTCTGCTGGCTTGTCGCCGCTGCGGCTCTGGTCTTATGGCATGTTCCCGCGATATTTGCGCTCGGAATGCAGTCAGCAGCATGGCATTCTGTCGAGCAGTCATCGTTTCTCGCGGCCGGGCTTTTATTCTGGTGGCCTGTTGTTCAGCCCTGGCCGAGTGTGCCGAGGCCAGATCTTTCGATGATCCTGTATCTCTTTTTCGCCACACTGCCGTGTGACATCCTCGCCGGATTTCTCGTATTTTGCGACCGCGCGGTGTATCCGGTTTACTCGTCCTCATCACACTTGCTCGGGCTTTCTGTTCTGGGGGATCAGCAGTGCGCGGCCGCGTTAATGTGGACCTGCGTCACCGTAGTCTATTTGGTTGCAGGAGCAGTTTTGACCGTACGACTGTTGTCTCCGCAACACGCCCATATCGTCGAGTTCGCGGCAAAGCTGCGAGCTCCTCACAGCCTGGAGGCGTTTCAGCATGGCGACTGAGCCCATTCTCGCTGTGTTCGATGTACCGGCCCTGCCGCGCCCTCGGGTCGCGCGTTCCACGCTACTATCCGACTATTGGGCACTCACCAAGCCCGAAGTCAACTTCCTGATCGTCATCACAACTTTTTCCGGTTTCTACCTTGGTTGTGGAGCCGCCTGGCACGACTTCCCATTCGTCCGCGCGATCAACGCCGTGTTAGGCACATTGTTGGTTGCCAGTGGCACAGGCACTCTAAATCAATACATCGAACGTCGCTTCGATGCGCAAATGCGCAGAACTGCCCGCCGCCCGCTCGCCGCAGGGCGGGTCAAACCCACAGCGGTTTTATGGTTCGGTATTGTATTATCGGTTCTCGGAAGCGTCTATCTTGCCGCTGCGGTCAACGTACTTGCGAGCCTGCTCGCGATGGCCACGTTACTGTCTTATCTGTTGTTTTATACTCCCCTCAAACGAAAGACGCCGCTGTGCACTGTGGTCGGCGCATTTCCTGGTGCAATGCCTCCTCTAATCGGCTGGGCCGCGGCATCGGGCCAGCTGAACTTCCAAGCATGGACTCTCTACGCGGTGCTCTTTCTCTGGCAGTTTCCACACTTCATGGCGATCGCCTGGATGTACCGCGAAGATTACGCTCGCGCAGGCTACCTGGTGCTCCCTCCTAATGACTCCGCGAGAGCCCGTTTAGTTAATTTGCAAACTGTGCTGCCGCTCCTAGCTTTGGTGCCACTAAGTCTCTTGCCAGGGTTGATGGGGGAAGCCAAATTCTATTTCATTGGAGCCTTGTTCCTTGGGTGGGGATTCCTTTATTACGCAGCACAGTTTGTGCTTCGCAGGTCCAACTCTGCCGCTCGGCGTCTGCTTGCAGCATCCATCATTTATCTTCCATCGCTATTCGTTGTGATGTTACTTGCGCACATCTAGAGCAGCGGAGCTATGGTCAACAATCACCAGATGAGCGCGCAACTTGGCGAATGGGTAATTGCTAAGGACAATCCACCGTCGATTGCATATGTGGTCCTTAGTGCGCTTGCTGCTGTGGTGTCTTATCTCATCGCCCGCTTGTTCCGCCTTCCTGAAGCCTATTGGGCGCCAATGTCGACCCTGATAGTTATGAAGCTGACGCTCAGTTCGGCACTTCCCATTGCCGTCCAATATGTTGTGGGAACGGCGGTTGGCGCAGCTGTTGGCGCCGGTACCGACATTTACTTCCACGCAAGCGTCTGCTCATTTGGAGCGGCCGTCGTCGTTGTCGGATTGCTGTGCGTCGCACTTCGCGTCACGAGAAGCGCGTTTCGATACGCCAGTATCACCCTCGTGATCGTCATGCTCGTGCCACGATCTACAAGTGGCCGGTTAGTGGCGCTTCACAGATTCTTTGAGGTTTCGATAGGGCTCGCGGTCGGCCTTGTGCTCTTCGCCCTTTGGCAGAACATCGATCTGAAACGTTCAGCCAACGTGAGGCAGGCCGCCTCGGCCGGCTGAAAGGCCTCCGATCACATACGCTCAACGTGCAACGAGGACACCAATGCGGTAATGCCGTTCCACACGATCTGAACACCGATGCAAACCAGGAGAAACGATGAAAGCCTTACTATCACTATCATTCCCGTCTTTCCAATCGCACGAGCAAGTTGGTCAGCCAATCCGTAACAGAGCAACACGCTGACAGCCACTGCCGCCATTGCGATGAGCGCTGCAGAAACAATCAGGACATGAAATCCATAGTGTCTCGTGGAATTTGCACCCAACGTAACCGCGACGGAAATCGACCCCGGCCCGACCGTCAGGGGCAGAGTGAGGGGATAAAAAGCGCTGTGGAGGGCATCGGAGCACTGCACACTCTTACGGGATGTTTTATGAGGTTCATCTTTTTCCAGGAACAAATCGTGTGAGCTGGCCAGCGATACGTTTGTTACTCAGAACGGAAGCATCCGAATGCAAGCTTTCACATCGAAGGTCAAACCGAAGGATTGGCGCCATCAACTGGCCGTACGAATTCGGTGTTGGCCTATGGCGCACGAAGGCTGGAGGGCTTTTGCGCTGAGCTTCCGCATAGCGATAGAATGCTCCCCGTTATCTAATGAGAAGTCTTTCCACGAACGCTTTTTGAGCTCCCGTTTTTTCATGCACAGATTCGGCGCCCGCGTCTAAATCGCGAGAATTTCGCGGGCAAGGAGAGGTTATGTCAGTGCAACAGTGCCGGTCCAACAAATCGTCTCCCAAATTTTTCCTCATCAAGAATGCCAACTGTAATATCTTCTCAACCGAGAGTCAGCGCACGAATCCGTGGCTCGTCGGCTGCCTTCTTTTACTTCTCGGATTTGCTGAAGGGTGTGGAAATAAGAGCGCCGCGGCAGCTCCTGCCGCTCCGGCGACCGTTCAGGTTGTCGAGGTCGCTCAACGTGACGTTCCGGTTTATCACGAGTGGATTGCAACCCTGGATGGATATGTAAATGCCATAATCCAACCGCAGGTCTCGGGATACTTGGTTCAGCAGAATTACCGTGAAGGTGCGTTGGTCCACAAGAACGAGGTGCTCTTCAAAATCGATCCGCGTCCTTTCCAGGCAATACTTGACCAAGCGAAGGCAGCTGGCGCAAGCGGAAGCGCAGCTCGGGAAAACCCAGCTCGACGTACAGCGAGATACTCCTCTCGCGAAAGAGAAGGCAATTGCCCAGAGCCAACTCGATAACGACATACAAGCGAACCTGGCGGCCAAAGCGACTGTCCAAGCGGACAAGGCTGCTGTCGAGCAGGCAGAAATCAATCTTGAGTTCACGAACGTACGCTCGCTGATCGATGGCGTTGCCGGAATTGCCACTGGGCAGGTGGGAAATCTCGTTGGCTCGCAAACCGTCCTAACGACCGTCTCACAACTCGATCCAATTAAAGCCTATTTCGTGGCCAGCGAGCAGCAATACCTCGCTTTTGTCCAGCGCAATCCTACGGTCGCGTCGCGAGAGAAAACTGAAAGAGAGTTGGTATTGGAACTTGTCCTGGCCGATGGATCGACATATCCGAAAAAAGGGAAATTTTATGCTGTTGATCGTCACGTCGATGCGCAGACAGGAGCGATTCGTTTGGCTGGAATTTTTCCCAATCTCGATAACGTCCTACGCCCTGGCCAATATGGCCGAGTGCGCTTCGTCAGCTATATCAGGCCGGCAGCCCTGCTAGTGCCGCAAAGAGCAGTTACGGAACTCCAGGGCACGTATCAGGTAGCGGTTGTCGGCAGTGACGATAAGGTCAGCATCAGGACGGTGCAAGTGGGAGAGCGGACCGGCCCGATGTGGATCATTGAACAAGGAGTCAAGCCCGGCGAGCGAGTCGTGGTCGAAGGCGTGCAAAAAGTCAGGGATGGCATGGCCGTGAAGATTGCGACTGCCACCGCTTCGATGTAGCCAATTGAGTCATGTCAAAGTTCTTCATCAACCGCCCCATTGTCGCCATGGTGATTGCGATCGTCACCGTGATTGTCGGAGTCGTGACGATTTTCGGTTTACCCATCGCCCAGTTCCCCAACATTGCGCCTCCCGAAATTCAGGTACTTGCCACTTACGTGGGCGCGGACGCGCAAACTCTCGAGCAATCCGTTGCCACTCCCATCGAGCAACAGATGAACGGTGTGGACAACATGAATTACATGTACTCGTTAAATGCGACGGGGAACTCGCAGACCACTCTGGTTGTGAACTTCGATGTGAAGACTGATCCTAACAACGACCTGATTCTCGCCCAATCCAGAGAGACGCAGGCCGCATCGCAGCTTCCCATCGAGGTTACGAACTACGGAATTACCGTTCGCAAATCAGTCACGGCGCCGCTCATGCTGATTGCGCTGTATTCGCCCCACGGCACGTACGACGCAAGATTCCTCGCCAACTTCGCATACATCAATCTGGTCGATTCGATCACGCGGTCATACGGCATCGGCCAGGTGCAAGTATTCGGGGCAGGACAGTATGCCATGCGGCTCTGGGTCAAGCCCGACCAGCTTGCCAAGTTGGGTATCACCGTTCCGGAGATTGTCAATGCGATCCAAACCCAAAACACAGTAAATCCTGCGGGAAAAATCGGAGGAGAACCCATCCCTTCAGGACAGCAGTTCTCGTACGCAGTTCGGGCCCAGGGACGGTTGGTCTCGCCAGAGGAGTTCGGGGAAATTGTGGTCCGTGAGTCTCCCGAAGGCGGCGTGGTGCGCGTAAGAGACGTCGCTCGTATTGAGCTTGGGGCACAGGACTATTCGGTAGCCGGCCGCCTCAACGGAAAGCCGAGCGCCATAATCGCTGTTTATCAGTTACCCGGCTCCAATGCGGTCAATGCCGCAAGCGGCGTGAACAAGCTGATGACGGAACTGAAGACTCGTTTTCCCGGCGATGTGGATTACGCCACTGCACTCGACACCACCCGATCGGTGGTTCAAGGCCTAAAGGAGATCATTCTCACTCTTTTCATCGCCATCGTATTGGTGATTCTCGTCGTCTATCTCTTCCTGCAGGGATGGCGTGCCACTCTGATTCCTCTCTTGGCCGTGCCCGTCTCCCTGGTAGGCGCCTTTGTTTTCTTCCCGCTGTTCGGCTTTTCGATTAATACGCTTTCTTTGTTCGGCTTGGTGCTGGCGATTGGCCTGGTGGTTGACGACGCCATCGTGGTTGTCGAAGCTGTCGAGCGGCACATCGAGGACGGCATGTCTCCGAAGGACGCCGCCTTGAAAGCGATGGAAGAGATTTCCGGAGCTCTCGTGGGCATCGCGTTGGTGCTATCGGCGGTGTTTGTCCCGACCGCTTTTATCCCCGGGATTACCGGGAGGTTATATCAGCAGTTCGCTATAACCATCGCCTTGTCCGTCCTCCTCTCGGCGTTCAACGCGCTCACGTTAAGCCCGGCACTCGCCGGACTGATACTGCGACCCAGAGAAAAGCGCGGCGGTTTATTGCGAAGGTTCTTTGATTGGTTCAATAACATATTCGAGCGCACGACCAACGGCTACGTCAGAATTTGCGGAGCTCTCATTCGCAAGGCTGCCATCGCCGTAGTTCTGCTGGTGATTTTCGGCGCTGGGGCGGCTTTCTTCAGCAGTAAAGTTCCATCCAGCTTTCTGCCAGACGAAGATCAGGGATACCTCTATGTCAATCTGCAGTTGCCTAGTGCCGCGTCCCTCGAACGAACGGATCTGGTTGCACGGAAAATCGAAAACATCCTGGCGCACTTGCCGGGAGTGCAATCGACAACCAGCGTCCTTGGCTTCAGCCTGCTCAGCTTCACCCGTACGAGTTACAACGCTTTCTTTTTCGTAACCCTTAAGCCGTGGGACGATCGCAAAAGCAGGGAGGAACAATTTCAGGAAATCAAAACGCGTTTGAACCGACAACTCAGCCAACTTCCGGAAGGGATTGCTTTTGATTTTTCGCCTCCCGCCATCCCTGGCGTGGGTACTTCCGGGGGATTCACCTTTGTTCTCGAAGATCGGGCGGGCAAGGATGTCCAATTTCTCTCTTCGAACCTGAATACATTTCTCGCTGCTGCGCGCAAACGTCCTGAGATCGCCAGCGTGAGTACGACTTTTCTCGGCAGCGTACCGCAGCAATTCATAGATGTTGACCGCGACAAAGTTATCAAGCAGGGTGTTGCGATCAACGATGTGTATCGGACGATTCAAGCGTTTATGGGAGGGTTGTTCATCAACTACTTCAATCGCTTTGGACGGCAGTGGCAGGTCTATATCGAGGCGGAAGGCGACTATCGTACCAACGCAGAAAATGTGGGCCAATTTTACGTCAAGAATGGCAGCCGGGAAATGGTCCCCCTTTCTGCGCTTATAAGATTTGAATCTCGGGCCGGCCCCGAATTCACCATGCGCTATAACCTTTTCCGCTCTGCGCAAATCAATGGCAGCGCCGCCCCGGGATACAGTTCAAATCAGGCCATGGCGGCCTTGGAGCAAGTCTTCTCCCAGACTATGCCGTCCGAAATGGGCTACGACTACCTCGGGATTTCTTATCAGGAGAAAAAGGCACAGCAGGGTGTACCACCGGCAGCGATATTTGGACTCTCGCTGCTCTTCGTGTTTTTGATCCTGGCGGCTCTCTACGAGAGTTGGACATTGCCATTCAGTGTGTTGCTGAGTACGCCCATTGCCGTGTTTGGCGCCTTCTTCATTCTCTGGCTTCGGCGCGTGCTGGTCAGCGCGTTCTATCCTCCCTACATGGTGCAGATCGAAGCCGACGTTTACTCACAAATTGGATTGATCATGCTGATCGGTTTGGCGGCCAAAAATGCCATTCTCATTGTTGAATTTGCCAGGGACGAATATGAAAAGGGCAGAGATCTGGTCGATGCCGCGCTGGAAGGCGCAAGGCTTCGCCTTCGTCCGATTCTGATGACCTCCTTGGCCTTCATCGCCGGGTGCATTCCGTTGTGGACGGCAACAGGCGCGGGATCGGTGGCCCGTCAGATTATGGGCACGACGGTCATTGGAGGCATGCTGGCGGCCAGTGCCGTGGGCATTTTCTTCGTTCCAGCGGTGTTCTACGTAGTCGAGAGGTTTTCGAAGCGTACTGTCAGAGCCCCTTTAAGTGCAGTGCCGACTCCCTCTCCCAGCCAGGGGGCGGCAGATGACTAGGACACGAGCTCGGGCCGTCGTTCTCCTAGCGTCCATGATGAGTGTGTGTGGGTGTGCAGTCGGACCCAATTACAAGAGGCCCAAAGTCGATACTCCGGCAGTCTATCGAGGCTTGACGCCCGAAGAGGCGGGCAAACCCGACACCAAATCGTTCGCTGAACAAAAATGGTGGGACGTCTTTCAAGATGAACAACTGAAGGATCTGATCAGGACTGCCCTTCAACAAAACTATGATCTGCGCCGGGCTGGGGCACGGATTCTCCAGGCGCGAGCGGCATTAGGTATCACGCGAGCCGACCAGTTCCCCACAATTTCAGCCGACGCTTCCGCCCTTAACGAGCGTGCGGCACGGCAAAAGTTCATTCCTGCAGTCGAGACGAATACAAACCGAGTCGGACTCGATTTCAATTGGGAATTAGATTTCTGGGGAAGCTTTCGTCGGGCGACGGAAGCGGCACGCGCCAACTTTGTGGCAAGTGAGTGGGGACGCCGAGAGATCGCGACAGAGCTGGTGGCTAATGTGGCCAGCGCTTACTTTCGCCTGCGGGCACTTGACCTGCAGCTCGAAATCACGCGCCGCACGCTGGCATCGCGTCAGGACTCGCTCCGCCTGACGCGAATTCTGGCCGATGGCGGTTCGACATCTCTGCTCGATGTACGCCAAGCGGAGCAGCTGGTCTTTACGGCGGGGTCGGAAGTCCCGAGCCTGGAGCAGCAAATCGAGCAGCAAGAGAATTTTATTAGCGTCCTTTTAGGTAACAATCCTGCGCCCGTCCCGCGTGGGCGGGCGTTAACCGATCAGCCCCACGCACCGATAGTGCCAGCGGGCCTTCCTTCGTCCCTGTTACAGCGGCGCCCCGACATACGCCAGGCAGAACAACAGTTGATTGCCGCAAATGCCCAGATCGGCGTAGCCAGATCTTTGTACTTTCCGCAGATCGCGCTGACCGCGAATTCTGGATATCAGAGTTCGGCGCTGACCTCCTTGTTCACAGGCCCGGCGGGATTCTGGACGTTTGGTTCAACACTCGCTCAGCCTATCTTTACAGCGGGTAAACTCCGATCCAACGTTCGCCTGGCACAAGCCCAACAGCAAGAAGCCGTGCTCTCGTATCAGGAGACGATCCAAGGGGCGTTCCGTGATGTCTCCGACGGCTT
Source organism: Acidobacteriota bacterium (assembly GCA_003224905.1). GTDB lineage: Bacteria > Acidobacteriota > Terriglobia > Terriglobales > Acidobacteriaceae > QIAA01. The sequence goes on from QIAA01000047.1 coordinate 24,867, forward strand.
AATCGCCTACCGTAAGACACAGGAGTTTCGTGAACAGCAACAGCTGTTGGTGAACTCCGCGCAAGATGCGGCGCGACTGTCCCACATGAGGTACAGCGGTGGAGTGGCAAGCTATCTCGAGGTGCTCACCAACGAAACGAACTATTTTTCAGCCGAGCTCAACCTTGTCCAAGCGCAATTAAACGAGTTATTGGCGCTTGTCGAACTCTACAGGGGTTTGGGGGGCGGGTGGGACCAATAAGCAAGGTCGATTGTGACGCGAATCTAATCCTTGTCCAGATATTCCTCAGGCACATCGTCTTCAGGCACTTCGTGTGTGTGCACTTCTCGCTCGCCCGCGTCGTCGGCCTCCTCTACCCCCGCGACCGCACCGGCTTCGAAGACGTTGCCTTCCTCAACCAACTCGTCACACTTTCAGAATCTGCTTTCTCAGACCTCGACAAACCCTGAAAATCCGACTGCCGACCTGATACTGCGTCTGCACGGGTGAATCTTTTATTTCGAATCTCCTGTTCCATTTCGCGCACGGCGTTCACTGTTGCCGTCCTCGTACGCGCGCGGCTCTTCTTTGACTTCTTGGTCTGCGCCGACTTCCTTTTCACCAATTTCTTCCTGGTTCTTGCCTTCGTGGCTCCCGTGTGGGACGATGTCCTCTTCTTGGCTGTTGTGGCTTTCGATTTCGCTCGCCTGGTTTTGCTCTGCTTCTTTGATGGCATTGTCGGCAGTCTACCACTTCGAGCGCACGGATGAATTACGCTTTTCAATCTGCGGAGAACGATTAGGCGAAAGTAGCGCGTGAAAATCAAGCGCTCGTTTTCAATTTACGGGCCGATCAATCGGCGTTGTCAACGCGTCCGCGGCTACTTCATCGGCCGCGAACCGGTGATCAGGATATCCACCAGGCGCTTGGCGCTTTGCTGCCAGTCAGGACTGGATGTCACATTCGAGACGCCAATCAGCGCGCGGAGTAGATCGAAAGTCGCATGTCGCTACTCTCGATTGCGCGCTTTACCAGCGCATCGACCGCTTCCTGGATCTGAACGCGGGAACCTTCATATAGCTTCGAGGGGCCTCCGACGAACGTATTGCAATTCCAAAGGCGTATGCCACATTACTACTCGACGCCGTGCGGGGCGAGGCTACACTTTTTACTCGCGGAGACGAAGTGGACGCCGAGCGGCGGATCATCACTCCCCTCCCCTGAGTCCCCACGCAAGTGGCCGTTCCATCGGACTCAATCACTAGCATGGACTCACTGGTTGTCGAATAGACTGTTTTGTCGGGATTTGCCAACTCAGCAGTGCGGAACCATGACTTTTTTTGCCTGACGCTCATTCTTGCACTCTCGCCCAACCCCCAGTCGCGTTCTTGGCGCTCGAAGTCCAGACGCTCTGAGTTCTTTACTGCCGAATCCATGAGCCCATCCGATAAGGCTCGCTAGAGCAAAGCAGACGTTGATGCTCCCAAGAGCTTTCATTCTGGCAGTGTATTTTTGCTGGACGCCCGCGCAAAGCGTAATCTAATCGCGCATGCCAGTCCGTTGTGAGATCGTAGAAGTACGACACCTGGAAGACAGGGTTGGAATCTTATGTGGCAAGCCAGGGGCTCAGTGTCGCATGGATTGTGGTTGTGCCCTCTGCGAGGCTCATCGTGATTCCGTGCGAGTTCGACCGAATGTCGGACGACGTGCTCACGTTAACGGGGCAACGGCCGCTGAGCGTGCAGGAGTTCGTCAGGAAAATGCGCGCGACATTCACCGCATCGGCAAAGGCAGCCTGAGTGTCTTCGGATGCTCGCATTCAACAAATCTGACTTTCGAGTTGTGAGCTCAAGACTTTAGTGACACCGCCCAAGAAAGGAGCACGCATGTCTACAATCCACCTCCACCAAACAACCACTTCGACGCCCGAGCAGTACGTCGCCGGGCTCACCGACTTCGGGCCTGGCCGCTCGAAGCTTTTTGGCAACAGTGCCGACGACTACCTTAAAGTGCATGACCGCGGCCCCTCGCAAGCCGACGTTACGGAAGGCTCGGGTGGTATCTGGGAGCGCCTGCACTACGACTGGTCTAATCCAAACCATGTTGTCCTCACGACGACCGACTCCAACATCTGGGGAGGTGCGTCCGGGCACACCTACACCTTCACGCGTCGTCCCGACGGTTTGACCGACATTGATGTGGTCGTCGTACGCGACGGCAAGAACCTCAAGGGGCGGCTGCTTGGTTTGGTGGTCGGGACCATCGGCAAGGGGGTTCTGGAGAAGGCGTTCAAGAACTCCGTCAAGGCTATCGAAGCCCGCAACGGCGCCGCGAGAGCCGCCTAGTACGAGTATTCAAAAAACTTTAACTTTCGATTTAGGAGAATACATAGGAGGAAAAATGGCAACTTTAAGTGTAGTCCACAACAATGAACCAACCACAAACGCAAATGCCACGAAAGTCGACATGAAACTCGAGGTGGTCATCATCCCGGTTTCGGATGTCGACCGCGCGAAAGAGTTCTACGCCAGGCTCGGGTGGAGGCTCGACGCCGACTTCACCGCTGGTGACGACTGGCGGGGGGTCCAGTTCACACCGCCCGGCTCCGGGTGCTCGGTAATCTTCGGCAAGAACGTCACCACGGCAGCACCGGGTGCTGCTCAGGGCTTGTATCTGGCCGTCTCTGACATTGAGACCACCCGGAAGGAACTGCTCGGTCGCGGCGTCGAAGTCAGCGAGGTGTTCCACGGTAGCAACGTGCACACTGGCTCTGACGAGCCCTACTTATTTGGGCGTCTCCGGGTCAACGGTCCGGACCCTGCGCATACAAGTTACTTCTCGTTCGCCTCCTTCCATGATCCGGATGGCAACGGCTGGCTGTTGCAGGAAATTACAGCGCGGCTGCCGGGACGAGTGGACAGCAATTTTGACGTTGCGACGATGACGGAGCTGTTGCGAGAAACAGAGGAACATCATGGCGAGTACGAGCCAACTGCTCCGAAACACCACTGGTCGGGATGGTACGCCGCTTACATCGTGGCGCGCCAAAACGGGAAGACGCCCGAAGAGGCTGCCAAAGAGGGCAAACTCCGCATCGAGGGCGCACTAGCTGCATGAAGCCCTTCGACGCTATCATCATCGCGACGGGCCAGGCAGGCCCGTCCCTGGCGGCGCGGTTGTGCGGACGCGGGCAAGACAATCGCCAGCCGGGCCTACGAAAAAAGTGAGACACAAGGTTTCATGAAAATTTGTGTTGATGCGGAAACAAAACAGATTCTAGGCGCCGCGATTCTTGGCACCGGAGGCGACGAAGTCATTCACGTCTTGCTCGACGTCATGTACGCGAAGGCGCCGTACACGGTCATCCAGCGTGCAATGCATATTCATCCGACGGTTGCGGAATATCTCCCGACCGTTTTGGGCAAACTGGAGCCGTTTTCGTAAAAGGAAAGAACAAGGATCAAGTACATACAACAAGAATTTAATCCCAACGAGCTTGCGCTCTTCGCTAATAGATATTCATCGGAGGATTTATGGCAACCATGAAAGTAGTTCCGAAACCACAATTAGCGCCCATGAAGGTGGCGCAGATTCCCAAACCTGGAGCGGATTTCGAGATCGTCGAGCGTCCTATCCCTGAGCCCGATGCGGGGCAGGTGCGCATTAAGGTAAAGGCCTGTGGCATCTGCCACAGCGACGTGCTCGTCAAAGAAGGCTTGTGGCCGGGAATTGAGTATCCTCGCGTTCCCGGACACGAAGTGGCGGGCGTGGTTGATGAAGTGGGCGCTGCTGTTTCTACCTGGAAGAAAGGTCAGCGTGTGGGCGTCGGCTGGCACGGCGGCCACGACAATACCTGCCGCGAATGCCGGCGCGGAGATTTTCGCAATTGCCGGAGCGTGAAGGTCTCCGGCATCAGCTATGACGGCGGATATCAGGAATACATGTTGGCCCCAGTGGAAGCTCTGGTGCCGATCCCGGATAGCCTCAGTGACGTCGAAGCCGCGCCCCTGCTCGACGCCGGAATTACCACCTACAACGCTCTTCGCCACAGCGGTGCGTTGCCCGGCGATCTCGTCGCCGTGCAGGGCATCGGCGGCCTGGGTCACCTGGGCGTCCAGTTCGCTAACAAATTTGGCTATAACGTGGCGGCCATCGGGCGCGGTTCCGAAAACGCGGTGCTGGCGAAAAAGCTGGGAGCACACGTCTACATTGACAGCCAGGCGACGAATGCAGCCCAAGAGTTGCAAAAACTCGGGGGAGCGCGTGTCATTCTCGCCACAGCCCCCAGCTCCAAAGCCATGTCCGCGTTGATTGACGGTCTCGGGCCGAACGGCAAACTCGTTGTGGTTGGTGCGGCACCCGATCCCATTGAAGTCACGCCGTCCCAGCTTATTTTTGGCAGCAAGACGATCCAGGGATGGGCTGCGGGGACGCCTGCTGCTTCAGAAGACACTCTGAATTTCTGCGTACTGACTGGCGTGCGTCCCATGATTGAAACCTATCCGCTCGAAAGGACGGCCGAAGCCTACGCACGGATGCTGAGCGGTAAGGCAGAGTTCCGCGTGGTCCTAACAATGTGAAACTCGCAAGCGACCAGGAGACAGCGAAAACTTGGGCTCCGTCGGCTTGTATGAAAGAGACAGACTAGGACCATTTTCAGCTCAGCCGTTGGCCCCAACACTCGCAATCCTACTGCGCAACTCGGCAAGCGGGGGGGAGCGATACCTTTGTCTAAAAGATTCGTTTCGCTCCTTTAATGGCCTAATCAGGTCTGGCAAAGCAGTGAACTGCTTAGTGGGAGATCCTTGGAAACAACGGCGGAGGTTCTCAATCACCACCTGAAGTGCTTAGCCGAGCGGGATCTTTCCTATGCTTCAAGTGGAGACAAAGTCCGGAGGCTTCTTGGCCGTGGCAAGAGTGAAAAGGAAGCAGAAGAACTGGTGGATAACGTCAACCGTGAACGCGCCGATTTCATTCAGAAATATTTTAATGCCGAATGGCCTGACCGCCGATCTATCACAGCATCTTGAACTACCGCGATTGGGGATGTGTGCACCGCTAATATGATTCTCAGTCTTGTGGAAACTTACGAGGCAAGGTGCACTGCATGACTACTCTTCAGGAGTTCCGATGCGAAATCTGCGGACGAATCACCAATAACCCAGATCACTGGTTTGTCATTGAATACAGCGACGCGAAACTCACTGTGCTCAAGTGGAATTTGGAAGCCGCGAATGCTGCCGGAGCTCGCCACTTCTGTGGAGAAGCGCATGCGCAGGTCTACATTAGTCGATGGTTCGAGTCGATTTGCTCACCCCCGAAGCCGGATTTCGCGAGACCTGCGCAGGTGAAGTCCTGATCGAATTTCCTGACGCGAGCCGCAGGTCGAGGGGGCTTTAAGCGACACGGTGGTAATGCGTTTCTCAGCTTCTCGCCACTTGCGATCGCCCGCGCGCAGAGGGCTCTCTCTGCGCAGGACTCGAACTCCGCTGTCCACAAGCTGCTTCAGGCTATCAAGGCTGATCCGAAGTGCACCGACGCTTACCTGCTATTGGGGCTCACTGAATTTCACAGTGGCCAGACGGCGGATTCCATCAGGCACTACAAACAGGCGCTCAAACTTGAGCCTCGTTCCTATTCCGGACACTATGACCTCGCGCTCGCTTACTTGAAGCACCCAGCGCTCGGTACAACTTCGGTACAACTGAGGGAGAGAAAGATCGGCTTTATGGCGCCGGATGGTCCGAATATCCGCCCTTGGGAGTGGCCGCCAACGAGGACTGGGGGCTCTGCGCGGAAGAGGAGATCACGGAGCAGGAGGTCCGTCCCAAAGCTGCCTGATGTAGTTTGCGTCGGCGCATCCGCATGGCAACCTCGCGCGCCTTTTATTCAGTTTTGGCGGCAAAAGGGGTAAAAAGAAAACATCCCAACCATTCGGTTAGGATCGCGATTCTAACGAGCAAGAGCAGGATCGCGGCCTGCTTCACCCATTCTTGCTACGGTTTCGGACCCTTCTTGCTCACCGACTTGCTGGCGCCACATCGCATAGTACAAGCCTTTACTCTCGACCAATTCGGAGTGCCTTCCGGACTCAACGATTTTCCCACGCTCCAAGACGTAAATGCGGTCGGCGTGCATGACTGTGGACAAACGGTGCGCAATGAGAATGGTGATTGCTTCCTGATTGCTTGCCACGTCCCGCATGGTGCGTGTGATTTCTTCTTCCGTGATTGAGTCAAGCGAGGAAGTGGCTTCGTCAAAGACCAGCAAGTGCGGTCGTCTTAGTAAAGCGCGCGCAATTGAGAGGCGCTGTTTCTCTCCGCCCGAAACTTTCACTCCGCCTTCGCCAATGACAGTGCTCAAACCCTTATCAGCTCGGGCGAGCAGACCGTCGGCTGCGGCTTTGTGCAAGACTTCCAGGCACTGCTCGTCCGTCGCGTTGGGGTTGACAAAGAGCAAATTTTCGCGGATTGATCCTGCGAAGAGTTGCGTGTCTTGGGTTACAAATCCGATCTTCTCGCGCAATCCATTCAAATCTACCTGGTTAGCAGGAGTGCTGTTATACAGGATTTCTCCGGACTTTGGTGTATAAAGACCGACGAGCAATTTGACCAGCGTGGTCTTGCCCGCTCCAGATGGGCCAACAAAAGCGATAGTATCCCCACGGGCGGCACCAAAGGTAATGCGATCGAGAGCAAGCGTCGACGCGCTGTGATGCTGGAAGCTCACTTGATCGAACTGCAGGGTCATCAGGTCTTGTAGAAGAACCGGATTTTGTGGTCTCGGATCGCGCGGAGTATCGAGGATGTCCTGAAAGTTCTGGAGCGACACCTCAGTTTCCCGGTAAATATTGATGATATTGCCCAGCTCCTGCAAGGGAGTAAAGATAAAGAAGGAATAGATCATCAGCGAGAAGAACTGGCCAATTGTAATTTCCTGGCGAAAGATCAGGTACAGCATCAAAAACAAGATGCTGGTGCGCAATGCGTTGACACAAGTGCCCTGGATGAAGCTGAGACTGCGGAGGTACTTAACCTTCTTAAGTTCGAGTTGGAGAATCTTGTCGGTGGTGCCGTTGAGACGCCGAACTTCCTGCAGCGCGAGACCGAGACTCTTCACCAATTCAATGTTCCGTAGGGACTCAGTAGTGGAGCCGGCCAGTGCGGTGGTCTCCGCAACAATGGTTTTCTGAATTTTCTTGATCCGGCGACTGAGCACTGAGCTGATCACGCCCAGCAGTGGAACCGTGGTGAGAAAAGCCGGCGCAATGACCCAATGGACCTTGAACGCGTAAAGCATTACAAATACGACACCGATTAACGACGTGAAAAGCACGTTCACCGCTGCAGTAATAAACCGTTCCACGTCACTGCGCACCTTTTGGAGCTTACCTAGCGTTTCTCCGCTGCGCTGGTCTTCGAAGACTTGGTACGGCAGATCCAAGGAGTGGCGGATTCCGTCGGAATACATCTTCGCTCCGAGGCGCTGGACGATTACATTGACAAAATAGTCCTGGAAATTCTTGGCCACGCGAGAAACAAAGGCAACGCCGACTGCCGCGAGCAACAGCAGGCCAGCACCACGAATGAACTGCGCCTGACTGTACTGATGATATTTGGTTGCGTATCCATCGATGACATGGCGAAAAATCAGCGGATCAAGAAGTGAAAAGATCTGGTTCGTCGCGGCCAACAGAAGAGCGACTACCACAAGATTCCAATATTGTTTCGAGTAGCGAACAAGAAGATTCATCGTTGAACCCCACCCACAATGCCAGTTGGATGTTACTGACGAGGCCCTTGATTCACGAAACCGTGTCTCACTAGAGGAACGCGAGCCCATCCACTATCAAAGACCGCCAAGCGGCGCGGCGCGACAATTGACCGCCAAGGGCTTGCGATATCCGAGTCGCACAGAAAGCGCGTTGGCCAAAACAGAAGGGCATCTCTAGTCGGTTCTAAGAGTGTGTGCGCTCACACGAAGAGCTGGGCAACAACTATCTCGATCTCGTCCCAAGGGGCGAAATGAAGATGGCTTGTACTTTCCGATGGCCTGGCTCCGTCACCACAATCACTACGAGGATGGCCGCTTGCTGGATGCGGACAGGCCGTACTGGCCGCCGGAGCCCGCGGAAGCCAGGGGAATCCACGTCCACCTATTGTTCCGCGGAGCACGCGTAAGCGCTAGGGCGGGCCGGCGATCACTTGGCCCGCAACACTCGAACTCGCAGTTAACAGAAGTTTCTAAGGAGAAGAGTATGAATATCGAAAATAAGACTATCCTCATTGCCGCGCGAATCGTGGCATCGACCGGGCACTCGTCAATGAGGCGCTGAAGCGCGAGGCGAAGAGAGTGTATGCCGGAACGCGTGGCGCGCTGCAGCACGCCGACAGCCGCGTGACTCCTCTGGCGCTGGACAGTCGTCGCCCAGGATCTGGACCAACTTAGCGAGTTCATTAAGGCAGCTCGCTGAAGATCACCTACCCAAGGACAGGCCGAATAAACAGAAGTAGCATCTTTTCTCGATTTCGACTAGTTACAGAGTCCTATTACCTTGCCGATCAAGCAGCGGTCCTCAACAGCTGTGAGCATGAAGTCAGCGACATCGGCGCGGGAAATCCTGAAGCCAAAAAGCGGAAGGCGCCCCTCTCGTACGCGATATTTGCCGGTGTAAGGCTTGTCCGTGAGTTCGGGTGGGCGAGCCATGGTCCAGTCCAGGCCGCTCTCTTCAAACACGTTCTCCATAGCGGATGCATCGGCAACCATCCCGGGAAAAAAGAGTCTTCCAAGAAAGTAGGCAGGCGGGATGATCGCTTCTTTAAAAAGGAAGGCAACCGATTCGACCACGACACGCCTGACCGCGGTGTGCAGCATCGCCTGAGTCAACCCGGTCGCGAACTGCTCTAAAAGATGGGCATCAGTTTTGGACACTGGCACTCGCGGTCCGAATGCTGACAGAACGGCGTCATGACCCTGAATGACCTTTTCGAGTTGGATACTATCCAAAAGATTTCCTTGCTCGAGGTTGATGCGACCGTTGAATGGCTTGAGTTTCTCCGGAGACCGAACGAATGCCGTGATGTGATGACCTCGTTGTGTCGCCTGCCGAACAATCTCCAGTCCTGTACCACCCGTGGCCCCTAAGACAAGCAGCTTCATGTGATCTTGTACCCCTGCTTTTAAAACGCCAGCGCAGAACGCGCTGGCGTTTTAGCCCTTCTCGTCATGATCAGAATCGAAACACAATTCCGGCGGATGGCTGTGCCGTGTGGGTAACCGTGTTGGTGTTGAGTGCGGTCAGGCCGAAGTCAGGAGTGCTGTACACGAGGCCCCGATACTCGGCACGCAGCGAGACGTGTCTCAGAATCGGGAAATCGGCGCCGCCGCCGTATGCGAACACACCGGTGGTTTGACGTTGCGCGCCTGGAACCGTTCCGAATGTGTTGCCGGTGGGATCGAAGACCAGCGCACCTCCTTCTGCCAGCACGTACGGGCTAATCCTGAACCTGGCAGGAGCTGGAACACGGAACACAAAGCCGCCTGTTGCCTGGTGTACATTGGCTTGAATTCTAGAGAATCCGGCAGGAGCAAAAAGTTGCTGCGTGTTGCGATCATAGCCGTAGACCGCTTCGGCTGCGAGCCAGCGGTTGAAGTGATATCGGTAGCCGACGAGAAAGCCACCGGTGTTCGTGCTGCGTTGAGTTACGCCCTGACCTGAGGCGTCTTTAGTGAAAAAACCTGTCCCCTGTAAGCTGATCTCCGAACGAGATTCCTGCGCCACCGCGCTGACTCCCACGAGCAGAGCGAAACTTGTAATGATGGTTGCGATTTGCCGCACTGTTACACCCTCCATGTTTTCGTAGGCTTTGATTGCAGCGCTCATCCCAAATGGGTCGCCGCACTCGTCTTAACTCAAGCAATGAGCCGGCCAACGTGCTTCGAAATCGTTTCTTCACCCCATCCGCTTGACAGGACAGAAGTTCAAAGTTTGTGCATGAGACTGACTGCCTCGGCATTGTCGAGCACTTCGACAAGCTTTTCGACAGATGTCGAATGCCCCGACACTTTGCGAAGCTTTCTATATCGGCCTTGCATCACATAAGACGTACATTTCTTCTCTTCGATGGGCGGGGAGTTGTTCAGGCGCTACAGGATCCGTAGAACCGGCTTCAGATAGACAGCTTCTTATGGTTACAGCACCGGCGATTGTTCCAAGAGTAGAAGAGGAGCGCTACCTAGCGTTACTGCGTGCCTCGAACGCGATTGCGACGTGCAGCGATTGCAGCACCGCATCCGACACTCTGATCAAGACACTGCGCGATGTGACTACATTCGATTGTTTGCACCTGGTTGCGTTTGACAAAGACACGAACGCGTCCACCTGGAGCGTGCTGGAGGCAAACGGCGAAATAGTAGACAGTGCGCCCGACGATCTTTTCCTTGAGGACTCTCCTTTTCAGTGGGTACACAGCTCCGGCCAACATTTATTAACACCCGATTGGAGCCGGGAGAGCCGATTCGAGAAATATGCACTCTTCCTTGCGAATCTCGGTATCGCGTCGACGTGCATGCTGCCATTGATCAGGGGATCGCGACGGCTAGGTGTGCTGAGCCTGGGCCGGTTTTATCCAAATGCGTTTGATGAAGAAGAAGTTCGTTTTCTCGGCCTCGTCGGCGATCAGATTGGCCTGGCGATTGATGCTGCCGTGAACTTTTGCGTGTCCCAGCGAGTACAGGACCAACTGAAGCTCATTTTAGACCTTAACAACCAGGTGGTATCTAACCTGGAGTTTCAGGAACTGCTTCGCGCTGCCTCGGCAAGCGTGCGTCAGGTTATGCACTGTGATGCAGCGGCTGTCATGTTGGTGGAAGCCGAGGGCACACACTTGCGCGTACACGCGCTTGATTATCCGGAGAGCCGTGGAGTATTCACCGAAGGTTCTCTGGTCCCTATCAACAGCAGCCTGCCCGGTAACTCATTCAAGAGCGGCAAGCCGATAATAGTGAACCGGCTTGACCCGGCTGAGATCCCGCAGGAGATGTACAAGAAGGCGGTCGGGGAAGGTCTGAACTCGTTCTGCGACGTGCCGTTGATCAGCAGGAACCGGCCCCTTGGGGTTTTGGCAGTCGCGCGTAGAGAGGAGAACGCGTTCGATGAAGACGAGGTCGCCTTCCTTATTCAAGTTGCGAATCAAGTGGCAATCGGTGTCGAGAATGCGCTTGCGTACCGCGAAATTGCTGAGTTGAAGGATAGACTCGCGCAGGAAAAGTTATATCTCGAAGAGGAGATTCGCGGTGAGATGGATTTTGAAGGAATTGTGGGGCAAAGTTCGGCTCTGCGTCACGTCCTAAACCTCGTAGAAACCGTGGCTCCCAGCGACTCGACGGTATTGCTGTTGGGCGAAACGGGGACCGGCAAGGAATTGATTGCGCGTGTGATCCACGATCGCAGTCGCCGTAAGGATCGGACTTTTGTGAAGCTCAATTGTGCCGCCATTCCCACGGGATTGCTGGAGAGTGAGCTCTTCGGGCACGAGCGAGGCGCATTCACGGGCGCGATCTCTCAGAAGATTGGCCGGCTTGAGCTTGCCGATCAGGGCTCGTTGTTTCTGGACGAAGTCGGGGATATTCCGCTTGAGATTCAGCCGAAACTGCTGCGTGCGCTGCAAGAGCGGGAGTTTGAACGGCTGGGCAGCACGCGCACGAAGAAAGTGGATGTCCGATTGGTGGCAGCAACCAACCGCGACCTCGAGAAAATGATTGAGACTCGCGAATTTCGCAGCGACCTATACTATCGACTGAACGTCTTTCCCATTCGCATCCCGCCGTTGCGCGAACGCCCCGAAGACATCCCACTACTCGTGCGCTACTTCGCGCAAAAATATGGCCGCCGCATGGAGAAACAGATCGAATCCATCCCCGCTGCCGCCATGAAAAAGCTGTCCTCCTGGCACTGGCCGGGAAACATTCGCGAGCTGGAGAACTTCATCGAGCGCTCGGTGATTCTGACTCACGGCCCCGCGCTCCAGGTGCCCATCGGTGAATTGGGGAACAACGGGAAAGCCACTCCGATTCCAGGCACGCGTGAAGCCGGTGATCGCGACGGAATTCTGCGCATCTTAAAGGACAGCAACGGCCGGGTTGCGGGTCCTAACGGCGCCGCCGCCCGCATGGGTCTCAAGCGTACGACTCTGATCTCACGCATGAAAAAGCTAGGGATCGATTCGCGCAGACTTTCCTGAGTCGCGGATCTGCGTCGTTTCGTTTCTTCCATCCCAGCTTTGGCGTCGTCAACTGTCGAGATCAGCTTCGACAGTTCTCGACACACATCCGTGAACGGTTCTCTCCTCTCCATTCAATTCAGCGATTTACAGAAATCGTGGCACCAGTTCCGTTTGGCCGCCGCATTGCCTCTACTCAACGTGTGAGGCGGATGAGGTAATGCTCAAAATCTCCGTCGTAGAGACGCACGGCCAACGAAGGCTAGTTCTCGAGGGCAAACTGGCTGGTCCGTGGACTACGGAAGTAGAGAAGGCCTGGAGGGACGCAGGGAGCCAGCTTCAGGGCCGGAAGCTGATCGTCGACCTCAGTAATGTGACCCTTATCAGCGCGGATGGAAAGGAAACGCTCGTCAGACTGATGGAAGAAGGCGCGAAGTTTTCCTGCGGCGATGTCCTCACGAAGCACGTGTTGAAGCAACTGGCCCAAAGGGACGGATGCAAGCCGTGATCACTGATGTCGATTTCTACGAGGTTCGAACGACTATCAATTGAAGACGGAGGCGAACATGTTCGGGGCAAAAAGAATCACAAACCAGGAGCCCACGCCGTACGCGACACGGTCCGATTTTTGTCGGATCTTCGAGAAGGACATGAACCGCCTGTACCTGCTGTGTTTTCTTCTGACCGCGGATCCCTCGTTGGCTGAGAAGAGCTTTATCCGCGGACTCGAAGACTCGGCAAAATCCAACCGTGTTTTCAGAGAGTGGGCACAATCGTGGACGCGGCGGACGATCATTCAGAATGCGATTCGACTGACGCGGCCGCGCCCCACAGAGGGCAATAAATCAAGTTCAACGCTAGGAGTCAGCACGGGTGTTTCCATAAGCGTGCCGGCAGAAATCACCGAAATCATTCAGCTCCCGGCGTTCGAGCGCTTCGTCTTCGTGATCTCGGTACTCGAAGGCTACTCCAATCAGGAGTGCTCGCTTCTTTTGGGCTGCACCCGTGGCGACGTGAATGCAACCCGAACTCGGGTGCTGGAGCAGATCGGAAGATCAGCACAGCTTCAGCGGAGGCTGGTACCTATCGGGCCCGGCCAGAAACCGCCGCAAGACGATCTTGGATCAGAGCTCCCACTGGAAGTTCTTTCCCGCGAACTCGCTTCGGCATAGCGAAAAACACTTTTCACGATGAGGATGGCAATGAAGACGACGCTGGCAACTAACGTAATCTTTCACACCCGATATCTCGCGCTTTTTGCCGCAGTGCTGACGCTCGCGACAATAGGATGCGGCAGGAACAGTGTTGAAGCAGCACCGCCTGCCATGCCGCCGCCTCTGGTCACTGTGGTTAAAGCGACCGCTCAGGATGTTCCCAGGTACCTGGACGAAATTGGCAGAAACGCGGCCTTCGAGTCGGTCACGGTGACGCCACAAGTGGGCGGTCGCATTGTGGAGCGCCACTTTCAAGACGGCGAGAACCTAAGGAAGGGGCAGCTTCTGTTTGTGATCGATCCTCGCCCCTACAAAGCGCAGGTCGACTCGGCTCAAGCGGCTCTTGCCCAGGCAAAGGCCGGACTCGATCTGGCCAGGATTCAATTTGCCCGGGATGAGGAGGTCATTGGAACCAGGGCAATTTCGAAGCAGGATTACGACACAAAAAAGAATGCGGTTGATGTGTATGGCGGCCAGGTGGAAGCTTCGGAAGCGACTCTTGAAACTGCGAAGCTTAATCTTGAGTACTGCTACATTCACTCTCCCATTGACGGCAGAGCGGGCGCCCGCCTGGTCGATGTCGGAAACGTCGTGCAGCCCAATGCTACGTCGCTTCTTTCAATCCAACGCCTCGATCCCATTTATGCGAATTTCACGATAACGGAGGGTGATCTGCCCGGAGTTCAGAAGCAGATGTCGAACGGCACTTTGAGCGCTGCGGTCCGACTTCCTGCGGAAGCTGAAAACGCGGCTAGAACAGGTCGTGTCGAATTCCTCGATAACGCCGTCCAGAACGGCAGTGGCACGGTTAACCTGCGGGCCACAGTGCGCAACCCTGACCATCATTTCTGGCCTGGTCAATTTGTAAACGTAAGGCTCGTCTTGAGCACAGAAAAAGGAGCAGTGTTGATTCCAAGTCAGGCCACGCAGATAAGCCAGAAAGGCACATTCGTCTACGTAGTGAAGTCGGATGATACCGCCCAACTCCGCCCGGTGAAGCTGGGACAGCGTCAGGGCGACCAGGTTGTGGTGAGTGAAGGAGTCAGCGCAAACGAACGCGTCGTGCTCGCGGGTCAAATGCTTGTTCGACCGGGCGGCAAGGTGCGCGTCGATGCCGGCTCTGCTGCTGGAGCAGATTCGAATGCAGGCTCGAATGCTAAGAGCAGCAACGGGCGGGCACCAGGAGGGCAGTCGTGAATCTCTCCGAAATTTTCATTCGTCGGCCAGTAATGACAGTTGCGCTGACGGTGTCAGTCATCTTGTTCGGAGTGCTGGCCTACTTTCGCCTGCCGGTAAGCGATCTGCCAGCTATCGACTACCCTGTCATCCAGGTGCAGGTGAATTATCCCGGCGCGACGCCCGAGACGATGGCGAACAACGTAGCCACGCCGCTGGAGCGCCAGTTCATGCAGATTCCGGGCCTGGAGCTGGTTACCTCCAACAATGGTCAGGGGCACTCCAGCTTCGCGCTGCAGTTTGACCTTTCCAAGAGTCTGGACGCTGCGGCAACTGACGTTCAGGCCGCAATCACCCGCGCATCAGGACAACTTCCGGTCGATCTGCCGAGCCCTCCTACATTCACCAAGACCAACCCGAACGACCAGCCGATCATGTACATCGCGCTGGTCAGCGACACCGCAACGGAAGGCCAGCTTTACGACTACGCCAATACACAAGTCGGCGAGCGCATCAGCATTCTGCCTGGAGTCAGCCAGGTTGCGGTGTACGGCACGCAATCCGCGGTGCGGATTAAGGCTGATCCCTCAGCGATGGCAGTCCGCAACATCACAGTCGAGGATCTGACCAATGCGGTGAAGAACGGCACAAGTTATACCGGCGCAGGGCAGGTGGACGGGGAGCATCGCAGCTTTCTGCTGCAGCCCCAAGGGCAACTCACTACGGCCGAGCAATACAACGGACTGATCGTTGGGCAAAACAACGGCGCGCCGGTTTATCTGAAGGATGTCGCCAACGCCAAGCAAAGCGTGCAAGACGAACGCATTGACATGCGCTTCTGGGTGCGTGGCTACCCGCAACCGGGCGCCACCGTAGTGGTTGCTGTCTTTCGGCGCGCGGGAGTAAACGCGGTCGAGGTAGCCAAATCGGTGCGGGATCAGCTTCCCGCCATTCAGTCGCAGCTCCCCAGTTCGGTCTTGCTGGTAGGAGCTTACGACCGCTCGCAAACCATCGTCGGCAGCATAAAAGATGTGCAGGTCACGCTGTACATCGCCTTTGTGCTGGTGGTCATGGTGATCTTCGTTTTTCTGGGACGGGTTACCGATACCCTGATTCCCGCCGTAGCGCTGCCGCTGTCACTGCTGCTGACCTTTATCGCGATGAGAGTTCTCGGCTACAGCCTCGACAACCTGTCCCTGATGGCCTTGACACTTGCCATCGGCTTCTTGGTTGATGACGCCATCGTGTTTTTGGAAAACACGGTGCGGCTGATGGAAGAAGGGCAGAGCCCATTCCAGGCTTCGCTCGAGTCGGCGAAAGAGATCAGTTTCACGATCTTGGCGATGACCCTTTCGCTGGCCGCCGTATTCATTCCTCTGGTGTTCATGAGTGGACTCATGGGGCGCATCTTCCGCGAGTTCTCCATCACCATTGTGATCTCGATCCTGGCCAGCGGACTCGTCTCACTCACCCTGACGCCCTTGATGACCTCAAGGCTGCTGAGCAACAGGGGAGAGGGCGCGACGAAAACCTGGATGGAACGCCTGTTTGGCGCTTTCGAACGTCGCGTGCTGGATGTTTACGGGCGCTCCCTCTGGTTCTTTCTGCGTAATCGTTGGATTTCAGCCGTCACCTGGGTCGTCTGTCTTGCAGGCACCGCTTACCTTTTTTATGTCGTTCCAAAATCATTTCTTCCGGTGGGCGACAGCTCGTTTATTCGTGGAGTGCTGGTGGGCCAGGAAGGATCATCGCCCGAGCAGATGCACGCTTATCAGACCCAGGCCGAAAAAATCATGAAGGCGAATCCGGCGGTGCGCAGCACCTTCACCATGAGCGGAAACGCTCAGTTTCTGGGGTCAAATCAGGCGTTCCTGATTGCGTTTCTGAAAGATCCATCTCAGCGTGCTCCTATCGCGCAGGTGGCGGGACAGTTGATGGGAGGAGTCAGTGGTGCGATTCCTGGCGTCGTGGCGTTCCTCCAGCCTAACCCTGCTCTGGAAATCAGCACCGGGGCCACGGCCAATGCGCAGGGCCAATTCGCCTACGCGCTTTCCGGAATTGATGCCAACGAAGTGTACGACACAGCCGGCAAGATGATCGCGAAGATGCACGAGTATCCAGGATTCCTGTTCGTGAATTCCGATCTCTACAACCACACTCCAAATCTGCAAGTCGATATTCTGCGCGACCAGGCGAAGCTGTACGGCGTCTCCGAGACGCGGATTCTGACGCTTCTGCATGACGCCTACTCTCAGAATTACAGCTACCTCATCAAGAAACCGACGGATCAGTACCAGGTGATCCTGGAGGTTGCCGATGACAAACGTTCCGCGCCCGAGGACCTGGGTAAGCTCTACATCAAGAGTGACGACGGCCAACGCATGGTTCCTCTCAATGCGGTTACCAGCTGGCGTCCGGTCATTGGGTCGCAATCCGTCAACCATATCAATCAATTCACCAGCGTGACCATGTTCTTCAACTTGAAACCCGGCTATGCGATTGGTCCGGCAACCCAGTTTGTAGAAACCACCGCGAAGCAGATTTTGCCGTCGAGCATCCAAGGAGCCTTGCAGGGCGAGGCTCTGACCTTCCGCAACACTGTTTCCGATCTCGCCATCCTGATGTTGGTGGCTGTGTTCGTCATGTATGTGATTTTGGCGATTCTGTATGAGAGTTATCTGCACCCGATCACGGTGCTTTCATCCTTGCCAGTGGCACTGCTCGGCGGGTTGTTAACGCTGTGGCTGTTTGGCGCAGAAGCTTCGCTCTACGCCTACATTGGAATGTTCATGCTGATGGGCATTGTGAAGAAGAACGGGATCATGATCGTCGACTTCGCCGAGCAACGCGTTCAAAAGGGAATCGCCGACGATCAGGCAATTCACGACGCCAGCATGGAACGCTTTCGCCCGATCATGATGACGACAATGGCGGCATTGCTTGGCGCACTTCCCATTGCGCTCGGATACGGCGCCGACGGATCTTCTCGTCGGCCCCTGGGGCTGGTGGTAGTCGGCGGGCTGATCGTTTCGCAGTTCATCACATTGTTTGTGACTCCGGCGATCTACCTCTATCTGGAGGAATTCCAGGAGAGAGTGCTGGATCGAGTGCCTTTCCTGCGCTCCACCCGCGAGCCCGTGCCCTCGGAAAGTCCAGTATTCGCGCTGCAGGAAGGGAATGGAGATTAGCCCCTCATGAGTCAAAGTCTAAGACGTCGTTATCTTGCTTTCGCAATTCTGCTCGCCATGACCGTGACGATCGGTTGCGCGGTCGGACCAAACTACAAGCGACCGACGGTCGATGTCCCAGTCACCTATCGTGGTGCAACGGACTCATCAGCCGGCGCAAATGCCGAGTCGGAGCAGGCGAAGCCAAAATCGGCGACGCAGTCGTTAGGTGACGAGAAGTGGTGGGAGCTCTTTCAGGATGGTGAACTCCAGGGTCTGATTCGTACTGCTCTCAAGAACAACTATGATGTACGCATTGCTGCCGCACGGGTTCTGCAGGCTCAGGCGCAACTCGGGATCACCCGTGCCGACCAATACCCTTCGTTGAGTGTGGGCGGCACAATCGCCGACCAACGCAGCCCTGCGATCGGCCCGATTCCATCTTACGAAGTCAGTCTTGGGGAGGTAGCTGCATCCGCCTCCTGGAACCTCGATTTTTGGGGACGATACCGCCGCGCCACTGAGGCTGCCCGCGCCAATCTGCTGGCTAATGAGTGGGCTCAAAAGCAGGTCATGGCCACGCTGGTTGCGAATGTCGCAGCCTCTTATTTTCAGCTCCGCCAATTGGACCTCGAGTTGGAGATCTCAAGACGCACATTGAGTTCGCGCAGCGATTCCTTGCAGTTGACACAAACTCTCGAGCAACACGGAATTAGCTCCCTGCTGGATGTGCGCCAATCCGAACAGTTGGTGTATACCGCCGCTACTGAGGTTCCCGACCTCGAGCGCCAGGTTGCGCAACAGGAAAACGCCATCAGCATACTTCTGGGAAACAACCCGGGCGATGTCCCTCGAGGGCTGAAGCTCACCGAGCAGCCGCATGCTCCGGAGGTTCCTGCTGGGCTTCCATCTTTATTGCTGGAGCGAAGGCCGGATATCCGGGAAGCGGAACAAACCCTGATTGCCGCGAACGCACAGATCGGCGTGGCACGTTCGGCTTATTTTCCTCAGATCTCGCTCACCGGAACTGCAGGCTTTGAAACTCCGGCACTGACAAGCCTGTTCACCGGCCCCGCAGGAATATGGAATTTTGGTGCCTCATTGACGCAACCTATATTCGAGGGCGGGCGAATAAAGTCGAATGTCCGATTTGCGGAAGCCCAACACCAGCAGTTGCTTCTCTCCTATCAGCAGACAATCCAAGGCGCTTTCCGGGATGTATCAAATGCGCTGGTGGCATATCGGAAGAATCGAGAGTTTAGAATTCAGCAGGAACACCTGCTCGAATCAGCCCAGGACGCAGCGCGGTTATCGCAGGTGCGCTTCAAAGCAGGGACCACAGACTACTTGGAAGTGCTGACCAACGAGACCAATTCGTTCTCCGCTGAGCTAGGACTCGCGCAGGCGCAGAGCAACGAACTCATCGCTCTGGTCCAACTCTACCAAGCTCTGGGCGGCGGATGGCAGTGACGTGCCTATGAGTGGACCATGAAGTTCATCGAGCATCGCGTGGCCGAATCGCCGGTCGAACTCTGGCGCAAGAAAGTGGCCCAGGGACATGATTGTCGTCCGCTACGCCGACGATCTTGTGCTCGGCTTTCAATACCGCACAGAGGCTGAGCGCTTCCTGCGGGATTTTCAGGAACGACTGGCCAAGTTCGGTTTGGAATTACACGTGGACAGGACACGACTGATCGAGTCCGGGCGGCTCGCCGCTCGCGACCGGGAGCAACGGGAGAGGGAAAACCAGAGACCTTCACGTTCTTGGGTTTCACCCACTTCTGTGGGCAGCGCATCAGCGACAAGGCATTCATCGTCTGGCGGATTACGGCGAAGAAGCGAATGGTCGCGAAGCTCAAAGCCATCAAGGCCGAGCTCCAGCGCCGGAGGCATCATCGTACGACCGAGGTCGGTGCATGGCTTCGCAAGGTTGTGCTGGACTACCAATACCATACAGTTCCGGGTAACTCGACTCAGTTGCGCATCTTCAGTCGTCGCGTTTGCTGATTGTGGCGGAGCGTGGCGATTACCAGATTGCCTCGCCGACGTTCGGTACCATGCTGCAGCGGAGCAATATCCTCTTGCGGGGATAAGCTCCGCAAGTCGGAGTGGCCTGCGAGAATCCTTTGCTCGACCGGAAACAGCCCACTTCACTTTCTGAGTACGCACACATTCGCTTCAAGTTCTATTGACCGCGTTCTGTGAGTGTAATCGCCTTGTGGGTGTTGAAAAAGTCACGTCGATTACCAGGATGAGATTCGGCAGAAGCATGTTAGAAGAAAGTGATCCTACCCATGCTCTGTTGGATTCTCATTGTCGGAGGCCTGCTGATCATGATGGGGCAACACGACCGCTCCGAAGCCTTGTTCTATTACTTCCGCCTGGAAGATCAGGTTCCTGAGACCCACCTGCTGCGGCTCATCGATCAGCACATCAGTTTTGCCTTCGTGCGGGAAAAGCTGAAAGAGAGTTACAGCGAGACCGGCCGTCCTTCCATTGATCCCGAGCTTCTGCTGCGCATTCTGCTGATCGGCTATCTCTACGGCATCACCAGCGAACGGAAGCTGGTGGAGGAACTGCGCATGCACCTGGCTTGGCGCTGGTTCACCGGTCTGGGCTTCGATCAGGAGATTCCGCATCACTCCACGTTCTCGAAAAACCGGCATGGACGGTTTCAGGAATCGAAGCTGTTCGAGGAACTGTTTGAGCAGATTGTGAAGCAGTGTGTGGAAGTGGGACTGGTGCAGGGGAAACATCTGTCGGTGGATGGCAGCTTCGTGGAGGCGAATGCGGCCAAAGAAAGCCGCATTCCACGCCAGCAGTTAGGCAACGCGCACGGGAGTTGGCGAAAACGCCAGAGTTCGCCCATGCCCAGCGACAAAGGAAGAAGGTGGAAGCCTTGTTCGCGGAGCTCAAGAATCAGATCGGACTGCGGCGCCTCCGTCTGCGGAGATTACGGTTTGTGCGGGAGCAGTTCTTCCTGGCAGCCGTGGCCCAGAACATCAAGCGACTGGTGCGCTTCCTCAGCCAACCCACAACACCGGTTCTGAGGGCCAACGCTTAGCCGAACTCACGAAGAAATCGGCACGCACATACTCCCAGGCGCTAAAGACGTCCTAGCTGACGTACTTTTTCAACACCCACGCCACGCCTTGATAACACAGTTAACTTCCGAATTGCACGTTGCTCGCCCGGCAAAGGTCAGGAAGCCCGCCGCCCAGGCTCTCCGCTGGCATCCCGCATGTGCTTCATGAGTAGGCGCTGTACGCGACTCTGGTAGTGGTGGCGCGAGGTTACAATCACAACTTTGCGGGTGCTATGCTTGCCTGAAATCGGAATGAACTTGCATCCCGGTTGCGGCTGCACCGCCATGGCTGGTACTGCCGATACGCCCATTCCGGCAGAGACCATGGCCAGTATCGTGGCAAACTGACCGCTTTCGAAGACTATGCTCGGCGACATGCTCAACTTGTGACACGCTGCGATCAGGCTGTCGCGAAAGCAGTGGCCCTCCTTTAACAGCAGAAAGGGTTCGCGGTTCAGTTCTGCCAGACTGATGAAAGCGCGTGATGCAAGGCGATGTTTCTCCGGAAGGACTGCATAGAACTTCTCCTCGAATAGCTCCACGCTGGCGAGCTCACTTCCGGCAATCGGTAGCGCCGCAACTGCTATGTCAATCGTTCCCTCGTGCAAGCGCAGCAGCAGGGCAGGCGTGATGTCTTCGATAATCTTGATCGTTATGAGTGGATGCCGCACCGTGAAGTCATTCAGCAAGCCGGGGAGCAGATAGGCAGCGATCGTCGGAATGATACCGACGACGACCTCACCCTTTTCGTTGCCGGACATGTCGCGAAGCTCGGTCTTGGCCTCCTCCAACTCGCGGAGGATGCGTTCCGCTTTCGGCAGGAAGGCCTTGCCGAACACTGTCAGCTTGGCAAAGCGGGGCAGACGATCGAAGAGCCGCGCGCCCAGCTCCGCTTCGAGCTTCAGGATCTGTTGCGAGAGAGATGGCTGTGCGACGTGTTCTACCTCAGAAGCGCGGGTAAACGTCCCGTGCCGGGCGACTGCGCAGAAATACCGCAACTGGTGAACTTCCATTGGACCCCGCCGAAACCAATAAGATGCAAATCCTATAGCAATTATAGGAAAGATATATTTTACATCTACCTTCCACGATAGGAAAATCAGCAGCATGGAACAAGAACTCGCGGCCTTAGCGGGGGCTTCTGTCCCCCCTACTCAGCCACAAGACAACTCAGCTGAATCCAAGTGCCCGGTAGTGCACGGCGCTCGCAAATCCCAGACGAATGCCGGCTGGTGGCCGAATCAGATGAACCTCAAGATCCTGCACCAGCACTCCCCCCTGTCCGATCCTATGGACAAGGAGTTCAACTACGCGGAAGAATTCAAGAGCCTCGACCTGAATGCGGTGATTAAGGACCTTCATGCCCTGATGACGGACTCGCAGGATTGGTGGCCGGCCGACTTTGGTCACTACGGCGGGCTGTTCATTCGCATGGCGTGGCACAGCGCAGGCACCTACCGCATCGGCGACGGCCGCGGTGGCGCTGGAGCGGGACAGCAACGCTTCGCTCCGCTCAATAGCTGGCCGGACAACGTCAACCTTGACAAGGCGCGCCGGCTGCTGTGGCCGATCAAGCAGAAATACGGCCGCAAGATTTCATGGGCCGACCTCATGATTCTCGCCGGCAACGTCGCCCTCGAATCGATGGGCTTCAAGACCTTCGGTTTCGGCGGTGGCCGCGAGGATGTCTGGGAGCCCGAAGAGGACGTCTACTGGGGCCCCGAAGGCAAGTGGCTGGCGGATGAGCGCTACAGCGGCGACCGTGATCTTTCGAATCCCCTCGCTGCCGTGCAGATGGGTCTGATCTATGTGAATCCGGAAGGGCCGAACGGCAAGCCGGATCCCCTTGCGGCGGCTCGGGACATTCGCGAAACCTTCCGCCGGATGGCGATGAACGACGAAGAAACGGTCGCGCTGATTGCCGGCGGCCACACCTTTGGCAAAACCCACGGCGCTGGCGACGCAAAATTGGTCGGTGCAGAGCCGGAAGCCGCCACCATCGAGGAGCAGGGCCTCGGCTGGCAGAGCTCATTCAAGAGCGGCAAAGGCGGCGACGCGATCGGCAGCGGCCTGGAAGTCACTTGGACCACGACGCCTACGAAGTGGAGCAACAACTATTTCGAGAATCTGTTCAAATACGACTGGGAACTGACCAAGAGCCCGGCCGGTGCGCATCAGTGGACTCCGAAAAATGGCGCAGGCGACGGTACCGTGCCGGATGCGCACGATCCTTCCAAGCGTCACGCCCCAGCCATGCTGACCACGGACCTTTCGTTGCGATTCGATCCGGCATACGAAAAAATCTCCCGGCGCTTCTACGAGCATCCGGACCAGTTCGCCGACGCATTTGCCCGGGCGTGGTTCAAGCTGACCCACCGCGACATGGGCCCGATCGTGCGCTATCTCGGCCCGCTGGTTCCCAAGGAGCACCTACCGTGGCAAGACCCGATCCCCGCG
Source organism: Acidobacteriota bacterium (assembly GCA_003224905.1). Taxonomy (GTDB): domain Bacteria; phylum Acidobacteriota; class Terriglobia; order Terriglobales; family Acidobacteriaceae; genus QIAA01. The sequence goes on from QIAA01000047.1 coordinate 48,167, forward strand.
GTGAATCATCCGCTGATTGGAGAGAAAGACATTGCTGCGCTGAAGGCGAAAATCCTCGCCTCTGGCCTGACCGTTTCCCAGCTAGTCTCGACGGCTTGGGCCTCGGCGTCCACGTTCCGCGGCTCTGACAAGCGCGGCGGAGCGAACGGCGCGCGCATTCGCCTCGAACCACAAAAGAACTGGGAAGTTAACCAGCCGGCCGATCTCGCGAAGGTGCTGAAAAAGCTTGAAGCAATCCAGAAAGATTTCAACGCTTCAGCAACTGGCGGGAAGAAGGTATCGTTGGCTGACCTGATCGTCCTCGGTGGCGGTGCGGCGATCGAGAAAGCCGCGAAGGATGCCGGAGTCGGCGTGAAAATCCCGTTCGCGCCCGGGCGTATGGACGCGTCGCAGGAGCAGACCGACGTCGAATCCTTCGAACCGCTCGAACCGAGAGCTGATGGGTTCCGGAACTATGTCGATGGCAAACAACGTCTCCAGCCTGAGGAGATGTTAATCGATAAGGCGCAGTTGCTGCGGCTGACGGCACCCGAGTTGACCGTCCTCGTCGGCGGCCTGCGCGTTCTGGGAGCAAACACCGGCAACTCCAAGCACGGTGTCTTCACGCAGAAGCCCGGCACGCTGAGCAACGAGTTCTTCGTCAACCTGCTCGACATGGGCACGGAATGGAATCAATCCGCTACATCCAATGGCTCCGGAGCGATCTATGAGGGACGGGACCGCAAGACGAACCAGGTCAAGTGGACTGCCACCCGCGTTGACCTGATCTTCGGTTCGCACTCGCAGCTGCGCGCCCTCGCGGAAGTCTATGCGTGCGCGGACTCTAAGGAGAAGTTTGTGAAGGACTTCGTGGCGACATGGACCAAGGTGATGAACCTTGATCACTACGATCTCGGTGGGCCAGAAAAGAGAGCTGTCAACTAGTACCAGTGTTATGAATCGGAGGTGCGTGCGTTACGGTTGGCGCGTACACTTCCCTCGCCCTACGCCTATTGAGTATCACATAATATAGTTACAGAGGAAACAGCTCCGCCTGCTGCCAAAAGGCGCAGACCAGCATGGGTCGGCGGCGCATCCGTCGTAATGCTCGGCGAGCGTGATAACTGAGTTCTCCGTAGCTGTCGGGACAGAAGTTTGGCAGCTCATG
>QIAA01000152.1 GCA_003224905.1 Acidobacteriota bacterium
CGGTATCTATGTGAATCTTTACATTCCGTCTACGGTGCGATGGGTTCGGGAGGGCGCACCGGTTTCGCTCACCCAGAAGAGCTCGTATCCGTTGGATAGTCTGGTGCAGTTTGAACTGACAATGCCTCAACAAATGGAGTTCGCTCTGAACTTCCGGATTCCATCGTGGGCAGAGGGTGCTTCGATTTCGGTAAACGGCAAGCGGATACCGGAACCTGTGGCGCCGGGAAGTCTTGCCACTCTCCAGCACACATGGAGAACAGGCGATCACGTGGAGTTGGATTTGCCTCTGACGAAGCACCTTGAACCGATCGACTCACGACATCCGAACACCGTCGCATTGCTGAGTGGTCCGCTAGTATTGTTTGCCATCACCGATAAACCACCGAAGGTGACAAGCCAACAACTGTTGGCCGCAAAAAAGACTGGAGCGCAGAGCTGGCAGGTGGAAACCGCGGCTGCACCTTTGACTATGCTGCCGTTTACGGCCATTTCTGATGAGCAGTTTTCAACCTACCTGGTGGTGGACTGAGACGGGGCAATTGGAAAATCAAGAGTCTGGCTGCGGAGGACGACGATGAGGTGTCAGCAGGTCAGATATCCAGATTCTTCACATCCAGCGCATTATCTTCGATGAACTTCCGCCGCGCTTCCACGTCTTCGCCCATGAGCGTGGTGAAGATGGTTTCGCACTCGGCGATGTCTTCGAGCTTCACGGAGAGAAGGGTGCGGCGCTCGGGATCCATGGTGGTTTCCCAGAGCTGCTGCGAGGTCATTTCGCCCAGGCCTTTGTAGCGCTGCACGACGAATTCTTTTTTGCCTTCATCCAGGACATAGTCGCGCAGGTCGCGGGCGGTGGTTTTTTCGACCAGCTTAGGTTCGGAAAGTTTTTTAGGAGCTGCCTTGGCAGATTTCTTCTCAGCCTTTCCGGTATCCTCGCCATCCCCAACATCCTCGCCGTCTGCGCCGTTCCCTTTTACGCTTGGGGCCACAGCTTTGGGCACTGCTTCGATTACGAATGGCGGCTCCAGATAAGCCTCAATCTGCTTAAACTTCGTGAGCAGTTGCCGGTACTCAGGCGTGGAGGCCAGTTCCCAATTGATGAGGTGCTCGGCGCCCTGAGAATTGACGTAGCGCACTTCCCACAGGGTGTGCTCTTCGTCGAAGCGCATTTCAACTTCCTTGAACTGGCGCTCCTTCTGCAACTTCTTCAGTTCTTTTTCCAGTTTCTCGATCTTGCGCGGCGGAGTCTTCTTGTCCCCTTCGAAATCCGCTCGTTTTGAGAGATCGATCTTAGGCAGCAGGTCGGCCACCCTCTCGTCGCGCAGCCGCTTTTCTACTTTGTCAGAGAGCTTGATGTATTCGTCGAGAATCGTAATGAACTTGGCTAGGTTTGCGCCTTCCAGCTTGGCGGCGCCTTCGCCGTAGCGCACGATCAAGCCTTCAGCGGCGCGCTTCACCATAACTTTTACGAAGTCGCGATCATCTTTGATGTACTGCTGCGATTTGCCCTTTCTAATCGAATAGAGCGGCGGCTGGGCGATGAACACATTGCCGCGTTTGATCAGTTCCTGCATGTGGCGGAAGAAGAATGTGAGCAGCAGCGTGCGGATGTGGCTTCCGTCCACGTCGGCATCGGTCATCAGGATGACTTTGCCATAGCGCAGCTTCATTGAATCAAAATCGTCTTTGCCAATACCGGTGCCCAGGGCGGTGATCATGGCGCGTATTTCTTCGTGCGCCAGCATCTTGTCGTAGCGCGCTTTTTCGACGTTGAGGATCTTGCCCTTCAACGGCAGAATGGCCTGAAAACGGCGGTCGCGGCCCTGTTTGGCCGTGCCACCTGCGGACTCGCCTTCCACTAGAAACAATTCGCAGCGGTCGGGCTGGCGTTCGGAACAATCGGCGAGTTTGCCGGGTAAGCCTCCGCCGTCGAGCGCGCCTTTGCGGCGGGTAAGATCGCGAGCTTTGCGGGCAGCTTCGCGGGCGCGGGCAGCGTCGATCGCCTTGTTGATGATCTTTCGTGCAGCAGTTTGGTTTTGCTCCAGGTATGCACCCAGGCGTTCGTTCACGAATGCCTGCACGATGCCGGCAATATCGGAATTCAGCTTGCCCTTGGTTTGTCCTTCGAATTGCGGCTGAGGCAGCTTCACGCTGATTACGGCAACCAGGCCTTCACGCACATCATCGCCGGTGAGGTTTTCCTTCACGTCTTTGAATAAGCCCATCTGCTGGCCGGCGTAATTGATGGTGCGGGTGAGCGCCATGCGGAAGCCGGAAAGGTGGGAGCCGCCATCCACGGTGTTGATGTTGTTCGCAAAGCTGAATACCGACTCGGAATAACCGTCGTTGTACTGCAGGCCGATCTCCATGACCACGCCGTTGCGGTCGGCTTCCATGTAGATGGGCTTGTCATGGAGGAGCTGCTTGCCTCGGTTCAGGTGCTTAATGAATTCGGCAATACCGCCGTTGTATTTGAACTCGACCGACTTAGCTTCGCCCGTTTTAGGGTCTGTGGTGCGCTCGTCGGTCAGCGTGATCTGGAGACCTTTGTTCAGGAAGGCCAGTTCGCGCAGGCGCTGGGCCAGGGTGTCGAAGTTATATTCTGTAACTGTGAAGATGCTCTTGTCCGGCAGGAAATGGACTTTGGTTCCTGTCTTGATTTTCGCGGCGCCGGTTTTCTTCAGCTTGCTGGTGGGCTCGCCTTTGGAGTACGTTTGCTCCCAAGTGAATCCGTCACGCCAGATTTCCAGTTCCAGCTCTTCGCTGAGGGCATTCACGCAGGAGACGCCCACGCCATGCAGTCCGCCAGAAACTTTGTAGGATGAAGTATCAAATTTTCCACCGGCGTGAAGCATGGTCATGACAACTTGCGCGGCCGGCAACTTCTCGCCGTCAACGTCCATGGAATCCACGGGAATGCCGCGGCCGTTATCGACTACAGTGATCGAGTTGTCGATGTGAATGGTGCAATCAATCTTGTCGGCGAAACCAGCGAGCGCCTCGTCGACGGAGTTGTCGACCACCTCGTACACCAAGTGATGCAAACCCAGTTCACCGGTTGAGCCGATGTACATAGCTGGGCGCTTGCGCACGGCCTCCATTCCGCCAAGCACTTTGATGGAGTCGGCAGTGTAGTCGCCGTTACCGCCGTTTATGCCGCCCAGCTTTCCGTCTTTGCTTTTGGTTTCGGCGATGGGTGAGATCTCTTTTGTAGCCATTAATCTCCGTGGAGAATACCGGAGTTGAGCTCACTCCGGCACGCTTTCCGACGCACCCTGAGCGACCTCAAATTGCTGAAATATGGGGGTTTATGGCGTCGGAACTTAGCTTTTATTTTAGCACACCGGGACAGGTTTTTCGAGGAGGAACCGCAGCGGTAAAGTGTGTGCGTGAGAACTCGATTTCGATTGTCATGAATCTCGCGTGTTCTCATGTTGCCAGTGTTCTTCTGCAGCCGTTGCCGGTTTACAGCTTTCGGCTTCGGGTGAACAACCGTGTCACGTTGTAGGCGATGGTGGCCAGCGCGAACTCCGCCGCCACCCTGATTTGCCCGCGGGTGCGCAACTGCCGCATCCCTCGCTGCTGCTTCAGCACTCCGAAAACCGGTTCGACCAGTGCTTTGCGTCGGTCGTACACCCGCCGTCCCGCCGCGCTGCGTAACTTCTTCCGCATCGCCTTCAGTTCCGGGCTGCGTACCCGGTTCCGTCCAATGGTGCACGCTCGCTTCCCGGTGTTCAGTTTGCGGGCCAGGTTCGGATCCGGCAAGTACACATCGATACCTCGCTGCTCGAACGCGCGCACGTTCTGGTTGCTGTAGAAGCCCGCGTCCGCCAACGCTTTCCCCGGTCGTTCCCCCGTCCGCTGCTCCACTTCCTCGATCAGGGGGACCAGTGCCGGCACATCGCAGCGGTTCAACGTCACCCGCTGGGCCACAATCAGATGATCCTCGCTCACCGCCATCTTCGCCGTGTAACCCAGCGCAAATCCGCCCCGCTCCCGCAGAAATCGCGCCTCCGCGTCGCGCGGCGACAACTTCGCTTCTCCGCTCTTGCGTAACCGCTCCAGCCGCCGGGGTAATTCCGCCAGCCTTTCTTCCAGTTTCTCCACTCCCACTCTGGTCCCGCGCCTTCGTCCGGATCGCCCGTCTCGCACCCCTTTTGCCAGCGCCGAATCTGCCGCCGGATCTTCGCCCGCTCCCCACGCAACCGCGGCTCGGTGTCGATCCGCTCCCCCACGCACTCGCCCGGATGCGCGTCGAATCCAGCGCCACCATCCCCAACTTCCCCAGGCCCAGCCCGCGCGCCATCTCCACCACCTGCGTGAACACATCGTTCAGCGCCCGCCCGTGCCGACGACGAAACGCGCTCAACGCCCAGTTGTCCGCACGCTGCCCCCCCAGATAGCGCAAGGCCAGGTCCTCCACGATTCGCTGCTCCAGCCGCCGCGCGCTCGTGATCCCCAACGCATAGGCGTAGAGCCATACCTTCAGCATCAGAGCCGGCGCGTACTCGGCTCCCCCTTCCTCGCCATAGGCCCGCTCGAACTCGCTCAGGTCTAGCCGCTCCACTACCCGGTGCAGGAAAAAACTCAGATGATCCGCGCCCAGCTCGTCCTTCACGCTCGGCGGCAATAAGTACGCTTGATCGGGGCTGTAACTCCAGGAATCGTGACATCCCTCCTTATGTCTCACTTCTGCCGCGATTTCAAGTTAGTTCTCACGCACACACTTTCGCGCTGGGTAAGGAGCCAAATCGTCGAGTGCCGTAGGCACGGCACAGTTCCCAGATGGGCTGTCGGGTGCGCGCACGACACACCTCGCAATTTAGATGTTTCGGGGACGCAAGCAAAGTTGTCCAAGCCGGCGCGAGGTACACTCACCTACGAAATCTCCCCTCTGAGCTTGTGCAATGTAGAATCAGGTTCAATCTCCGGAATCGCGTTCATGGACGTTCTCAAGCAGCTCTTCGAGCAGCATTTCCGTACCCCGGTGGAGCGGGTGCAACCGCTTCAAGGCCAGCTTGGGGGCTCGGGACGCAAGATCACTCGGCTTGCCAATGGTACCGTGAGTGCCATCGGCATTGTGTACGACGTACGCGAAGAAAATGCCGCTTTTATCGAGTTTTCCAGGCATTTCCGAAAACACGGTCTGCCCGTTCCGGAGATTTATGCCGAAGATTTGAGCTTTGGTGCATACCTCGAAGAAGACCTGGGAGACACAACACTTTTTGATTTTCTCTCCAACAATCGCACTGGCCAGAACATTTCACCGGAGGTATTGCGGGCATACCGGAAAGTCATCGCCGAACTGCCCCGCTTTCAGATTGAGGCGGGGCGCGACCTGAATTACAAAGTGTGCTATCCGCGAGCGAGCTTTGACCGCCAATCAATCGCCTGGGACCTGAATTACTTTAAGTATTATTTTCTCAAGCTCGCCGGCATCCCATTCAATGAGCAAGCTCTGGAAGATGACTTCAGCCGCCTCACCAAGTTCCTGTTGAGCGCGGGACGCGATTATTTCCTTTACCGCGATTTTCAATCCCGTAACATCATGCTCCGCGACGGCCATCCCTTCTTCTTGGACTACCAAGGCGGACGCAAAGGCGCACTGCAATACGATGTTGCCTCCCTCTTATTCGACGCCAAGGCCGACCTCCCGCCAGAATTGCGCCAACTATTGCTCGATCACTATCTGGAAAAGCTTGCAGCTTACATCGAATTTGAACGCGAGATATTCCTGCAGCACTACTACGCCTACGTCTATGTGCGCATCATGCAGGCATTAGGAGCCTATGGATTTCGGGGTTTCTATGAACGCAAACTGCACTTCCTGCAAAGCGTGCCCTACGCGCTGAAAAACCTGCGCTGGTTATTGCACAACGCCGAGCTGCCGATTCAGCTACCCACACTCACTGACGCCTTCAAGAGCATGCTGCTGTCCGACAAACTGCAATTTCTGGCTCCCGAACGAGAAGGCCTGATGGTGCGGGTTTACAGCTTTTCATTTCATCAGGACCAGCCCCGAGACGAAACCGGCCATGGCGGTGGGTTTGTATTTGACTGCCGCGGGCTCCCCAATCCAGGACGCGAAGAGCAGTTCAAGCAGTTGACCGGACGGGACGCACCGGTTGCCGAGTATCTCGATCAGCAGGAGAGCGTGAATCAGTTTCTCGCCAGCGTCAACTCATTGGTGGATGCAAGCGTGAGCGATTATCAGCGCCGCGGCTTCAAGAACCTGATGGTCTCCTTCGGCTGCACCGGTGGCCAGCATCGCTCGGTTTACTTCGCCGAGCAACTGGCGAAACATTTGCGCGCCAGGAACGGAGTAGAAGTGGCCGTGCGGCATCTCGGCCTGCAGAGTCTGCGCCAGTGAAAGCCATGATTTTGGCCGCTGGCCTGGGTACGCGCTTACGTCCTCTCACTGACAATCGCCCCAAAGCACTGGTCGAAATTGCTGGCCGTACGCTGTTAGAGATCACCCTCTCTCGCTTGCGGGCGTCTGGAGTCAGCGAAGTGATTGTTAACGTCCATCACTTCCCCGACATGATTCTCGAGTATCTTGCGAAAAACAAAAATTTTGGAATGCGTATCGAAATCTCCCGTGAAGACGTTTTACTCGATACTGGCGGCGGTTTGAAAAAGGCAGCGCCTTTTTTCCTGGAGAACTCGAATAGCCGCGAGAAGGCGTTCATCTTGCACAATGTAGACGTCCTCACCACGATTGATCTCCGCCGCCTTGTAGATTTTCACACCAAGAATGAGGCGCTTGCTACCTTGGCGGTGCAGGTGCGAAAGACTTCCCGCTATCTGCTATTTGATCAGCAGTTCCAGCTTTGCGGCCGCCGATCCGGGAGGGATCACAATACTGAGATGATTCGGCCTTCCAAGCAATCAGACGCCTTGGCCTTTTCCGGAATCCATGTCATTTCGCCTCGTATTTTTTTGATGATGACTGAAGAGGGCGCCTTTTCTATTATCGATTGCTATCTGCGCCTGGCGGCACAAGGAGGAAAGATTCTTGCCTTTCGCTCCGACGAATACTACTGGCGTGATCTTGGAAGGCCGGAAAACGTTGGGCGCGCCGAAGAGGATTTGAGGCAAGGAATCGTCCATTAGCGGCATTCGCCGACAACTTCTGCGTTCCCGTACTTCCCATGTACCCTGAACCCGTGGTCTCTTCGACGATTCGTTCTCTCTTCATCGACGGTCCCGCTGGCCGCCTCGAAGCTCTTCTCAATGCCGGCAGCGAACAGCCCACGCATGCGGCTTTGGTGTGCCATCCTCATCCTGTGTATGGCGGGACCATGCACAACAAAGTGGTCTTCCATACGATGAAAGCCCTGAATAGCTTCGGATTTCCGGTGCTCCGCTTCAATTTCCGCGGCATGGGAAGGAGTCAGGGCAAACACGATGAGGGGCAGGGCGAACAAGACGATGTCCGCTCCGCCCTCGATTGGCTCAATCATGAGTTCCATCTGCCGCTGGTCTTCGCCGGATTTTCATTCGGCGCGGCAGTCGGCGTGCAGCCTGCCTGCGACGATGCGCGAGTGAAAGCAGCGATCGCACTAGGCCTTCCGGTGTCGCCCCTCGATGGCCGCACCTACAATTTTGATTTCCTGCGAACCTGCACCAAACCGAAGCTATTCATGAGCGGCGCGCGTGACCAGTTCGCGCCTCGCGCGACGCTACAAGAGTTGATCAGCTCAATTCCAGAGCCCAAGACGTTCGTATTAATTGACGATGCAGATCACTTCTTTGAGGGCCACCTGCCGCGTATGCGAGAAGAAATTCAGCAGTGGGTCGGTAAGACACTGACGACCAGCACGCATTCAGGCTAGAACGTCACAAAAAGAAGCCATCGAGGTACAGAATGTAAACCGTAGCGAAGGCGATAGTGGCGGCTGCCACGGCCAGCAGCACCTTCCTTGACCATCGCCGAGGCGAGAATGCTCTGGAGTTCACGACTCCCGCGCTGAGCTCCTCAATCCATTCTTCTTCTTCGATGTTTCGAAAAAGCTTCGATTGAAAAGCTGCGTACAACGTCCGCTGATCGTTTTCACCCAAATCTACAAAGCGGAACGGCTGCTCTGTACTAGTAACCGGGCCCAGCATAACCGCTTTGCCCAGTACCGGTCCTTTATGCGTCTGAAACTCCAGCTCCACCACTGACCCTTTTTTCACGGGAGTGGACAGCCAGAGCAAGCCACCGGTGCGGGAAATCAGTTGCAGTTCGCCGATGGCGCGACGCCCGTCAGCGACCTGAAGCATGGCGGGAGTCGAATCCGCCACGCGGTACCGCGGGGCCCGCGTCATTTCGACGACTGAAGCAGGAGCCATTCCCAAAAAGTATCTGTCCCAAAGCGGCCCCAGAGGAGATTACGGGAGTGCTTGACCGCCCGCCCACTACGCTCGCCCGTATAATTTTCTCAATGTCCCGGCCTGCAGGTGTTGATCGTGAACGTCTTGCCGTCGACATGCGGGTCACAGCCCGGCAGCTTTTTGAACAGGCCCTTGCCGAAGCCAGCATTGATCGTGCCTTTCAGCGCCACATTGATTGCGAACGCCGTGTCATGCGCGTTTGCGAAGACCTCTACCAGCTGGATTCCTACAGCCGCGTGCTGGTGATTGCCCTGGGCAAGGCGGCCACTGGGATGGTCAACTCGCTGGAAATGCAAGCCGGAAAGCGGTTCGAAGGCATTATTGCGACATCAGTCGACCCAGGGCCTCAGTTGCCCGGCTTTCGTTGCTTTCACGGTGGACATCCCACTCCCAATGACGACTCTGTGCTCGCCGCTGCTGCCATGTTGAAGTCATTATTCGCCCTGGACTCGTCCTGCCTGGTGATTTTTCTGCTGAGCGGCGGCGGGTCATCCATTGCCGAGAAGCCGATCAATGACGAGATCTCTCTCTCAGACCTGATCGCAACTTATCGTGCACTCGTGCTTTCTGGCGCGCCGATAGGTGAAATCAATACCATCCGCAAACATCTCTCGGCGATCAAGGGTGGCCGATTGGCGAAGGCTGCCTCGGGAGCATGGCAGGTCTCGTTGCTTGTCTCCGACGTCCCGGACAATACTCCGGATGCGCTGGCGTCCGGTCCATCCATGCCAGATTCGACTACGATAGAAGATTGTTACGCCATCGCACAGAAATACGATCTGCTCAGGCAATTTCCGGCCTCAGTCCGAGAATTGTTCGACCGGCGTGCCCTGGAGGAGACTCCCAAGCCGGATGACCCCACTTTCCACCGCTCTCGCTGGTGGACATTGCTTTCAAACCAGGCTTTGCTTGAGGCCTGCAAGACACACGCTGTCAAGCAAGGATTCAGGGTGGAAGTCGACAACAGTTGCGACGACTGGGACTATGCCCGCGCAAGTGAACACCTTGTAAATCGCATCCGCGAACTCAGGAAAGACTTTGAACGCGTCTGCTTGATTTCCGGCGGCGAGGTGACGGTAAAAGTCTGCAAAGGAGGAATAGGCGGACGCAACCAGCAGTTCGCCCTATCCTGCGTCGAGAAGATCGCAGGTGAAAACATGACGGTGTTGAGTGCGGGCTCGGACGGAATCGATGGAGACAGTCCTGCCACCGGTGCAGTAGTAGATGGCACCACGCTCGCTCGCGCCCAAGCCAAAAGTCTCAGTCCTGCAGACCACCTCAAGGCCTTTAACGCCTATCCGTTCTTCGAAGCCCTGGGAGATGCAATCGTGACTGGGCCGACGGGTAACAATTTGCGCGACTTGAGAATTCTGCTGGCGTACTGAACTCAAAGCCCTTGTCATCCTGACGCCGAGCGTGGCGAGGCGAAAGGATCTATGCATTTTTAGTTAAAGGATGAACTGCGAAGAATTTCAGAAAAACTGCGTGACCCCTTCTTCCAGCACCAGCACTCGATCTTCGATGCCAGCGGCCTTGGCAGCCCTTTCCAGTAGTTGCAAAGGTTCATCGACGGGCTCATGCGATAGCCGGAACGTTCCGTAATGCATGGGCACCATCCATTGCGAATTCAGATCCATAAAAGCGCGAGTGGCATCGGCAGGACTGGCATGCACATTGCGGAAAGAGGGTGGATTGTATGCCCCAATGGGCAGCAGGGCGACCTCGGGGCCCAGCCGCCTCCCGATCTCACGAAATCCGGAAAAGTAGGCTGTATCGCCGGCGTGGTACAGCGAATGCTTCCCGTCCCGCAGAACATAACCGCCGTACCCCCGATGCGAGTCCTGAATAACCCGGGCGCCCCAGTGCCGCGAAGGCACATGCGTGACAGTCAGCCCGCGATGGCGATAGCTGTTCCACCAGTCCAATTCCACTACGTTGTCGAAGCCCAGGTCGGAAACCAGGTCGAACACGTGGTGTGGCACCACAATACTCGGTGGTACGCCACGCCGTTTCGCCGTCTGCCTCACGATGGCGCGAAGCGATGGACGATGCAGATGGTCAAAATGAGCGTGGGTAACTAGAACCAGGTCAATCGGCGGCAGATCGCGAATCTCCACCCCCGGCCGCCGCAGCCGTTTCAACACAAACAGCCAGCGGGCGAAGTTTGGATCGATGACGACATTCTGCCCGCCGATCTGGACGAAAAAGCTGGCATGGCCAATAAACGTAAGCCCCATCTGACCGTTAGTAACCAATTGTGGCTTATAGATCTGCCCGGTTAGTGGGGTAACGGCAGAATGGCGCACCAGCCGCCCAAATTGGCGGGCACGCCTGCGAAGCGCGGGATTTTTGAGAGTCGCTTTTAACATCTAGCAGCCAGCTGCAATCCAGGCTGGAGGCGCGGCGTAAACAGCTGCCCGTAAGGTCCCGGAATCGTCTCCGGGCTGTCTGGGATGTTCTCTACTGGCCAGAGCTATCCCCATTCTAGAACAAACTTTTTTAGGAACAAACTTTGCGTTGTTTACTTGACCGCGACTGCACTCTCAGTTTTAATCGCTTCAGGAGAGACTTGTAATGCGTGTTGCCTTTTTGGGATTGGGAATTATGGGACGCCCCATGGCGTCGAATCTGGCAAAGGCCGGTCACGAACTCGCTGTTTGGAATCGAACCCCGGGCAAGGAGGTTGAAGGAGCGAGAAGCGCTAGCTCGCCAGCGGACGCTGCAAACGGTGCCGAAGTGGTCTGGCTGTGCGTTTCTGATACGCGGGCAGTAGAGAATGTCCTATTCGGAGCGCAGGGCGTAGAGGCCTCCTTGGCAGCCGGCATGACGGTCGTTAACTCCAGCACGATCTCTCCTTCGGCCGAACGCAGATTCGCCGAACGGGTACGGGCTCGTGGAGGCCAATACGTAGATGCCCCAATGACCGGATCGAAAGTGGCGGCGGAAAGCGGAGCCCTGATCTTTATGGTAGGTGGCGAGGAACACGCAATTGAGAGCCTAAAGCCGTTGTTCGCTGCAATGGGTAAGAAGATTTTCCGAATGGGAGAGACCGGTAAAGGCCAGGCAGCCAAGCTGGTCATGAATCTACAAATCGCGCTGATCTACGAGGGCTTTGCCGAAGCCCTGACTCTGGCCACCAAGCTGGGCGTAGATCCTGAGGCTCTGCTGCCTCTAATTCAATCCTCCATGGTGCATTCCGGGGTGATTGAATATAAAGCGCCTTTCGTTCTGAAGCGCGACTTCACCCCGAATTTCCCCTTGCGCCTTATGCACAAGGACATCCGCCTGGCACTCGATGCAGCTAGAGAGGTACGAGTGAAACTTCCAGCACTGGAGACTGTCGAAGAGATCTACGAAATGGCAACCGAAGACGGCCACGAAAACGAAGATTATGCAGCCACGCTTGCGCTGCTGGAGAAGTGGGCCGGCGTGGAAGTCAAAGCTGTTCCAGCCTAAAACGTCCTCTCTCTAAGCAGCGTAGTACCTCCGTAACCCGCCGCCCGCCCGTATTACAGAACTATTACGTCCCTCCCTCCTCCATGCTGATAGCTTAGTCGATAGGTGTTCAAGAGCGCCTACGGAGCCAGCACAACAGCATGGACCTGCAAGCCCTAAAACGGAGACAGCCGAACGAAACGGAAGTCAATTGGGTAACCACTGGCTTCATGGTTGCTTTTCACCTCGGCGCCATCGCTGCGCTGTTCTTTTTCAGCTGGAAAGCCGTGCTAATTTCTGCATTCCTGTGGTGGATTTCCGGCAGCCTGGGAATCGGCATGGGCTATCACCGCCTGCTCACGCACCGCGGATATAGGACGCCAAAATGGGTTGAGTACGTACTGACTACATGTGCAACCCTGACGCTTGAGGGTGGTCCGATCTTCTGGGTCGCTACGCACCGCATTCACCATCAAAAATCGGATCAGGAAGGCGATCCCCACACTCCGCTCGATGGAAAATGGTGGGCGCACATGGGATGGATTCTCAGCGGCAAATCCATGCACCATGACACCACGACTCTGGCGCATTATGTCCCTGACTTAGCAAAAGACAAATTTCATCTCTGGATCACGAAATATCACTACGTTCCTATAGTTATCCTGGCAGTTCTGCTCCTGGCATTTGGCGGCTTGCCATTACTGCTGTGGGGCATCTTCCTGCGCACAGTGATCGGCTTGCACTGCACCTGGATGGTTAATTCCATTACCCACACCTGGGGTTCGCGCCGATTCGTGACACGCGATCTCTCCACCAACAATTGGTGGGTCGCGCTTTTGACTTTCGGAGAGGGCTGGCACAACAACCATCATGCTCACCCGGTTTCTGCCCGCCACGGCATCGCGTGGTATGAAGTTGACTTCAACTGGTATGGAATCTGGGCACTCAAGAAGCTAAAGCTCGCCCGTCATGTGTACAGAGTAAAACTCTCCGACGTGCGCAAAGACTCCACCTTATCCGCACAGCCCGAATCGCAGCTGCACCTGGTCCCTGAACCCTCAATTTCATCGGGCGACTGAAGCACTTGCAGGAGTAGATTAGGCGGTCTTCAGTGCAAACTGAGAACCAGGATCTGAGCCGCGCTGGCTCCTTTCCGGAATCATATACTTTGCAAACTCACTCCAAGGCGACAAGCTCCAAACCCAGTCCACTCATACCACTCCCGCTCAAGGAAGTGATAGCGGATGCGCTAAAGGTGAAACCGCCAAAAGAACGCTAACGAGGGCGGCAGGAACCGTCGATGAGTAGAATCGAGGGCCGAACCAGCATCGGCCCTCTCAATTTTTTTGGACTACTGCCTTCTGCCCTCTCCATTGTTGAGCCCATCCTCGGCTGGAGTCGACGGGGTAACGTTCATAATGAAATACCCCTTGCCCTGATCCACGATTGCTGAGACATGCACGTTACCGCCTCCCCAGTCGTCGGTCATGATGCAATCGGGGCCTACCGAATAAGTTCCGGCAATTTCGAGAGGCCCAATATTCGTGCCCGGTACTCTTATGAAGAGTTTTCCGGCCAGACCACCATTTCCGTCAAAGACGAAACGACCGATGGCGACGAACCCTGTGCCAGTAGCGTGGAAACCGTAACTTCCGTGCATGGTTGCATTGGAACAATGCTGAGCGTCTTGCGCCCGAATCCCGCAACCGAGACTAAGTACCACCAGTGTTAACTGCAAAAGTCGATTTCTGACGAACATCTTTCGCCCTCCTTTTTGATGGATTGGAAAACGAGGCGCGCGGGCAGACAGCCACTCGGACAAATTCGGCGATGAGGAGGAGTCAGCGCATGCTGACTACGACTTCTGGCTAAAGTCCGCGCTGGAAGCCTGAACCCGAGCGGGATGCATTGTTCACGTTAAAACTGCCTCTGTCAAGCTGGTGGATTTGTAGGTAGTGGGTCAGTCTAAGCTGACCCACTACCGATTTGTCAAAGGCGTAAGTCCGCCCTTTTCGCTTGACCTCACTCTTCCATCTGAGCCATAAAGGTATGTGCTTCCTGGTAGTCCCCTCGAACCTATGGAACTAACCCCTGTGTTCTCTAGATTTTGCCTACAACTCCTTATTTCTCAAAGATTCTGCCTCGGTTCTCGCGCTAACACACTGATTCCAAAAGATCACGGGAGTAGGGGGATACCCTTTCAATCGCCACTCGGCTGCGTGAAGACTACCGTCCGATACTTCGACCAGGTGCTGGAGCACTAGCCTGGCCAGTCCACACCACAACTATTCAGAGTTCAGCGCTTTGGCGCGAGCCACCAAGCTGCAAATTTGCCTGTGGGCATTAGCCGCTCTGGCCTTTGCGCAGTCTGCAACGCCCGAGAAGCAGCCCCTGACCATCGAGGCCATCTTTGCCGAGGGGGGAATCACTGGGCGGGAACCGGAGACGGTGAAGTGGAGTCCAGGTAACACCAAAGTCTCTTTCGTGCAGCGCGATAATTCCGGCGAGCAGGGTGAGTTGTGGTACGTCGATCTCCAGACCGGCGAGAAGAAGGTGCTGGTCAGCCAAGTCAAGCTGGCGGCTTTGGCTCCGCCGTTGAATCGGATTACCGACGAGCGCGAGAAGGAGCGCCTCACGCGCTATCACGTCGCCGAATACCTCTGGGCTCCGGATTCGAAGCATCTGTTATTCAACGCCCAGGGTCAGCTCTGGCTCTTCACGATTGAAACCGGAACAGCCGTGGCGATTACGTCGTCGCCAGAGCCGGCTTCTGATCCCAAGTTCTCGCCCGACGGCACCCGCGTTGCGTACGTGCGTAACCACAATCTGTACACCCGCCTTGTATCGGGCAAAGGCGAGAAGCAACTCACAGCTGATAAAGACGAGAATTTTCTCAACGGCGAAATCGATTGGGTCTACGCCGAAGAGCTTTCCGTGCGCAGCAATTACTTCTGGTCGCCTGACGGCAAAGATATCGTGTTCCTGCAGATGGACGAGACCGCTGTACCCACCTATCCCATAACTGATTGGCTGCCCGCGCGCGCCAAAGCGGACATGCAGAAATACCCGAAGGCCGGGGACCCTAATCCAAGCGTGCGCCTTGGCGTGGTGAGCGCATCTGGCGGAAAGCCGAAATGGCTTTCGCTCACGGATGATCAGGATATTTACATCCCGCGCTTTGGCTGGGTGCGTGATGGATTGCTCTGGGCTCAGGTTCTGAACCGCGCCCAGGACACGCTCGAGCTTTACTTCGTGGACGCGCACTCTGGCCGCTCACGCAAAGTGCTCACGGAGACTGCTCCCGGCGCGTGGGTGAACGTCAACGACGACTTCCGAATCCTGAAATCAGGAGACCGCTTCCAATGGACAAGCTGGCGAGACGGGCACACGCACATTTACCTCTACACCTTTGATAAAGCAAACCCGCTGGCCGGCGAGGCCAAGCTGGAACGCCAGCTCACAAGCGGCGATTTCGAAGTGCTTTCCGTGCAGGGAGTAGATGAGGCAGCGGGCACGGTCTATTTCATTTGCAACAGAGATGATCCCCGGCAGCAGCAGCTCTATTCGGTGAAGCTCGATGGCTCAGGACTGGCACGGGTCTCCCGCGAGGATGGCACGCACGATGCGACCTTTGCTGATGATGCCAGGCATTATGTGGACAATTTTTCCGCTGTGCTGACCGCTCCGCAAATGTCGGCGTGTGACACAGGCGGCAACTGCCAGCCTTTCTGGCACGCACAGAATAGCGATGCGTTTGATCTGAAACAGCCGCAATTTATGGAATTCAAGGCTGAGGACGGAAGCACTATACACGGTGAACTCCTCCTTCCGCCGGGCGCTGGTGATAAGAAAATTCCATTGATCATTTACGTTTACGGCGGACCCGCCGGCCAGGTAGTGAAGAATCAGTGGAGCGGCAGTCACGAAGAGTCGCTGTTTCATCAAATCCTGCTGGCTCGTGGCTTCGCGGTATTCTCGGTCGATAACCGTGGTACGCCAGGACGCGACCGCAAATTTCAGACAACTATCTTTCATCAATTTGGCGCGATTGAACTCAAAGACCAGCTGACTGCGCTCGATCAACTGCTGCAGCGTTATCCGCAGCTGGATTCAAGTCGTGTCGGAATCTGGGGATGGAGCAATGGCGGCTTCATGACGCTCTACGCCCTCACCCATTCAGACCGCTTCAAATGCGGCGTATCAGTTGCGCCGGTAACCGACTGGCATGATTACGATTCCATCTACACGGAACGCTACCTGGGCCTGCCAAAACAGAACGCAAAGGGCTACGAGGATTCGTCGGACCTGAGGGCCGCTCCACACCTGCACGGAGCCTTGTTGCTGGCCCATGGCACCAGCGATGACAACGTACATTTTCAGAACAGCATTCAAATGATTGAAGAGTTCGTCAAGGCGGGCAAGCAGTTCCGCTTCATGGCTTATCCCGGCAAGACCCATGGCATCGGCGGCCCAGCCGACCGCATGCATCTCTTCCACATGATCCAGGAACACTTTGAACGGGAATTGCAATGAGTTGCGGTCTCGGAGTGTGCGTCGCGCTTGCGGCCGGGTTTTCGGAATCTATGTGATAACTCACTTTGTGAACCCAGTGTTCCAGGGCAATCGAAAAGCCGCGGAGCGGCGGAATTCATTAGCCCAGGGCGTAAGCCCTGGGTAAAGTGGAACAAGATCGGCGAGTGCCGTCAGGCACGGCACAATTTCCATACAGACTCGGCGAGTCTTGGCTGAGAGTGGGAAATGACCAATTCTCGAACGGACGAAAGAAAAGCTCTCACACACACAGAGGGCCGCAAAAATGAAGTTCGACGAACTTCCGCTGCACCGTCAGTGCATGTCCGTCGGATTGAAATTGACAAGCAGCTTGTGCCGCTTCAGAATCCTCTGATGATTTCCAAAGATCTGCTCGACATCCTTGCCTGTCCAGCATGCAAAAAGCCCCTCGTGCTGAAGGACGAAGGACAGAGCCTAAAGTGCGGCGAGTGCCGCCGCGTCTACCCCATCCGCGACAACATTCCCATCCTCCTGGTGGACGAAGCCACCACCGATCCTTCCTGATTTCGACTTGCGCTTTCCGTCGTTTCTCGTCCCACAACGACACATAATGCCGGTGACCTTTAGTGCTGGCCCTTCGGGTATCTTCCGGGCCCGCATAAACACTGGTCAGAATGAGGCACCATGGCGAAGGACCGAGTAACCGGCGATTGGATTTATGTGAGCGATTCCGACGCGGAGAAGTTAATTAAGGCCGCGACTGACCGTTGGCGTTTGCCGTTCAAGCTTTTATTCCACTACGGACTGCGCTGTTCTGAAGTTCTCGCGATCACACCGGCTCACATCAAAGAAGGCTGTCTTGTGCTGCCACGACTGAAGCACGGCACTACGCCGCATCTTCACTTAGTTGACGCCATCCGCGATGAACTGCTGGCTCTGTGCGCCATGAAGGACGCCGGTACACTCTTATTCCCGTTTTCTCGTAAGGCTGCGTGGCGGGCTATGAGAGACGCAGGGAATCGCGCACAAGTCGACCCGCGAGTCTGCCATCCACACGCTATGCGGCACAGATTCGGAAGAGTCTTGGCGCGGAAGGGTGCCTCGGCGAATCAGCTTATGGCGCTGATGGGACATCGTTCGTTACGCGCATCCCTCATGTACACAAGCATTGCGGCTGATGAGGCCCTGAGCAGGCAGTTTCTCGGGTAAGCCCTTCCAGTGCAGTGACCACGTCATA
>QIAA01000205.1 GCA_003224905.1 Acidobacteriota bacterium
CATAAAAAACATGCTGACGGACTGCCGCGATATCGCCATGCAGTATTCGCCGAATAATTTAATTTTTTACGTCTCGCTGGTGGATGGCGGCACTCTGGAGCTGATCCGCGGCCTGGGCAAGAACGTCGTCAGTTCCGGCGACTTAGTGGCGCAGTTCGAAGCCACACTGAACGCCGAGCAAATCCAGTCTCATTTCGCCGCCCGCGACGCCATCGACTCCATTACAGCTGAGGCATTCAAAGAGATCGGCCCGCGTGCGCGCAGTGGCGCCGCGACCGAACACGCAATGCAGCAGTGGTTCCTGGAAGCGTTCCGCCGGGAGAACCTTGTCACAGACGATCCTCCAATTGTGGCCGTGAACGCCAACAGTGGAAATCCACACTACGAGCCGCACGCCGGAAATTCATCGCGCATTCGCGAAGGTGATTTTGTTCTGCTCGATGTTTGGGCGAAGAAAGATACGCCAGGTGCCGTCTACTATGACATCACCTGGATTTGCTATGTCGGGAAGTCTCCTTCCGATCGCATGCGAGAAATTTTCCACACCGTACGCCAGGCGCGTGACATCGGAGTCGAAACCGTCCAGACAGCGGTTTCTGCCGGCCGGCCAATCGCCGGCTGGGAAGTTGACCGCGCAGTTCGCACCTTCATCAATGAATCCGGTTACGGAGGTAATTTCATCCACCGCACGGGCCACTCCATCGGGACGGACGTTCACGCCAATGGCGCCAACATGGACGACCTTGAAATTCACGACGAGCGCCGCATTCTGCCCAATTCGTGTTTTTCCATCGAGCCCGGAATCTATCTGCCGGAATTCGGTGTGCGTAGCGAGGTGAATATGCTGGTGCGGCTAGGTTCCGCCGAAGTAACCGGAAAAATTCAACACGAGATCGTGACAGTCTGAATGGCCAACCCCACTGCAATTAAATCCAAAGCAGTCGACGCACCAAAGCCTCAGCCGGTAACTGCCATGTCAGTTGTGGTGCCGGCAATCGCCTGGCTCATTCCGGGCGCGGGGCACCTGATTCAGAAGCGCTGGATTCGCGGTCTGCTGCTCATGACTTCTATCGTGTGCATGTTTGTGCTCGGCTTGGCTATGCAAGGGCGCGTCTACAAGCCGAACGGCGGCGACATTTTAGACATTCTGGGCTTCGTCGGAGATGTAGGAGCAGGCGGACTCTATATCCTCACTCGCGCGATGAACTGGGGCCAGGGCGCAATCGCGCACGCCACCGCAGATTACGGCACAAAATTTCTGATCGTCGCCGGCCTGCTCAACTTCATCAGCGTCGCCGATGCCTACCACATTGCAATAGGTAAGAAACCGTGACGCTCTCCCACTTTTCAGCCGCAGTGCTGTTTGCCGTGTTTGCATCCGTCGTCTTCGGCATTACCCAACGTAATACCCCCCGCGACCAAATCCGCTATGGCCTTTATTGCTTCGCGATGTTTGCGGGCGGAGTTTTCGTGGCCGGCTGGGTGATGTGGCTGCTGCGCCACTAGAAGAGCCGCAGAATTCAGCCTTCCCAGACGAAGGCGTCGAACACCCGCTTGGTGTCAAAACCAAGGTGATAATAGAGTTCGACTGCGCCTTTGTTTGCCTGAGTGACCGTCAGCGATAAAACAGAAAAATTCTTTGCCCGAAGATTGGCGGCCGTCGCAGAGAGCAAAGATACACCGATTCCGTGCGAGCGGAGTTCCGGCAGCACGCAAACCTGAGTCACGTGGCCCACGTCGTGTCGAACGCGCGAACACAGGATTAATCCAACCAGGCTTCGAAGCCGTTTGTGCACTGCGACGAAAGAGGCTGCAGCGTCAAATGTTCCGCACCCTGGGAAACGAACGATGTTGTTAAGGAATCGCAGTGAACCGCTTAGAGTACGGTATTGGTCGTTGATTTCAGCGTCCACGTGATTGCGGTACGCAGCGGTGATGAGCGAAGCAGCTGACTGGTAATCCTGCTCTGTCCAGCGCCGGATTTCGATCTCCGGGTCCAACGGCTTCGGGGGCTTCATAGCGTGATTCAGTGGCAGAACCATGAATAATCGCGAATGCCGTTGGAATCCCTGCTCCAGAAATGGCCGTGCCACTGCGCCAGCTTCATGCACCAACAATTGCGCCTCAACGCGGTGCACCCCGGGGGACTGCTGCAGAGTGTCAATGACGTGCGTGAGAAGCTGGCACTCGACCTGATAAGAGTTGCTTGGCTTCTCGCCGTTGTCAACGAACAGATCACCAATGACGCCCTTACTTCCCTCGTACACGAAGAACGAGTAACCGAAGATGCGTCCACGCTCGATCGCTGCATACCCAGGCAGGATCTTGGCATCGATGTAGCGCTGAATCATGTCCGCCGAGCCACTGTAATCCCAGGAAAGCAGTTGCGACCACACTCGGATCTCATCGTCGAGCAACGATCGCAAATCAACTGAGGAAAAGTGCCTGAGGTCGAGAATCTCCACCCGTGCTCCCGCAGAATTGTGCGTGCAAAGCCGCTGAAAGCCGAGTGTAGTTGCTCGGTAGTTAATGAGGCAAACTCGGAACCAATCTATTTCGCGGGCGCAACCCAGTAGTAATCCAGCCCTTGGGGAGCGTAGCTGCCAAGGTATGACACTCGCCGTCCGCCAACTTTTGTGGCAATACTCGTTTGCATTCCCTCGGGGGCGATCAGCAGATGTTCTGTAGCTGGAATTTCCAATTCATAGCGGGGGATGGTCTGATCGCGATAAAAGTGAAGGCCGTACTCCGTCTCTCGCGAGACTCGTAAGACGGCCAACGGCAGGGGATTGTTCTCGATCCGGGCGATCTCGGCGGCGAGCGGACGCGCGGAGAGCGTGGCATCTAAAGCAGGAGCGCCGATTTTCAGTACAGCAGCTACTGAGAGCAGCACCGGAATTAGCGTGACGAAACGTAGCATTCGCACTCCCGCTCGACTTCTCATGGTGAAGATCATGCCGGCGGCGAGTGCTGCAGAGAATGCAAACGGGACTGCCACGGTCCGGCCCCACGGGAGCCGATGTTGAAACACAATATAAGGAAGCAACAGGGCTGGAACCATAATTAACGCGGCTAGGATTGCATGCGAGACAATTAGGGACAGCCTCGGATGAATGTCATCGAGCACATGGGTTCGGATATATTCAGCCAGCAGCAACCCGCCTGCAGGTAACGCGGGCAAGATGTATCCCGGCAATTTTGAGCGCGACATAGAAAAGAAGACGATCGGCGTCAGAAGCCAGATCAGGAGAAAGACGTTCAAAGCTTCGGCGGACCGGAGAAGATTGAGTCTCTCGCTACAGAATCTTCGGACAATTGTCAGGCTTGCGGAAGCAACGAATACCGTCCACGGAACCAAAGCGAGAAGCACAACGGGAATATAGAACCAGAATGGCTGCTCATGTCGGTAGAGATTCGTTCTGTAGCGAGCGAAATTCTGTTCGAGAATGAACATGCGGAAAAACTCGGGGTTTCTGACTTGCACTGCTGCATACCACGGCAATGTAAGTAAGCCGAACAGCAGGATCCCCGGAATCCAGAGAGAGCGTGAAAGCAGGCGATAATCCTGTTTCAACACTGCGAACATTGAAATCACGAGGGCTGCGAGAAATGGCGCTACTGGTCCCTTGGCCAGTGTGGCCAGAGCAAGAAAACAATATGAAGCTGCGAGATGGAGCTTGCTGCCGCTCTCGAACCAGGCATACCAGGCGAGCAAAGAGATCGTGAACGTCGCAGCTAGCGGCATATCCACGGATGCCGCGCGAGCAAAGCCGATTAGTCCGGCAGTCGAGCCTACGATTAGAGCACCGTCGAGCTGAAATCCTGGGCGGAAGCGACGCAGAAACAGACACACGGCGAAAACCATCGCCGTGGCGTCTAAGGCCGAAGGAAGGCGGGCCGCCCAGTCTTTCACGCCGAAGAGCTTGTACGCCAGAATTGCCTGCCAGTAGTAGAGGACCGGCTTCTCCAACCAGGGCCTGCCATCGAGCGTCGGAGTAATCCAGTCATGGCGCGCCAGCATCTCGCGGGCGACCTGGGCATAGCGAGGCTCATCGGGCCCGACAAGCCCAAAGGACGAGAGTCCGAAAAAGAAAAGGAAGGCGCAGAATCCGGCCAGCAGCAGCCAGTCGGTGAGCAGCCGTGAGCTGGAGGACATGTTGATTTTAGATTGTTGATCGTTGATTGATACCCTGGTCAAGAATCCAAAATCAACAATCAAAAATCAACAATTCTCGATTCCCAGTTCCGTGCGGATGGCTGCGGCTGCGGCGGAGAGTGGGCCGTCGAGCGAGCAGCCGCTGGCACATCGGTGCCCGCCGCCCCCGAAGCGCTGCGCGATGGCGGCGACATCATAGCCGCCCTTGCTGCGCAAGCTTACACGGAATCTGCCGTCTGGAAGCTCACGAAAGAATGCCGCGACCTCAACGTCATGAATAGAGAGCGCGTAGTTCACTAGTCCTTCGCAATCTTCCTCCCTCGCCTGGCAACGCTCCATCTGCTCTTGACTTACAGAGATCCAGCCCAGCGGACCTTCGCGTTGTAGCTTGGAAAGAGCCGCACCCAGCAGTCGCATCTTGGCAGTAGAGTGGCCGAAGTAGATGTTGCGCGCACAGCGCGCCGGGTCCGCGCCTGCTAGCACCAGCTCCCTCGCTAGCTCAAATGTGTGCTCGTTAGTACCTGCAAACATGAACGAACCTGTGTCCGTAAGAACCGCCGTATAAAGGCAGGTGGCAATCTCAGCAGAAATCTGAACACCGGCCTCACGCGCCAGGCGATATATCATCTCCGCCGTTGCAACCGCTTTGGGATCGATCCAGTTCACGTGCGCAAAAGGGCGGGCGCTGGCGTGATGATCGATGTTGATGAGAAAGCGGTCTTCTAATCCTTGCAACCGTGTGCGCTGAATGCTATCGCATTCCAAAATGATGGCTGCCTGATAGTTGCCGTTGACGCGTTCGGCCTTTACTACTTTGTCGGCGTAAGGAAGAGAGTGATAGATGCGAGGCACGCCGTCGCGCAGAACGACCTCGGCTTGTTTCCCCATCGAGCGCAGAATTTGAGAGAAGCCAAGTGACGAACCGACCGCATCTCCGTCCGGCCGCGCGTGCGAGGTCAGCACGAAGCGGTCGCGTTGCTCAATTTGACTGAGAACCTGACTCAACACCTGACTAGACTCCTCACTCCAGTCCGCCTATTTTGTTTCGACCTCTCGTCGATCTCTTCAAGAGTTCATCAATCCTGGCTTGATAC
>QIAA01000153.1 GCA_003224905.1 Acidobacteriota bacterium
TGTTTACGGCCCCCGATTGCAATAACTTCCCTCTTGTTTCTAACGCCGTCATGTAACAGAATCTCTGGTGAAGATCTACGCCAACGTGGATCATCATGTGCCTCCTTCAGGGCTTGTGCTTCGAGCACGTACTCTACCCTTGGAGGCACGCTTTTTTGGTTTTCATTACATCTGAGGCAGCGGCGTCCGGCGCTCCGCGCGGGACGCCCAACGAAGGATTCATGCATTTAGCCTGAGACCACCCGGATCATATCTGTTCTTTCCGCAATTGATCCCACATGCCAACTACTGTCTCTCGCAGCTGTGCCGTCAGATTCTCGTAGGCCGTTTCCGAAGCTTCCGATTCTGGTGGCGGATAAATCGCCTCGCCGAATTTCATTCTCAGCGGCGCAAATGTGAAAAACCGCTTTCCTCGCGGCCAGGCTTCGTAAAAGCCTTCGATAGCGAGCGGAACAATGGGCGCTTGCATGTGAATAGAAAGAATCGCCGCACCCTTCCGGAAGACTTTTGGGCTTCCGTCAATGCTGCGCTCTCCCTCCGGGTAAAGCATCAGCACCAACCCGTGTTGCAGCCCATAGGCCCCAGCTCGCATTGCCGGAACCAGGTTTGCGTCAGGATCGAGCACGACCACGCGTAGCCAGCGGGCCAGCATACGCATGAATCCGGCGCCGAAGATCTCGCTTGTGCCGACGGCAAATAGTTTCTGGAAAATGTGCCAGGGCAGAACTGACATGAGAATTATCGGGTCGAGGAAGCCCTGGTGGTTGGAGCAGATCATGTAAGGCCCACGAAGCGGCGACTTCTCGAGTCCGGTAACTCGGAGTTGAAAACGGTCATACGCAAAAAGCAATGCAAGGCGCGTAAACAGGTACCAGAACCGGTCGGCAAACGGCCTGGGCCGAACCAGGTCCAGCACCTCGGGATCGTCAGGTTGCTCATGGAGTATCGATTTCCATCCCGTAAATTGTTCCTTGGTGCCCTGCACGCCCGCCCGCGAGCTTTCCCGGACTGCTTCCACCAGCTCGCGTACCGTGTAGATTTCGGCCAGTCTCGACTCTTCAACATCACCGCGAAGCTCCTGTTCAAGCGCGACGAGCAGCTCGATGCGCTGCATGGAGTCGAGGCCCAGGTCAAGCTCCAGGTTGTCCCCGGGACGGACTTGGGGCTGTGAACTCCTGGCGACGCTCCGAATTACTTTGAGCGCGCGTCGCACATCCGGCTGCTGAAGCCATTCAGATTCCTCGGGGGACAGCGCAGGGGAGAGTTCCGGTTCCTTGGCGGCTTCCTTTTCTTTGCCCGCGCGCACCATTTTTTCAATTTCAAAGCGCTTCAGCTTGCGCGTAGTGGTACGAGGCAGATCGCGCTGCCAGATTTCATAGCTGCCAATGCGCTTCGTGGTGGGGAGCTGGGCAGAGAGAGTCTCAATATCAAAGCGGATGACTTCTTTAGAATTGACAATCCTTCTTTGTTTCAGCAACTCGAAATTCGGCACGATGACCGCATGCAGGCGATCTGAGGTCGGGTCACCGGGGCGCGCCTCTAGCGCCATCACGCAAATTTCTTTGATAAACGGTGAGTGGAGATAATGACTCTCAACCTCCTCCGGATAAATGTTCTTCCCGTTGCTGAGTACGATCAGTTCTTTCTTACGGCCGGTGATGAACAGATTCCCTCGTGCATCGAAATACCCCAGATCACCTGTGTACAGCCAGCCATCCTTCAGCACCGCCGCGGACGCTTCGGGCCGGTTCCAGTAACCTTTCATCACGATAGGGCCGGAGATCGCAATCTCACCGATGGGCGATCCAGCGTCTTCCTGCGGTCTTGGATCGATCACCTTTCCTGACACGCCGGGCAACGCTTGACCCACCGAGCCAATTACGTTGCGTCGTGGGGAATTTGCGAAAGCAGCTCCGGCTGTCTCAGTCAAGCCATAAGCCTGCAGCACATCGATTCCCATGTCGCGAAAGTCGCGCGCAATTTGCGGATCGAACCGCGAGCCGCCCGTGACCAGGTAGCGCATGCGGCTGCCGAACAGGTCGTGAACTTTCCTAAAGAAAATTCCTCCGGCGTTTATCCCGACCCGCCGTATAACGCGATTCATCTTCATGAAAATCCGAAACCCCGATTGAGCGCTCCGGCCACGCGCGGCAACTTCTTTGAAGATTCGCTCATGGATCAGATAGAAGAACTGCGGCACTACCGCGAATGCCGTAATCTCTCTCTCCTGCAGCGCTCGCAGCAATTCCGTCGTGTTCAGGGTCTCCAAATACACAACTCGCGCTCCGCAAGCCAATGGCAGCAGCAGGTTCGCCATTTGCGCCAGCACGTGAAACATCGGGAGCACGCCTAGCACGGCGTCCCGAGACCCCAGCTGTGCCCACCTGAACACCGCGTCCGCCTCCCCCAGCAGGTTCGCATGCGTGAGCATCACGCCTTTGGGGTCGGCGGTAGTGCCGGACGTGTAGAGCAGAACCGCGATGCTCTCGGGATTCACATCGACTGCAGCAAACTTGCCTGCGCCTGCTTGATAGATGGTTTCGAACTCGGCAATAACGTGCTCGGGTAATTGTTCCCCCTGGCTGCGCGCTTCGGTCTCGGATGTATCGTTGGACTCACTGTCGATCAACACGATACCGACATCCAAGTCGTCAAGAGATTTCTGTGCCAGCGCTAACTGCTTCCTGTCGCAAAACAGTAGAGAGCTGCCGCTGTCATGGAGCAGCTTGGCGACTTGACTCGCATTCAAGGCCGTATCCAGAGGTACTACCGTGCATCCGGCAGCGAGGATTCCCAGATAGGACGCCACCCACAACGGGTCATTGCTCGCGAGGATCGCAACGCGTGCTGCTGGCGGCAACTCTCTTTCTGCGAGCCATCGCCCAATCGATTCGGCCATGCGCCGCAGTGTTGCATAGGAATGCCTCTCAACCTCATTGTGGCGCTGGATTTCGACAGCGATGTTATCCGGCCATCGCTCGGCACGCAGAACGAACTGGTCGTAAAAACTGGGCATAGCAGTTGGTGAAATATACCTGAAGCGGCGTTCAGCAGGCGGGAGTCATCCGGGGTTTGAGCAGCTGAGGTGTCTTAACTACTTAGGCTCTAATCTGCTTGCTTCGCCGCATAGATGTTGTAGAATCTCTTCCCCGCGGCACTTCCCCCCGGAAGTAGTTGCCCGGCGCTGTTG
This sequence comes from Acidobacteriota bacterium, assembly GCA_003224905.1. Taxonomy (GTDB): domain Bacteria; phylum Acidobacteriota; class Terriglobia; order Terriglobales; family Acidobacteriaceae; genus QIAA01. The sequence continues at coordinate 3,191 of QIAA01000153.1, forward strand.
ACATGTGATGGCAGCGTTTGTGTAGCTGGGGGTGTGTCTATGCTTTCTCTTCGCGCTATCTCTCTGCGTCTACTGCTAAGCACATTGGGTCTGTTACTCGTTCCTCTTGCCGCAGCAGTCGACTGGCCACCCATATCTCCCGAGGAGCAGGCCCTCAAAGATGTGCCGTCACAGCCGGGCGCGCCAGCGGTCATCCTTCTTCGGCAAGAAGTGGCTGACGACCTGAACAATTTCCATTCAACCTATAAACGCATAAAGGTTCTTACTGATGCTGGCCGCAAGTACGCGGATATCGAGCTGCCTTACAACCGCCATGGCTTCTCTATTGGAGAACTCGCCGGTCGCACAGTGCATGCTGATGGAACCGTAGTTCCGTTCGACGGCAAGCCATTCGACAAGGTAATTGTTAAGGGCAAGGGTTTCCGCTATCAGGTAAAAGCCTTCACGTTACCCGACGTGCAGGTGGGCAGCATTCTGGATGTGCGCTATAGCCTGCGTTTTGGAGACAGGATGGTTTTGCCTCCGGAATGGATCGTGCAGGACGATCTTTTTCAGAAAAAGGCCGCCTTTAAGTACATTCCGTTCCAGGGCAAAGGCAACATGGAAGTCATATTGCCTCACGGACAAGTCGCGAATGGCGTTTCGTGGACGCCATTTCTTCCTGCTCAGTACAAACCGGAGCAACACACTGCTCCGCAAGCCGCTTTTGGACATAACCAGGTCGGGTACTGGGTGGGACTCGATATGTCGGATGTCCCGGCCTTCGTACAGGAGCCGTTCATGCCGCCGCCTGACATTCTGAAATGGCGCGTGAATTTTTATTACCTGGTGTCGCCCAAACAGGAGGAATACTGGAAAGCGCAGGGAAAGTTCTGGGAGCACGATGTTGAGAGCTTTCTCGGGAAGAAGAAATGTGTAGCAGAAGCAACGGCTCAACTCATCTCTGCCACTGACACCCCAGAACAGAAGACACGGAAAATCTATGCTTTTGTCTCACAACTGGAAAACACCAGCTATGTTCCGTATCGCCCGCAGCAGGAGCAGAAGGTACTGGGGATCAAGCTCAACGCCGGAGTAGAAGATGTCTTACGACAGCGCAGTGGCGACCACGACGATCTGAATCGCCTCTTTGTGGCGATGGTTCGGGCTGCCGGCCTCCCCGCGTCTCTCATGTTGGTTCCAAACCGAGAACACAATGTATTCCTGCCCGCGCTCTTAAGCATGTCGCAATTCGACGCCGAGATTGCAATCGTGCGACTGGATAGCAAGGACGTTTTTCTCGATCCCGGCACCAAATTCTGCCCTTATGGACTGACCGACTGGCGCTACGCCAGCGTGACCGGGCTGCGCGAGTCGGATGGCAAGGCGGAGACGGCTGAATCTCCTCTTTCCAGTTACACGCAAGCGATGACCACCCGCCTCGGCCGCTTCAAGATGAACGAGGAGGGAAGGGCGGAAGGTCTGATTGGACTGGCATTCTATGGCCTCGAAGCAATGCAATGGCGGCAGCAGGGCGGCAAAACCGATGATGAGGGCCGTAAGAAGCTTCTCGAGGATGAAGTGAAATCGTTCTTACCATCAGATAACGAGGTAACTCTTACCAAGCAACCCGAATGGGATAAGACGGAAGAACCACTCATTGCGCAATTCAGTGTAAAGGCGTCCCTGCTGGTGAACGCGGGAAAGCGGGCGCTGATTCCCTTGCATCCATTCGAGTTCAACGGCACACCGCGCTTCTCGGCGGGACAGCGCGTAAACGCCGTGTACTTCTACTATCCATCCCGAGAGATTGACGAGTTCCACATTACGTTGCCTTCAAACGTGCAGATTGAGAACCTGCCTCCTGATGATGTGCAAAAGCTCCAGTATGCAATGTACAAGAGCGAGCAAAAGCCGGAAGGAACCAACGGCATCTTCGCCCGACGCGATTTAGTAATGGGTGGCATGCTTTTCCCGCCAACAATGTACGCTGAAGTAAAGGGCTTTTACGACAAGATCAAGGCGGGCGACGATCAGACTGCAGTCCTCAAAGCCTTAGCTCGGGCAGAAGGGAACTAGCGGCATGCCTTTAACTCCTTCCCAGATCTGTCGGTGTCTTGCTTTTTGCCTCGTTGTAATTACCGCTGCGTCATCTCTAGCCAGCATGCCCGATTGGGCGAGGCAAGCTTCTCAGCAACCCCTCGCAGTCACAGATCCCGAAATAAATGCAGTCGTCCTGCTCGATGAGACCGCCTACACGATTCCGGGCGGAGACAATCTCATTGAGCGTCGCCGCCGCGTGGTGAAAATTTTGCGCAAGGAGGGACGCCAGGAAGGGGAACTGGTCGCATGGTTGGGTCATGAGGGAAAGTTGCTTTCCATCCACGCTTGGACCATCGACAAATCTGGCCGCGAGTACGAGCTGAAGGACAAAGACTTTGCGGAGCGATCGCCATACTCATACGTACTTTACGAAGACATTCGTTTACGAGCCGCCCAGGCCCCAGCTGCGGAACCGGGTTCCGTAATTGCCTTCGAGTATGAAATCCGCCACAAACCGTGGCTGCGGCAACTCGATTGGTTCTTCCAGGAGAACATTCCGGTACACGAATCTCGCTTCGTTCTTCATATGCCGCCGGGATGGGAGTACAAAGATTTCTGGACTTCTTCCTCGGCGGTTCGACCAACGCCCCTCGCCGACGGCGGCTGGCAATGGACAGTACGCGATCTCGGCCCCATTAAAGAAGAACCGAGAATGCCGGCATTTCTCTCCCTGGCCGGACGCATGCAGCTTTCTTACTTCGTTCCCAGCGAAGGCGCCGCAAGTTGGGGCTCGTGGCCCGCCCTGGGGAAATGGTACATACAGCTCACAGCGGGGCGGCGCACTCCTTCCCCGGAAATTTCAAGCAAAGCGAAAGAGTTAACCGCCGGAAAACTAAATTTTGATGGCAAGGTGCGCACCCTCGCTACGTTCTTGCAGTCAGACGTCCGCTACGTCGCAATTGAAGTCGGTATTGGCGGGTATCAACCTCATGCAGCGAGCGATATCTTTCGTGCTCGCTACGGAGATTGCAAGGACAAAGCAACTTTGTTGAGCAGCTTGCTTCAGGCGGAGGGTATTCCCTCGGAGTACGTCTTGATACATACGCACAGAGGAGTTGTGAATCCGGAGGCTCCCTCGTCCCTGTTCAATCATGTCATTCTCGCGATTCAACTTCCGGCAAAGCTGGATGCCAGTTCTTACCACAGCGTTATATCTACCAAGTCCGGTCAACGCTACCTGATCTTCGATCCGACTGATGAATACACGCCCCTCGGCGATTTACGTTCCGACCTGCAGGATACTCACGCCCTTCTGGTGACGGACAGCGGCGGCGAGTTGATCCACACGCCCCTGCAAGCCCCAGACAATAATTTTCTCGTTCGTGAAGGGCGCTTTACATTGAACCCTGACGGTTCACTCACAGGCGAGGTCGTCGAAAAGCGCCGTGGCGACCATGCTCAGTTGGAGCGCTATGCGTTCAAGGAAGCCAACCAACAGCAGCGCTTGCAGCGTGTGGAGCGCACGCTGAACCGCTCTCTGCAGGCCTTTACCTTGCAGAACTCGGAAATCCGCCAGCTCGATGACCGCGACCGCGACCTCGTGCTTGCCTATACTTTCACGGTTTCCAACTACGCAAAGACCAGCGGCTCCCTGATCCTGGTGCGGCCGCGCGTGTTAGGCGAAAAAAGTTTCTTTATCGACACGAAGAAACGGCAATATCCCTTCGAACTGCACGGTACCTCACGCGAAACCGACACATTCGAAATCACCCTTCCACAGGACTTCAAGGCGGATGATGTTCCTGATCCGGTGAAAGTTGATATGGGCTTTGCCAGCTATCAAAGCAAGACTGAGATTACCGGATCGAAGCTCAAATATACCCGCGAATACGTTGTGCGTGAGTTGCGTGTTAATCCCGAGCGACTCCCTGATCTACGGAAACTCGAGAACGCTATCGGCGCCGACGAGAATTCGACGGCGGTCCTGGTACATCCGCAAAAGTCTCTTGTTTCGTCTGGAAGATAGGTGTAACCCTGATCTCATGATTCGTGTCGCTCAGATAGCTGCGGAACATCTGCCGGGCGTTCCAAGGCACGTTCACATCAGGAATGTACGACTTTTAAGGTGCATAATATGACTCACTTTCACGTCGCAAATGTGTCTAAGTTATAGAAGTCAACACAGAGCAATTGAGCATGCAATCTCCCGTTGATTTGAATACCGAACCTCCTCCGCTGTTGGAGCAGGAGATACCGCCCGAGGTAACAGGCTCCACACCGGCTTGGCATCGGCAGTTTCGCTACGTTCTTGTCGTTTCCGCCGCAATATTAGCCCTCGTTGTTGTATCTTTTTTTTTCAGCTTCCGAACCAGACCCGCAGGTAAAAGTCGTGCGCAGGTTTCTAATTCCGATCTCGTTCGCGCCGGGACGATGCGTCTGAAAGGAACCACTGAGGCTGTGCAAATGCGAGCCATCATTGCACCCCTCCTTGAGGTCGAACACGCGCCCACGCTCACGGTTACAAAGCTGGCTGCTAACGGCGCCAGAGTGAAGCTAGGAGACGTGCTGGCCGAATTCGACCGGCAGGCGCAGATTCGCGAGTTCATAGATAAAGAGGCGGAATATCAGAAGTTGGGTAATCAAGTGATCGAGGAGCAGGCAAAAGAAATTGCCGCTCGCGCGAAGGACGAAACTGAGATCAAACTGGCGGAAAGCAGCTTGAGTAAGGCCGAACTTGAGCTGCAGAAGCGCGAACTGCTCTCGAACATCGACGCCGAGAAGGCGCAAGAAGCACTCGAAGAAGCGCAGGCCACCCTGCGCCAACTCCATGAGACCTTTGACTTAAAGCGCAAGGCAGCGGCGGCGGCCATCCGTCTTCTGGAAATCCAGCGTGATCGGGCCGCCCAGGTTATGCAACACGCCCAGGCCAACGCCGAAGTGATGCTGATTCGTTCTCCCCTCGATGGCGTGGTCGTGATGACCACAATCTGGAAGCAGGGGCGCATGGGGGCGGTACAGGAAGGCGATCAGGTCCGCCCGGGTGTTTCGTTCATGCAAGTGGTCGATCCCAGTGTGATGCAGGTACGCACATTCGCCAATCAGCAGGATTTCTTCAACCTTCATGTAGGGCAAACCGCCAAAGTTCACCTCGACGCCTACCCTGAGCTCGTTTTCCCCGCCAGGCTGGAGGAAATGGCGCCGGTTGCAAGAAGCGGTGATTTTTCCTCCAAGCTCCGCAGCTTCGCGGTCGTCTTTTCGATAACCGGCAATGATGCGCGATTGATGCCTGATCTCTCGGCCGCCGTCGACGTAGATCGCACAACGCAAGCCGGTGCAGCCGGGACGTTCTAATGATGAGCGCCAGCACAGTTCGCATGCTTTGGATACGCCGCAAGCCGATGGTCATTGTTGCCATTCTGCTGCTTGGCAGCGGTCTTCTGCTGGGTGCTGTTCGCTACAGCCATCGGGCCCCAGCCATTCCTACCCTGGAAGTGAAACGCGGAGAGTTCATCGATTCTGCTCAATTTCACGGCGAGATAGCCGCGCTGAGGTCGATTACCATCTCCGCACCCGCCGAGGCCGGTGAATTGCAGATTCTGAAGATCGCAACCGAGGGTTCCCAAGTCAAAAACGGTGACACGGTTGTCGAATTCGACAAAACGAAGACAGAGCAGGAACTGGCGCAACACCGCTCATCGCTTCGCTTTAGCCAGGCGGACATCGAACAGGCCCGCGCCAAAGCTCGGCTAACGGAAGAGCAGGACCTCACAGCCGTCGCGAAGGCACGCTATGACGTAGAAGCGGCCAAGCTCGACGCGAGCAAAGAGGAGATTGTCTCCAAAATTGAAGGCGCGGAGGCCAGGTTAAAGGTTGCTGACGCCGACCAAAAGCTTCGCGAAGCGCAAGAGAAGCTCAAGTCCGATCGCTCTGCCAATGAAGCTACCATCAACCAGAAAGTCCAGGCCAGCAAGAAAGCGGAGTTCGATGTTCAACGGGCTGAGAGCGCCTTAGCGAAAATGACGTTGAAAGCTCCAGCCTCGGGAATGATCAGTCTGATTCCCGTCTGGCACGGACCTGAGGAGCGGAAGCCTTTCAAACCTGGTGATAGTGCCTGGCCTGGCGCGCCCATGATCGAGATACCTGACGCCGCCTCCCTGCGTGTCTCTGCGCGCGTAGATGAAACCGACCGTGGCCGGCTGTCAGTAAAGCAGCCGGTCACAGTACAACTCGATGCGATTCCTGACCGCCAATTTACCGGCGCTATCGAGCAAATCAGCACTATCGCAACGGAAGACTTTTCGGCGGGCTGGCCGATCCCGAGAAATTTCGACGTGCGAATCGCGCTTGCTCAGACCGACCCGCGCCTGAAACCTGGCATGACCACGCAGGTAACCGTAATCGTCGATCGAATTCCTGATGCGCTCGTGATTCCGGTCCAAGCCTCGTTTCAGAAGGAAGGCGAGACCCTGGCCTATGCTTGGGATGGATCAAAGTTCCGCGAACGCGTCATCGAAGTGGGAAGGAGAAGTGGTGACCGGATTCTGGTGTCCAAAGGTTTGCAGGCTGGCGACCGCGTCGCGCTGAAAGACCCAACTGGAAAGGAATGAGTGAACTTTGAAACGTCGGCGGGTCATGATCATAGGGATCGTCGGGGTTATGCTCCTTGGGGCCATCAAATTCACGTTGGCGCGACGCCGCGACCCTGTCTCCTTCGAAGACGATTTGCCACTCGCCCGAGTAAAACGCGGAGAACTTGATCTCAAGGTTTACACCACGGGTGAACTCAGCGCTGCTCATTCCATGACGCTCACCGCTCCGCCCATCGGCGGCGGCGCTCTACGCATCACCAGCCTAGTTCATACCGGATTACCCGTCAAAAAAGGCGACGTTGTCATTGAATTTGATCCCGTCGAACAGCGCTACAAATTGGATCAGAGCCGTTCCGAGCTGCACCAGGCCGAGCAGGACATCGTCAAAGCCAAGACCGACGCCGCAGTGCAAACCGCACAGGACAAAGTTGAACTGCTCAAAGCACGATTCGCGGTAAGGCGCGCCGAACTGGAGGTGCAGAAGAACGAATTGGTAAGCACGATCGAGGCCACCAAGAACCAGCTAGCGCTGGAACAGGCAACGCGGGCCTTGGCTCAACTCGAACAGGATGTAAAATCGCATGCCACTTCCGGCAAGGCAGGCATCGACCTTGCGCAGGAGAAGTGGAATAAGGCGAAGCTCGCCTTGGACCAGGCGCAACAGAACATCGAGAAGATGCGCGTGACTTCTCCCATGGACGGTCTGGTCGCAATCCAGAAGAACATGGACTCCACCGGAGGGTTCTTCTTCAGTGGCGCGTCGCTTCCCGATTACCACGTAGGCGACCAGGCCCAGCCTGGGAGCGCGGTTGCGCAAGTAATTGATCCGCGCGAAATGGAACTCACGGCCAAAGTGAGTGAATTGCAGCGCAGCAACATCAATCCTGGTCAGCCGGTTGAAATCGAGTTTGATGCTTTGCCTAGGAAGATTTTCCACGGCAACGTGAAATCCGCTGCCGCAATGGTGCAGCGGCAATTCTGGGACATAGATGCTGGGAGCAAGTTTGACGTTTCTGTCCAACTGACAGATGCCGATCCTCGCCTGCGGCCCGGTTTGACAGCGCAGGTCGTAATCGTTGGAGACAAGAAAGCGAACGTGCTCTATCTCCCGCGCCTCGCCCTGTTTCAAAAAGACGGCAAACAGATCGTTTACCTCAGAAATTCCAGAAGCTACGACCAGCGGCAAATCAAAGTCGAGTTTGAAAACGAGAGCCGGGCGGCGATTTCAGGTCTCAAAGAAGAGGACGAAGTTGCCTTGATGGATCCTACGGCTCCTAGAAAATCCGCTGCTGCCACATCCCCGGCAGGCGCTTTGGGAGGAACTCCGTAGTGTCCGTACTCGCAAAGGCCCCATCTTTGCGCAGCATTGATTACAAGCAATGGATTCCTGACCTGCGCCTCGGTTTGCAAAACCTGCTGGCGCATCGTCTGCGAACGTCGCTCACGATGCTGGGCATGATTTTCGGTGTCGCCGCCGTGGTTTCCATGCTTTCAATCGGGGCGGGTGCGCGGCAGAAGGTCATGGCGCTCATTGAGCAGATGGGGGTCCGCAACCTTATCATCGAGGCAAAAGAGACTACCGAATGGCAGGCGCACCAGAAGATACGCAAGATTTCTCCGGGATTGACTTTGCAGGATTTCCGCATCATTCGTGATGATGTCGGCGACATTCTCGCTTCCACGCCACGTAAACGCTTTTCGCCCTCCAAGACTATTCCAAAATCGCAGCAGGACCCCCCGGTGGTTTACGGCGTTAACCCGCAGTACGCCGAAGTATCGGGCCTGCATCTGATTCAAGGCCGGTTTTTCAGCCAGGAGGAAGAGAGCCGTGCCGATGCGGTCTGCATACTGGGTACCGCCGCGAAATCGAGTTTGTTCGGGGCAGCAAATCCGATCGATCAGTATGTCAAGCTCAACGAACAGTGGTTCCGGGTCGTTGGAGTTGTGAGTCCGCAGCTTAGTTCAAAGGCTGAGATCGCTGGAATTCCGACCGAGGACCTGAACAATATCGTCTACATGCCGCTCAACGCTGCGCTCTTGCGGCTTGAGGACAACTACAGCGATGTGCGCGACGAGATCGACGGCATCTACCTTCACTTGCGCGACAACGTGGACATTCCACATGTTGCCCAGGTGGTTCGGGCCATTCTGGATTCCACCCACCACGCGGCCGGTGATTTCAGCGTAATCGTACCTTCCGAATTGCTTGCCGAGCAGAAGCGTACGGAACGCCTGTTCAACGCCGTGATGGTTGCAATTGCGTCGATCTCCCTGCTCGTCGGTGGCATCGGCATCATGAACATCATGCTGGCAAGCATCCTGGAGCGCACCCGTGAAATCGGCGTCCGGCGGGCCGTCGGCGCCCGACAGTTCGACATCATTCGCCAGTTCGTAGTCGAAGCCACCATGATTTCCTTCGTGGGAGGAAGCTTCGGCATCGTCTTCGGCTTCATGATGTCGCGCCTGATCGCCTGGCTCGCCGGATGGTCCACGATCGTTACCATCAGCTCCATCGTCCTGGCGTTTGTGGTTTCGATCACCGTGGGACTGATCTTCGGAATCTATCCGGCAATGAAAGCAGCCCGCTTGGATCCCGTTGAAGCAATTCACTGCGAATAAAAGATCCTTTCGCAACATGACGCGTTTGGACTGGCATATCGCGCATCAAAATCCATAGCTTTTGGAGGGTGAGATGAAGGTGTATCGCCTGGGGTTCGTTGTCCTCCTTCTGGCTTCAATTCTGCCCGCGAGCGCGCAGATTCGCGAAACCTACCACGGCCTGCTCACCCGTCAGGTGAACTCGCCCAAACTCTCAGGCCCACAGCACTTGCGCGACTACGTTTCCGTGGGAAAACTTCGACTCAGTTTGAAGGATGCCATTCGGCTTACCCTCGAGAACAACAGCGCTATCCGAATTCAGGAAGCGCAGGTCGAGAATGCAAAGTTTTCTCTGCTGCGGGCTTATCGGCCATTCGATCCCCAGCTTCAGAACACTACAAATGTAAATCGCTATTCGTACCCCGGAGTCAGCCAGCTTCAGGGGACAGGCACATTTAACGCATTAACCCACGCTAACCAAGTCAACTACAGCCAAACCTTTCAGACTGGCACGAACTTGTTGATTGCGCTTAACACCACTAGGTATTCCACAACCAGCGGGTTTTACTTCATTAACCCCTACTATGACTCGGTTTTGAATTTGCAATTCACGCAGCCGCTACTCCGCAATCGCTGGAGGTTTGAGAACCGTGCTCCTGTGCTCATTGCTCGGAAGAGCCTGCAGCAATCCAGCGCCAATTTTGAGGCTCAGGTGAGCGATGCCCTGCTGAAGGCAGTGAGTCAGTATTGGGCTGTGGTCCTGGCCCGCGGCAATGTGGACGTGACGCAGAAAGCGCTCGAAGCCGCGGAGGCGACTTATCAACACGACAAGCGCGCCCTGGAGCTCGGAGCCCTTCCGCCGCTCGACATCTACCGCTCTGAATCCGAAGTCGCATCACGCAGGGTCCAAGTCATCCAGGCGGAATACCTGGTTAAACAGGTAGAGAACGATTTGCGTTTGACAATTGGAGTCGATCAGGACACATATGTTCAGGCTCTCGATCTGGATTTGACGGAGCGGCCGGAACCCGAAGGCGAACTGAGAGCCATTGACGCTGGTACAGCCGTGCAGGAGGCGTTGGCAAAACGTCCGGAGCTTCACGCGGCACAGCACGCGCTCGAAAACGACGATACGAGCATTCGGCTCGCCCAAAATCATCTTCAGCCCGACCTCTCCCTGACCGGGTTCTATCAAAGTAACGGAATCGGCGGTGATCAGTTCAGCCTCACGACAGGCCAACTGATCTCAAGAGGAGGCTTGGGAACATCGTTCAATCAGCTTTTTGGTTTCGGCTTCCCCGGCTACGGGGCAAGCTTGACCCTGAACTTACCGATCAAGAACCGCGCCGCTCAGGCCGACTTAGGCACTGCGTTAGTAACCCGCCATAGCGATTTGTACTCCATGCAACAGCAGCACGAGCAGATTGGCCTGGAGGTAAGCAACGCGGTTCATCAGTTGGAGCTGGCGAAACTTACTTTGGCCGCGGGCAAGACTGCCCTGGATTTGGCTCAGAAATCGCTGGTAGCCGAGCAACGCAAGTCTCAGCTCGGCGCCCAGCCTGTATTCTTCCTGCTCGATGCGCAGACGAAAGTCGCTGCGGCGGAAGCCAATCTCCTGCAAGCTCAAATCAATTATCAGACCGCAATTGCGGCGGTCGATCACGCGACTGGAAGTTTGCTGCAGTCTTACCAAGTCCAGATTTCGGAGCTCACAAAATAACGGCGTAAATGGCGGGGGGTCGCGAAGAGTCCTACTCGTACCTCAACGCCTCAATTGGATGAAGCCGCGAGGCGCGTATTGCCGGTACCATTCCACTGACTAGCCCCACGGCAATGAGAATCAGAGTCGCAACAATTATCGTTGCCGGAGCAATGATCAGCCGGATGTCGCCCGCTTCCGCATTCTTGGCGAACGCGCTATATAGAGTCAGTCTCCCGACCGAGAGCGCAACGGCATAGGCCAGGATAACTCCCAGAACTCCGCCAATAAACGTGATCGTCAGCGCTTCGGCAAGAAACTGGATCAGGATGTGCCGCCTGCGCGCGCCCAGCGCCTTTGCAGTGCCAATCTCGCGCGTACGCTGCGTCACCGATACCAGCATGATGTTCATCAAGCCGACGCCGCCGATGCCCAACGTCAGTGTCCCGATGAAGGCAAGCAGGATTTTCAAGCCGAGCGTGATGATCTGGAACTGGTAAACCTGGTTCATGAGATTGAACACTCTCACCGCCTGGCGATCGCTCTGGTTGAATTTGTGCAGCGTCGCCATCGTACTTCGTGCTGCCAGCTCCAGTTTGCGGAACTCGTTTGTATCGTAATTGAACCAGATGGAGTCCAGGTAATGGACGTTTTTCAGGTCGCCCATCGTGGCGAATGGGATGTAAAGAACGCGATTGATATCGTCGTCCCCCTCCTGCATCTTTCCGCTCAGCACCCCAATCACTTCGAAGCTGATGCCGTCGATGCGCACGCGCTCGCCTAACGCATTCCGGCCGGAAAATAGCTTTTCCTTCGCCTCAGAGCCAATTACGGCCACGCGAGCGTGCTGCATCTCATCTTCATAGCCATAGAATCGGCCTTGGCCCAGCTTCAACGCGCGGATGGAAACCACATTTGGATAATTCCCGGTTACGCTGAATTTGAACGTCCGCGTCTCATACTGGATGTTGGCCTGCTTGCTGGCTTCAGGTGTAATGCGGCTGATCTGGGGGAGATTGGCGGAGAGCATGTCCACATCCTCCATCGTGAATCGGATGGGAACGCCTGCCTTCTGCCCACCGGCCTGCACCGAGGTTCGGTCCGGCACCAGGATCATCACTTTGGTGCCGAAGTTGGCAAAGATGTTCGTAATCGCCTGACCGAATCCGTTCCCATACGCCAGCAGCATGACAACCGTGGCAATGCCCCAGGCCATGCCCAGCATGGTGAGAGCAGTGCGGCGCCGGTTGTGCCGCATGGCGGCGTAGGATTCCCGAAGCAGATCGCGAAACATCGATTATTCCTGTCGCAGCGCTTCCACCGGCTGCAGCATCGCTGCTTTCCGCGCGGGATACAGCCCTGCGGCCACCCCCGCCGCTGTCAGGCTGCCAATCGCTAAGATCGCCGACATGGGCACCAGCTTTGGGGGATCAAATCCGGTCGGACCCTGCTGCTGCGTACCCAGCGCCGCCATCAACCCTGTGGCCAGGACCATGCCGATCACGCCGCTTACCAACGTGATGAGAACTCCTTCCAGAAAAAACTGAAACAAGATGTTCCGATTGGTGGCTCCTAACGCCTTGCGCAATCCAATCTCGTGCGTGCGCTCGCTCACAGTCACCAACATGATGTTGATCACCCCAATGGCCCCGAGTGCAAGCGTCACCAGTCCCACTCCGCCCAGAAACATGTCCATGGCATCGAAGACGGTGCCGATCATCTTCGATTCCTGCACGCTGTCCCACCCGTCGAAGGCATTTTCGTCGTGATAGTCAAAACCGTGATTGCGGGCGATTAGTTTGTGAACCTCGTCCTGTGCCAGCACGTGCTCCTGGGTCACGCGAGGCTGATAATTAATAAAAGAAATTGCATTCCGCTGGTTCTCCGCTTTCAACGGGAAATACGTGCGCATCACCTGAAACGGAATGTACGCGTGCATGTTCAGCGTGTTGTTGTCTCCGCGGCCAACCCGCCGCACCGTGCCCACGACTTCGAACCGAATGCCATTTAGCAGAATCTTGGCCCCAAGAGTTGGACGTCCAAGAAACAGGTTGTGCGCGATTTCATCTCCCAGCACGATTACATTGCGCTTTTGAGCTTCGTCCATCCCGTTCAGCCAGCGTCCCTGCTTCAAAGGCAGATACCTTATCCCGTTGTACTGCGGTTCCACTCCCATCAGTTCGCCGTTGGCAGTGGCGAACTCGCTTACCGCGCGTATGTCGTTGCGGGTGAGGACAGGAGAAGCATTGCCGACATGCGGCGCTTCTCTTTTGATATCGAGATAATCCTCATAGGTAAGCAGGTAATTGCGCGCGGAACTCATGTTGCCCTGCACAACCGGGGCGCGGCCGGGGAATATAAACATGATGTCGTGGCCGAACTCGGACAAGGCACGTTTGTTGCCGGAACGAAAGCCTTCGCCCAGACCGACGAGCAGCAGCAAAGATCCGACGCCCCACGCAATGCCAAACATCGTTAGAAATGATCGAAGCTTATGTACCCAGAGGTTACGGAAGATCTGCGCGAAGATGTCGAGGAACATGCGCATGGTCTAAGACATTCTATCGTTCAGCTCGCCCAGCCACACGGGCAGATGCAATCTCATCCTCTCTCTTATACGAAGCGGGACAACGAAGGGTTCCAGATCGCAGGATTTGCGCCGTTTTTCGTGACTCGCTGCGCGCGACAGCACACAGCTTTCTAATCGGAAGGGCAACGCCCAGCGTTATATCGATGACATAAAAGCGCGCGGCTACACTTTGATTCTATGGCACTGGAGTGTCTACTTTTGACCCAGGATGCGGCTCTGATGAAGGCCGTCAGGCCCAAGTTCGCCGAATCAGGGATTGAGATCCTAATGCGCAACGAGGCTGCGCTGGCAGTCGAACTCTCGAATCGGCGTCATCTCGATGGCTTCATCATCGATTGCGACGACGTCCCCGGCGGAATGGAGGCACTCATTCAGGTCCCGGCAAGCCCTGCAAACCAGAAATCCATAGTTCTGGGAATCGTGAACGGTGCAACATCCATCGCACAAGCGCTGGAGATTGGCGCGCAGTTCGTGCTGACGAAGCCGGTTCAAGAAGACCGGTTAACTGGTTTCCTTGACTTCGCCATCCCTAAGATGGAGCGCGAGCACAGGCGCTACTTCCGTCATCCAATTGAGCTGCCCATCGAGCTTCAGCTCCATGATGAGCGCTCCTTTGTCGCCAAAATGCAAAATGTGAGCGAGGGTGGTTTCGCGATTCGCA
>QIAA01000214.1 GCA_003224905.1 Acidobacteriota bacterium
TCAGCTGCGCGGCCTTCAACCTGATGCGCATCCCGAAACTGCGAGCGCAGAGCGCATGAAGCAACTGACCAAACCCTCGGTTGCCACGTGGCCATCGGTGGCCGATCGGAAGCTAAGACAACAACCCTTAGTCTGAGCTTGCGGTTCCTAGAATGATCAGCACGCTACTGGAAGGGCAATTTCAACAAGCTCCTAGGCAGCGAGAAAAGGCACGGAAGTCCACACTGCCACAACCTACGCGGCAGTCAACTTCTCGAAAGTCAACGGATCGGCAGTAACCATATGGCGCAGAGTGTCCATGAACAGATCGGAATTGTTACGGCGATTGAACCGAAACTCCATCTCCTGCAAGTAGGCTCTAAGGTGCTTAGTGCTGAGCCGATGCCATGTTCCTACGATTCCACGCTTCAAGAGAGAGAACGCAGACTCAACCGTATTCGTGTGAACGTCTCCATGCACATAAACTTTATCCTTGTGCCGAATCGTCTTATGGCGATCTCTTTTGCTGCCCATTGTGAACGGGTACAGCGGGTGTTCATCTGTAACCAGAACTTCAACATCCTCGCTAATGTTGTCACCGATGATTTTGTAAACCGTATCAGCCTTGAAGTCCTTCGCATGAATGAAGCGAACGTCTCCGCCACGTTGCCGAATGCCAATCACAATATCTTTAGGGCGGGTAAGGCGACGTGGACGGGGTTTGCCGCCGATGTACGTCTCATCAACCTCAACAGTACCGTCGAGCATCTGCTGCGCTTCTTTCATCGCAGCTCTGATTCTGTGGCAGAGATACCAAGCTGTCTTGTAGCTCACGCCCAAAGTACGTTTCATTTGGTTCGCAGAGATTCCCTTTCTCGCTTCAACCAAAAGCAGAACAGCCATAAGCCAAGTCGCCAATGGCAAATGGGAATCATTGAAAATCGTTCCAGTGGTGACAGAGAACTGATAGCTGCATTCGCTGCAAGTGAACTGGTTGCGGGTCTGCAACCACCATACGTCGGTGTTCTTGCAGCGCGGGCAAGTTACTCCTTCCGGCCAACGGAGGCGCGTGAGAATTTCTCGACATTCGGCATCGGTGGAGAATAGTCGGTTCAATTCAGGGAGCGTCATGGCAGAACCTCGCAAGAAGAAAAAGCGTCGCAGGACTGGCCGACCGCTAGAGGATGTACCCATGCGGTCTTTGGTGAAGCGGGTAAAGAGCGAACTTCACGATAGGATAAAACTGTCGTTCTCTGAAAACCCCGATAAACCAAAGCAGCAGTAGCGTTTATCCTCATTATTAGAGGATTGTAGCTGATTGCTTAACATGCGTCAAGTCAATAATCTCGTTTGCTCGTGTTCTCCCGGTAAGCCGATGATTCCAGAAGATCACAGGGAGGAGGGGAATATCTAAATTTCAGATCCAGACGGACGAAGCGTCTGCGCCGATCTCCTATGCCGATCTCCTATAATGATCGCCATTTTCAGAACCCGGTCATTAGCAACCGGTTAGCTGACAGGCGATCCAGCTCAAGGAGAGCGCATGTTCGTCGGACACTACGCGGTCGGCTTTGCGGCTAAGCGCATTCAACCGCGGCTCTCTCTTTTGACCTTGCTTACCGCCGCCATGCTGGCCGATATCTTGTACAGCATTTTTCTGATTGCCGGGATCGAACACGTCGCCATCAGCCCCGGCATTACGCGCGTGAATGCGCTTGATCTTTACGATTTTCCGATCAGTCACAGCCTGCTTACTGACGTAATCTGGGCCGCACTCTTTGCGGGAATTTTCTTTCTCCGCAGCCGCTCCGCCCGCGCCGCATGGATCATCGCTGCCGCCGTTCTCAGCCACTGGCTTCTGGATTTCATAAGCCACAGGCCGGACATGCCACTTGCGCCCGGAGTGCACAAATACTTCGGCCTTGGGCTGTGGAACTCCATTCCTGCAACCGCGATCGTCGAAGGCGCCATGTGGTTTGCGGCAATCATTCTCTACGCGCGCGCAACCCGCGCCAAAGGACGTGCAGGATTTTATGGATGGTGGATTCCCATCGGCCTGCTGACACTGTTGTGGGCAACCAGTCTCAACGGCGCGCCTCCGCCGGGTCTTGGCATCGTAAAGATCGTAAATGTGGTGCTCATTTCGCTCAGTTTGGCATGGACGTATTGGATGGATCGGGCTCGCGTTGACAATGTCCTTGAATCCGCGACTGGACCACAAGCCCGAGGTGCATTTCGGTGAAGACCCGGACAGTCGCCACGCAGCCCGAGTACTCGGAATTCGTCCGCCTGGCGCGGGAAAGCACGCTGGTGCCGGTGGTTAAGTCTATTCCGGCGGACCTGCTGACTCCGGTTTCCGCTTTCCTCGCGGTTGCGGCCAAAGAGCCGCACTCCTTCCTGCTGGAATCGGTCGAACGCGGCGAACACATAGGGCGCTATACCTTCCTTGGCGCCCGGCCTTACATGCAGGTGGAATCGAGCGGCAACGACGTGGTTATTCACCGGGGCCGGGGCCGCAGCAAGGAACGCGAACACCCGCTCAAAATTGTGAAGCAGTTGTTACGGCAGCATCGCCCGGCAAAACTGGAAGGGCTTCCGCCATTCACAGGAGGCGCCGTCGGATACTGCAGCTATGACATGGTCCGCCAGCTTGAGCGCATCGGCGAACATGCCAAAAGCGATCTCTCCCTGCCCGACTGCTGCTTGATGTTCTTCGATCGCCTGCTCGCCTTCGACCATTTGCGGCATCAGATTCATATCATTGGCAACGCCGACATTTCACACGAGAGCCCGAGGCGAGCCTATGACCGGGCCGTGGCGGATATCCATATCCTGGAGAGGAAGCTGGCGCGCGGGCTTCGTCCCGCTCAGTGGAAGAGCTCTTCGCCGCGATTCAGATCCACGCTGAAGGTTCATGCACCAGGGAGCCGGGAGAAATTCATCAAGGCTGTCGAGCGGGCCAAAGAGTACATTGCGGCCGGCGACATCTTTCAGGTCGTGCTTTCCCTGCGCCTAGACTATATTCCCGGCGTCGCCCCCTTTGATATTTATCGCGCGCTGCGAACCGTGAATCCATCGCCATATTTGTATTTTCTCCGCATGGGAAACACCCATGTGCTGGGCTCGTCGCCGGAGATGCTGGTACGCGTGACCGAACGCAAACTGGAGTACCGCCCGATCGCGGGTACGCATCCACGGGGACGCGATGCCGAAGAAGACGATCGCCTGGAGAAGCAAATGCTGGGCGACGAAAAGGAACGGGCCGAGCACGTGATGCTGGTCGACCTGGGGCGCAACGATCTGGGCCGGGTGAGCGAATACGGATCCGTGAAGGTCCACGACTTGATGTACGTCGAGCGGTACTCGCACGTGATGCACATCGTCTCCGCGCTCGAAGGAAAACTACGCCGCGATATGGATGCGATCGACGCATTTGCTGCCTGTTTTCCAGCAGGAACCCTGAGCGGCGCGCCCAAAGTTCGCGCCATGCAGATCATCGAAGAACTGGAACCCACGCGCCGGGGAATTTACGGTGGCTCGGTACTGTATGCCGATTTCGCCGGCAATCTCGATTCCTGCATTGCAATCCGCACCCTGCTCATGGAAGGGAAACGTGCCTATCTGCAAGCGGGCGCGGGAATCGTGGCCGATTCTGATCCGGCGCGCGAGTACGAAGAATGCATGAATAAGGCGCAGGCCGTTCTGAAAGCCGTGGAAAGGGCCAGAGGCAACGGCTAGTGAGATTTGGAGGTGTAATATCCGGTCCGATGCCGAACCTTGAACTCCTCACCGGAGGCCACGCCATGAATCTTTACTTGAATGCGGCGGTAATCGGAATCGGACAATCGCTGGGCGGGATAATACGCGAGCAGATATTGCGTGCGCAGTTCATCGCTGATTTGGTGAAAAGCGTTGTCTAACTGGGTGATCGAGCTTGCGTAATAGTACTTCCCCCCGGTGTCCTCAGATAGCTGAATGAGCGCATGCTCGCCGCCAGTATCGCGTCCAGCGCTGGCTTCGATGGGAACGATGATGATGCTGTAGAGAATGGCTTCGGCGACCTGGGCGGCACGGACCGCCTCTTTGTAATTCACCGTGCTGACGGTGTCTCCGCCATCGGTGATGAAGACCATCACCTTCCGGCCCTGACGCTGCTCGAGAGCCTCGGAGCCGAGAAACAGAGCGTCGTAGAGAGCGGTTGCGGCTCCTGCCCGGAGATGGTCGAGCGCATGATCGATGCGTTCCAGGTCCGAGGTAAACGGCGTGACCTGGCTCACAGTCTCGCTGAACTTGTAGAGCGAAAGCGCGTCTACCGGGCGGAGAATGGCATGCACGAAACGATGCGCTGATGAAATTTCGAGCGGCAGGTCTTTGCGCGTACTAAGGCTCGTATCGAGCGCAAGAATAATGGACAGCGGTAAAGCCGACTCTTTATTGAAAACGGAGATCTTCTGGTCTTTGCCATCCTCGCGCAATTCGAAGTTTTCTTGTTTCAGATTGGCGATGGGCGCGCCGTGTTCATCCGTGACAGTGACGAACACGTTCACCAGCTTGACGTCGACTTTAAAGGTAGTGTCGGACTCCTGCGCAAAGCAGGTCAGACAAAGCGAGAGCACGAGGCCGAGGCCAGCTACCGCAGCTTGCTTCATGAATTATTTCTTGTGAGCTTCGCGAGTTCAGCTTCACGCTGGCGGTGATTTCTTTTCCGAGACCGCAAAGACTCGGCGAAGGAACGGCTTGTCACTTAGATGCACGCTCGGGGGAATGGGTACCTTCGGCGCGCGGAATCTGCTCAGGAAAGGGTTCGCCGTCGGCCCACACGACGCCACCCTCAAAGTACTCCTTCTTCCAGATCGGGACAGTGCGCTTCAGAGTATCAATAATCCAGCGGCAGGCATCGAAGGCAGCGGCACGGTGCGCCGACGCAACCAGGATCAGCACGCTTGTCTCTCCAATCTCCAGCCGTCCGACCCGGTGAACGATGGCGACATCGCGGATCTGGAACTTTGCCAAGGCCTGCTCGGCGAGTTCTTCCAACTGTTTCAGAGCCATTGGTTCGTAGGCTTCGTAGTCAAGATACAGGGTACGCCGCCCCCGGCTGTTGTTGCGGACAATGCCCTCGAACACCACGCAAGCCCCGTCCTCAGGCTGCTTGATCCCGGCGAGAAGAGATTGTCCATCGATGATCTCGTGCACAATGGCAGCGTGTCGCGGGCGCCCTTCGGAGGCTTGCGAACCACCGCTGACGGGAGGAAGCAATGCAACTTCGTCGCCCTCCTTCAGCCTTGTTTCTGGTTCAGCGTATTCCTGATTGATCGATATCGCCACAGAAGGCATTAACAACTTCAGTGATGGGATGATTTGGACGTAGTGAGCCAGCACATCGCTGAGAACTGAGCTTTCGGGAAGATCCAGATCCTCTGTCCCGCGCTGGACAACGTCTTTAAGCATGCCGAAAAATAGAACACGGATTCGCACAAGACCCATCTCCGTTGGCTTGATTAGTTTAACGTGGGAGTAGTCGTTTGCTGCAGAGCTGTGGCGTCCCCGACGGGATTTGAACCCGTGTTACCGCCGTGAAAGGGCGATGTCCTAGGCCGGGCTAGACGACGGGGACGCTTCGATGGAAGGCATTACGCAATTTTCTAATTGAAGCTTGAGCCCTGCAGACAGTGCATGATCGGTCCCGGCCATTGTAACAGAACCGGTTTCGTGCATTGTCGCTTGGTGCGACGATCCGCCCGGAAGTGCTTATTTACGAAAACAGTGTGCAAGGCTTTCATTTAAACAGTCAAAAAAGTTTCCCTCAAAATTCGAAGCATCGGACTTGTGTCAGTTACTTCTTGTTGCTCTGGAGACGAAGCCATTTTCAGCGACCAAAAAGCGTAATGGACGCTCTGCTGCTTTGGTGATTCCGATGCGCTCCGTTGTTATCACCCGTGCTGGACGGTAGTCACCCTCGACTATGCGAAGATCTGAGGCCCTGCTAGTCAAGTCTTTGCCGTTGTCACGCGCTCGAGTGATTCCGAACGCTTCGGCCAGTCGTCCGGGGCCGCTTGTTAGCTTCTTCAGATCTGCCGGTGACTGCAGAGTAATGCCGCGCGAACGCGCCATTTCATCGATGCCAATCATCGGCTCCAGTGCGCGAACGAGCACACAGCCCGGCACTCCATCAGACAGGCAGGACACATTCAAACAATAATGATGACCGTAAATGAAATATACATAGGCACGCCCTGGGGGGCCGAAAAGTACGGAGTTGCGCAGGGTCCGCCCTGCCGCGGCGTGGGCTGCTGGATCATCTTCGCCAAGATATGCTTCAACTTCTACGATGTGCCCCGAAAGCAATTCTTCGGCTTGCCGCCTGACCAGCAGCTTTCCGAGAATTTCACGCGCAACGACTTGCGGATCGCGATCGAAAAATTCCGGTGGTAACTGCAGGCCAATCTTCGGCGCTCGTACTTTGGTGCCTTTCAAATCTATACCTTGCAAAGTACTATCCACTGCAACCCCCATTGTAGTGATCTAGCACGCCACTCTCATATGTGCCAATACTCAACTTCTAAGGAGGATTATGCTCGGGACATCGCTCAGGATCACTTTGTTATTGTTGTTGCTCGCCGCATTCGCAGCGGCTGAAACTATCCCTACGGGCACTCGCGTGACGGTGCGGCTGGGTTCAGGGATCAGTTCCGGGTCCGCCAGCTCAGGACAGTCGTTTGACGCTACGCTGGCACGGGACCTGGTAGTGAACGGTAAAACGTTGGCCAAGGCCGGATCACCCGCGCACGGCAAAGTCACGCATGCCAAGTCCAGCGGGCGGCTGCATGATCCCGGAGAGCTGAGCTTGCGGCTCACCTCGGTTCAGGTGAATGGCAAGACTGTTCCGCTCTCGACTACAGCTTTCCATGCTAAAGGGAAGAGCCACACCAAAAGCAATCTGACCAAGATCGGTGGTGGCGCCGCGGCCGGGGCATTGATTGGTGGCCTGGCAGGCGGGGGTAAAGGCGCACTGATCGGAACCGCGATAGGAGCGGGTGCCGGCACGGGCGTGGCAGCTGCGACTGGTAAGGAAGAAGCAAAGGTACCTTCTGAGTCGGTGTTGTCGTTCACCACAACCACAGCTGCAAACGTAAGATAACTTAATCGTGAGGACGGGGCTGTGCCCCGTCCAGCACATTCAAGCATTCTTCAGATATTCCAACACCTCTTCCGCGTGACCTTCCGCTTTCACATTGTTGAACACATGCGCAATCTTTCCATCCGGGCCGATCACAAAAGTGGTCCGTGAGATTCCCTTCACTTTCCGGCCATACATGTTTTTTTCTTTGATTACGTCGAAGCTCTCACACACCTTCTTGTCAGTGTCGGCCAAGAGCGTGTAGGGCAGATGGTATTTCTCCTGGAACTTCTTCTGCGTTTTGGGCGTGTCTGCTGAAATCCCCAAAATTACGGCCCCTGCATTCTGCAGCTTCTTGTATGCGTCGCGGAACCCGCACGCCTCAATGGTTCAACCGGGAGTGTCGGCCTTTGGAAAGAAAAACAGCACCACAGTCCTGCCGCGGAAGTCTTTCAGAGAGACATCTTTCCCATCCTCGTCCGGCAAAGTGAACTCCGGCGCTTTATCATTGACTTGCATGAAACTTTCTCCCCATGCCAATTTATACCGTCCAACTTTATACCGCAGGCTGGCGCGAGGCGTCATCCTGGGAAGTCTCCTTCTGGTTCTCGTTCAACACGAACAGGCCCAGCTTGCGCGCCGTGAAGCCAGCAAAGGACCGCGCGCCCTGGCTCTCCTTGAGATCGCGCCGAACGGCAAGGCTCACGTCATCCCGATCACCATTATGTATGACGGCAAGTTCTATGATGCCGGTGCTTACAAGGCTTCCCCGATTCCGATGGCCCTTGAAAGCGACACAGTTTATGAAGGACTGAAGACGGGCACGCCGGAAGGACTTTTCACGGTGCAAGGCGCGAGACGCGTCCCCGCGGGCTGGATCGGAGAAGGACAGTGGCAAGCTGTGGGTTCGACTCCTGCGAAGAAACCAGCAGCTCCCGTGAAACCTCCTGAGGAGAACACCGATCGACCTCCTGTTCTCCGCCATGCAGGGCCAGGGAGCCCGAAACCCGCCGAGCCATCTGCTGCTCCCAAAGAACCAACGCCGTCGCCCGCTCCCGCCGCTCAGACGTCCACAGCCCCTCCTGCCGCGGAAGAGGACAAGGACCGTCCGGTACTCCGGCGCGGCAAGCCGGAGCCGGATACTAAAGAGTCCAGTCCCGCCAAGGCGGAGACTGCAGCGCCTGACGCGAAGGGCAATACGGGAAACGTCCAAGTGATGCTTGGGATTTCCGCTAGTGATGGTCCAGAGCCGCGTCCGTATACATTCCAAATGAAGCATGAAGAGGAACAGACTTTTCGCAAGAAGATGCTCGCCCTGGCAGCGGATGAGGTACGAGCGCGCGACCGGCAGCTGGCAGAAGAAGGATCAGAATCCTCGGCGCCGGGAAAGAACTCTCCGCCCCGCTCCAAAGCTGCAGGAAAAGTGCCAGCACCGATTTTCGACGATGTGCAGCTGAAAGTTTTTGATCTCACCAATGCGAACGAGCCTGTGCTGGTGCTGACTGCAAGAGCCCGAATGCCAAACCACGACCTTCAGCACTACGTCACAGTAGTGGGCCACGAAGATGTTTATGGTGAGGTGCACAAAGCGTTCGCGAACATTGCCGACAGCTTGCACCTTGATATTCGTCCTCGGCTTGAATTGATCGACGCGGTTGATGCCGACGGCGATGGCCGCGGCGAACTTCTGTTCCGCCGCATCTCCGACGCGGGCAGCGCATACGATCTTTACCGCGTAATTGGAGACAAGCTGTACGCGCTCTACCAAAGCACGTCGCCGTAGTGCTTCAGCCCAGAAGTAACAACGTCTTCCCATCTGGCGGCCTTGGCGTTCAAAGCTCTTGACTACGGGCTGGCCAGAATT
>QIAA01000215.1 GCA_003224905.1 Acidobacteriota bacterium
AGCTTCAACTGCTCTGGAATCTCAGAATACGGCCCGACGACAGTTGCCCTCATTACGGATATCACTCTGCCGAACGCATCGAAATACACATTCCAGTATGAACTAACTCCAGGCACAACAAACGGAAACGTCACGGGCCGTCTTAAGTCGATCACATTGCCGTCGGGCGGCACCCTAACTTATACCTATACGGGAGGAAACAACGGAATTATTTGCGCCGACGGGAGCGCAGCCGGTCTTACCCGCGTTCTGTCACCTGGTGGCGCCTGGTCGTATACACGTTCCGGCAGCGGGAACTCCTGGAGCACGACAGTTAACGACCCTTCTTCGCCTGCAAATCAGACACTGATCAGCTTTGCCAAGGACAGCAGCTTGACGGCTCCGACGAACAATTTTTATGAAACCCAACGGCAGGTCTACCAAGGCAGCGCCACCGGAACACTGTTGCGGACGACCATCACTTGTTATAACGGAAACAATGTCACTACGCCGCTAAATTGTCCCACAACTTCGGTTTCGAGCCAAATTACGCGAAGAACAAAATTTACCTATCTGCCGGACTCTAATGGCAAGATGGCCAAGACCGACATAACATATAACGTTTCAGGGCTCGTCACCGAGCAAGATGAGTACGATTTTCCATCAAGCACAGCCCCTGTTCGCAAGACCACAATCACTTATGCTTCTCTGGGCAACAACATCGTGGATCGACCAGCCAGCATCGTCATCAAAGATGGCAACAACGCGCTAAAGGCATCCACGATCTACAGCTACGATCAGAGCTCCGTGACCGCAACTTCTGGCACGCCTCAACATATTGCAGTTTCCGGTTCTCACGGTAACCTAACTACTCTCGCAAACAAGGCAAACGGTACGAACACGCTATACCAGAAATTCACTTATTACGATACAGGGACGTTAAAGACCTCAACCGACTCCAGCCTTTCCAGCTCGATAGATGGTGCAACAACGACCTATACCTATGGAGCGAATATATCTTGCGGCAATTCCTTTGTCACTTCAATTTCTGCGCCCCTCAGCCTCTCGCACTCGATGCAATGGAACTGCAATGGCGGCGTAATGACATCTGTCACAGATGAGAATCAAAAAGTGAAAACTTTCGGGTACGGTGACCCCAACTTCTGGCGACAGACCTCCATCTCATATCCTGATGGTGGGCAGACCACCACCACGTATAATACCGCGACCACAACACCTTGGAACATCACGTCCAGCGCCAAGATTGATGCGACGAGGAATGCTACAGGTAAAGCCGTGCTTGACGGTTTGGGAAGAGTCACACAGAAGCAAGTTACCTCTGATCCCAACGGGAGTGCCTACATTGATACAACCTATGATAATGTGGGCCGAATCGCCTCGATCTCAAATCCTTACTACACGACCACGGACCCGACCTATGGAATCGCCTCATTCCAGTACGATGCTCTTGACCGTATAACTACAATAACGAAACCAGGGGCTGCGATGGTTTTGATGAATTACACGAAGGCCGCTGCTCGGATACAAGACGAGGGCAATGGCGTTCAAAGAGTCACCAGGGTTTATCAAAGCGATGCATTGGGGCGCTTGGCTTCAGTCTGTGAAGTAACAAGTACAACCCTGTTAGGTATAACCCCCACCCCCGCTGCTTGTGGCCTCGATATCAGTGCGACGGGCTTTCTTACTACGTATCAGTACGATACACTCAGCAATTTGGTTGGTGTAACGCAGGGTGGCCTTAACACAAGAACGTATAGCTATGACATGCTCTCGCGCATGGCAAGCGAAACAACTCCAGAGTCAGGTGCCGTATCCTATACATATGATTTGGGAACCGCGGGGGACCTCTACCAGCGTACTGCACCCAAACCGAACCAAACCGGAACCGCAACGGTTACTACTACTTATTCGTATGATGCCCTGCATCGGATCACCGGGAAGAGCTACAATGATGGCTCGACGCCGTCCGTGGCATACTACTACGACCAGACTTCAAACTGGGGTGTCACTCTGCAGAACACCAAGGGACGGCTAACGCTTGAAAGCGTGGGTACCGGCTTCGCTCAGGCAATTTGTAGTTACGATGAGATGGGACGCGTTGTTAACAAGTGGATATGCACGCCCATAAACTGTCACACTAGCGCGTTTGCTTTGACCTTTGATTATGACCTCTTGGGAAATTTGGCCTCATTAAATAACGGAACCGAGGGAAAGACGTACACCTACTCCTACGACACAGCATCGCGTTTGACGCAGATGCAAAGCACCTATGTAGACGCGAATCACCCCGCTACACTGTTGACCGTCAACCAGTACAATCCGCTAGGCCAGGTGCAGCAGGCCACGCTGGGGAATGGCATTGTACGGAATCTCCAGTATGACAATCGCGGGAGAGTGACATCGCTGACAGACGGTTCCATATACAGCTTGACGTTGGGATATGCCTCGAACAGCAACGTTCTTACCGGCAACGACCTGCTGAACGGAAACTGGGCTTACACCTACGACGATTTTAACCGAGTGGCCACCTCCAACAAAGGCAGTGGGCAGCAGGTGTTCAACTACAAGTACGATCGTTTCGCCAACCGCTGGCAGCAGAATGTAACGGCGGGATCGGGCCCTGGTCCGTCGTACACATTTGATAGCAAGAATCACATCAGTGGCAGTGGCATCATCTATGATGCGGCTGGCAACATCACTAATGACGGTCTCGGAAACACCTACACGTACGATGCCGAAAACCGCGTCATAACCGTATCCGGCACGAACTCAGCCAGCTATGTCTACGACGCAAACGGCTGGCGGGTGCAGGAGAGCGTGAACGGAAGCTCGAAGGACTTCATCTTCGATCAGGCTGGGCGGGTGATCACTCAAATGAGCCCCGCTTGGGCACGCAGCGAACTTTACGCACACGGATTGCACGTGGCAACGTATGCTAATAACACTACGTACTTCGACCACAGCGACTGGCTAGGAACCAAGCGAGCACTGAGCAACGTTTCTGGTACGCGGGTCGAAACCTGCACCAGCCTGCCTTTTGGAGACGCACAGTCATGTACGGGTACAGACTGGAGCCCTCTGCACTTCACCGGCCAGGATTTTGACTCGGAAAGCAATCTCTCCCATTTCATGTTCCGCAAGCTTTCGACAACCCAGGGCCGCTGGCTTACACCTGATCCCGCTGGCATGGCGGCAGCGAACCTCGGAAACCCACAGACCTGGAACCAATATGCATACGTGGCTAACGCTCCTGTAAACAACGTCGACTTCCTAGGACTCAAGATGATAGGGCCTGGGCTCTATCTTTCGGGTGGGGGCGGGGGCAGTATCTGCACCCTGGATAACGCGGACGCACTGTGTGGCTTAGTAAGT
This sequence comes from Acidobacteriota bacterium, assembly GCA_003224905.1. Lineage (GTDB taxonomy): Bacteria > Acidobacteriota > Terriglobia > Terriglobales > Acidobacteriaceae > QIAA01. Next base: position 3,373 of record QIAA01000215.1, read on the forward strand.
GCGCTTCTCCGAATAGGTGGTGCCATCGTTTGTCCGAATAACGACTGCATGGGTATTACAGCCCAAGCGAATGGTGAAATTTACAGGAACACGTTCAACCGAAATTTAGTGCTCAATTGTAACGGAGCGAACCTGAACAATTACTCGTGCTGGTGGTCGCACTGGAGTCAGCAATTTGTGGAAAATGGCGATGACGTACTGCTAGTAGGTGATGCAAGATGGCAATACATATTCGATCAGACGTACAGGATGTCGGCAGGCCCGGTCTACGGAGCTGCCGCTGCAACAGCGATCGTATCTGGTGCAGGCTTGGCCAATATAGCGCTGGAAGGGTCGGCAACGCTCACGATCTTGAGACTTGCAAGACCTGCAATTCCGGCGGGAGTGAGTTCCGGGCAGCTAGCTGAGCTCTTCGGCTTCGGGCAAGCTGGGCAGTTGTTGTCCCCTGCAACGTACCAGACCTTGATCAGGGCAGGTGTAACATTAGCCACAGCTATCGAGTGGATGCAATTCTATGCGCAAGAAGCGCTGCTGAATCCCGCCAACCCCTCGGCTGCTGGTCGGGCAGCGCAACTAAGCAACCTCATCGCAAATTGGCCTCACTAGCATGAATATAGAAAACAAGAGCTTTGAATTCCTTCTTACGAACGCTACGAAGAAACGTATGACGATAGCCCTCGAACCCTGGGGGGAAACTCGTCAGATCGAAGTTGGTGCGTCAGTACGAGTGAATGTCGAGAGCCCTTCTACCGACCCCTCGCAGACCCTGGAGCTGAAAGTCGACGACAAGGGCGTGATCGGCATTTGGGCAGGGACTGGAGCAGCGATCAGTGTACTCGGCGAGACCTGGAAGTAGGTGAGGGCTACACCACCCATTCTCGCCGTTTGCGAATATAATGGCATTGTCATCCCTTCCCTGCTTTGACCTTGGCCCACCGTGCACGCTGTGCAGCGGCAATGCGTGCCCTGGCAGCTTTGGACATGCTCCGTTTCGGAGCAGTGTTTGAAGCACCGTCCGATGCACGCCTCTCTTTTTCTCGCCGCGCTCTCTGGGCGGCACGAATGTTGGCGAGTCCCTGGGCGCTCAGTTTGCCTCTGCGACGTGGCCTAGTAGCACCATCGGTGTACGACCCAGCAAACGCCGCGAGTGCTGCGTTCAAGCCCTTCAACTGCCGCGCTACTTTGTCTCGCTCAGTTTTCAACAGCGCGACTATGTTCGGCATCTATGTTGTTCCCCCTCGCAAACACGATATCACCCTAAGGATGCATGGTGCTCGCTGCTTCATCCTGGCGAACATAAGGCGAAGCTGCTAGACCGCTCCAATGGAGGGACGCAAGCGCGTTCTGCTGATTGCTGCCAGCATCCTCGCAGCGAGGCGACTTGCTCAGTACCCGGTCGAGGCGCGAGTTCCGGCCACGATGAGCGCTATCGCGGACTCAATCCGATGGGCCGAGCGGATCATGGCTGAGATTGATCGGCGCTGGCCCGTGAAAGACGGACGAGCTGCATAAGTGCCCTTTCGTCTCTGAGGTGGATGGTTTCATCTGGGCGGGCTGGCACACCTTTGCGCCTCTGATTTTTGCTTGGAGCTGGCAATTTTGAGGCTGCCCCTCGATAAGAGCGAAGGCGTTGTCAAGGACAAAGATCTCCTCTGCAGTGCCGAGCACCGCGTTTTCGCCAGGAGGTTGAGGACCAAGACTCTGGAAATCTCACGTTGAATCACATCTCGGTGGAAGATCGTTTCCACCAACCATCGATTCGGCCCCGTACGGCAAC
>QIAA01000216.1 GCA_003224905.1 Acidobacteriota bacterium
TTTGCCGCGGATGATTTCCGCCGCACCGTCTCGCGTTTCCAGGGAGAAAACTTTCAGAAGAATGTGGATCTCGTGGCCAAAGTTGAAGAGATTGCGAGGGAGAAAGGCTGCACGCCTTCGCAACTGGCGCTGGCCTGGGTGCTGGCGCAAGGCGAAGAGATTGTCCCGATCCCCGGCACCAAGCGGCGAAATTATCTGGAAGAAAATGTTGGCGCATTGAATGTGAAGCTCACAGTGGATGATTTACTCCGCATCAATGAAGTGTTCCCGCAAGGGGCGGCAGCCGGCCAGCGCTACTCCGAGCAGGGTATGAAGCTGATCGACGCGGCGTAGAAGTACGCAGGAGTAAGTAAAGGGTGAAGAAGAGCACCTTTTCGGCAAGGGCTTGGATGAAGACATTGTGAGTAAGTGTGCCCAATTTGCGTGAAAAACTCCCCAGGAATGAAGCGCGTAGCAATTGGTCTTCGAATGCATTCTGGTTGGGGAGTGCTCGTGGCCATCTCGGGTGATGCGGACTCGGCGGAGATAATGGACCGGAGGCGTATTGTCGTCACGGACCCGAAAGTACCCGGGGCGAACCAGCCGTATCACTATGCGGAAAACGTTGGCCTGCCAGAGGCGGAGAACTATCTTGCGAACTGTGCCGCGGTCTCCGAACGCTTGGCTGTTGCAGCTCTCTCCGAAGTGGTCCGGGAATTGGCAAGGCGCGAGGGTCGAATTGTAGGTGCGGCCATTCTTCTGGCCTCAGGCCGGCCTTTGCCGTCTCTTTCGAAGATTCTCGCGTCGCACGCGTTGATACATGCAGCGGAAGGCGAATTCTTTCGTCAGGCCGTCAGGAAAGCTTGTGAGTGCTTGAAGATTTCTGCCACCGCAGTAGCAGAGCGGCAACTCGACGAGCGCGCCAAGGCAGCATTTGGGAGTGCGACTAGCCGCGTTCAGCGCAGAGTTTCAACGCTGGGAAGTTCGATCGGCCCACCTTGGACCAAGGATCACAAGGCTGCAGCAATTGCAGCACTAACGACTCTGGGGCAGGTATCTGAGAGCTGGAAATGAAGCTGCTTAGGCTCTTGCCGGGCTCTCTCCGCCTTTGGCGATGCCGGGCCGTCCAGGCTCCGGTTTCAGCACCTGCTGCATGCCGTCGTCAGGTTTGGGTGGAGGCGTGATCTTCGGCAATTCCTTGCCCTCGATGATCATTTTGATCTCATTGGCGTCAAGTACCTCGCGTTCCAGCAGCGCGGCAGCAATACGCACCAGCGTATCCTTGTGGTCTCCGAGAACGTTCTTGGCAGTGTTGTAGCCCTGGCTGATCAGGCGGCGAACTTCCTCGTCGATCTTGATCGCTGTGGCTTCGCTGTAGTCACGGTGCTGGGCAATTTCGCGGCCTAAGAAGATTTGTTCTTCCTTCTTGCCGAAAGTTAGCGGGCCGAGATCGCTCATGCCAAACTCGCAGACCATCTTGCGAGCCAGCTCCGTGGCGCGCTCAATGTCATTTCCGGCGCCGGTGCTCATCTGGTTGAGAAACATCTCTTCGGCAATGCGGCCGCCCATCATGATGGCGATTTCCGTCTCGAGATATTCCTTTGTGTAGTTGTGCTTGTCATCGATGGGCAGCTGCATGGTCACGCCGAGCGCCATGCCGCGCGGAATGATGGTGACCTTGTGCAAGGGGTCAGAATGCGGCAGCTTGGATGCAACCAGCGCGTGTCCGGCCTCGTGGTATGCAGTCACTTTCTTCTCTTCTTCGGAAAGGATCAGCGACTTGCGCTCCACGCCCATCAGAACTTTGTCTTTGGCCAATTCGAAGTCATATTGCAGAACCGCTTTGCGGTTTTGACGTGCCGCGCTTAAGGCAGCTTCGTTGACCATGTTGGCCAAGTCGGCTCCTGAAAAGCCCGGGGTGCCGCGGGCCAGTATCGAGAGATCGACATCGTCTGCCAGAGGAATCTTGCGCGTGTGGACGCGCAGAATCTCTTCCCGCCCGCGGACGTCAGGACGGCTGACTACCACGCGACGGTCAAATCGTCCCGGACGCAACAGCGCAGGATCGAGCACGTCAGGCCGGTTGGTGGCAGCCATCAGAATGACGCCCTCGTTGGACTCGAAGCCATCCATCTCAACCAGCAACTGATTCAGAGTCTGCTCGCGCTCATCGTGTCCGCCGCCAAGTCCGGCGCCCCGGTGACGCCCTACCGCATCGATTTCGTCAATAAAAATAATGCAGGGGGCATTCTTCTTGCCCTGCTCAAACAGGTCGCGCACCCGGCTGGCACCAACGCCAACGAACATTTCCACGAAGTCGGAACCGGAGATCGAAAAGAACGGAACATTTGCCTCCCCTGCAACGGCTCTGGCCAGCAAGGTCTTGCCGGTACCCGGAGGACCTACTAGCAACACACCTTTGGGAATGCGTCCGCCGAGCTTCTGAAATTTCTGGGCTTCGCGGAGAAACTCAATAATCTCCCGCAGCTCTTCTTTAGCTTCGTCCACTCCAGCGACATCCTTGAACGTGACCTTTTTCTGCTGCATGGAGAGCAGCCGGGCGCGGCTCTTGCCGAATGAGAGAGCCTTGTTTCCGCCGGTCTGCATCTGGCGAATCATGAAGAACCACAACGCTGCCAGCAGTACCAGCGGCGCCAGATTCAGCAGCCACGTAGGCCAGCTTCCATTACTGATATCCCGGATGTTGATCGTGACGCCCTTGTCGCGGAGCATCTTGATCATGTCCGGGTAGTTCGCGGGCACGGTGGTGTGGAACCCGGAGTTGTCGTTGCGGTACTTGCCGCGCACTTCCATGCCAATGATGGTGATCTCCCGGACGTTACCCTGGTCCACATCCGACATGAATTGCGAGAAATTGACTTCCTTATCTTTCTGTCCGCCGCTGCCCGCCTTCACGACCTGCCAGAGCAGGACCGCGGAAATGAGGATGACCAGCCAAAAAACCACCGTTTTAACAGTAGAATTCACCTATAACTCCTGAAATTAGAAGCAGATTCCCCCCAAAGAGCGCAACCCACCTGATTAGATGCCAGCCGCAGAGTTTGGATAGGGCAAAATCCTGGACAAGTCATTCTAACTCTTACGGGGAAAAAAAGGTCGGAGTTCTTCGAGTGACTTAAGTCATGAACTTACCTCAGTTCGACACTTGCCCGGCCTTAAGCCTGAGAAGCAATGTGGGGAAGATTTCGGTTGGTCTGCTCAGGCGAACCGAGCCCGTATCCGACAACGAAGGCGTCGTCAACGAGGAAGCCGAAATAGTCCGGCTGGACCTGTACCCGCCGCGCCGCTTGGCGATCCAGCAGGGTAGCAAGCTTCACCGAAGCCGCGCCTCTCGCCAGCAGATCGCTCATCAGGAACTCGCTGGTGATGCCCGAATGTACCAGGCCTTCGACCAGCAGGATATGATGTCCGCGAATCTCGGCATCGTGGCTGAAAAAGATCTCCATGGCCTCCTTGGGGCCATTCCCGGCGGGCTGTTTATACCTGGGCTTAATGAATTGGCAGATCACCGGAACTTCCAGCGCCCGCACCAGGTCTGCCATGAACACGAATCCGTTCTCCAGGATTCCTAGCACATGGATGATGCGGTCGCGGTAGTCATCGGAAATCTGCCGCGCCATCTCGCGGACGCGTTTTTGGACCTGATCGGCAGGAATGACAACTCGTAGCTGTGCGGATTTGACGGCTTGATTCATGATTAAGAGAGTGGAACCTCGCGGATCAGGAGTGCCTGCTCGGAAGCAGCGCAAAGGTGCTCTGGGCATGGAAAGCCACGAACCCAGACAATTTCTTCCCCGCGTAACACCACCGGCCAGAGTTTGCGCTGGCTTCCGGTAACATGCCGCTTCTGAAGCAGTTCCTTGATTTTTTTGGGCTCCTTGGTATGGGCGGGCCAGAACCGGTCGCCCGCGCGCCAGTTCCGCACTCGCAGTTGTTGTTGCGACAATGATGGATCGAGAAGTTGGTCGGGATTATAACCCGAAGCCGCTGAGAGAAGCATAGTCTCCAGGACGGTGCCTGCCTGGAGTAGTTCGGTTCGTCCGGGAACTATTAACGGATATTCGTAATCGGGGCTAGCGTTGGAAGCAGCGCGCTCGAACGACACTTCGTTTCCTGTGCGTACGACTACCCAGCCGTTTGGCAGAACGATGGCTCCCTTTTGCCCGGAAACCAAGCACAGAACCTGCTCTATCTGGGGAAATTCAAGCCGTAAGCCCAGTTTTTCGGCGCCCGCTCGAACGATTCTCCGGGTTAATGCAAGTGGCTGGGTCACCAGAGCGGAAACCTGCAATACATTTGATTCCGGCCAGGCGGAAGGCAAGATTCCTGCGATCTGCGTTTGCCAGTATTCCTCTTCTGCCCTGGCGATCTCCGCAGTTTCTGCGAGAGTTTCGCGAATAGAGGGATTCAGGTCGCGCTCCAGCCGAGGCAGAATTCGGTGCCGCACCCGGTTGCGCGAGTGCCGTAAATCGCGATTGCTCAGGTCCTCGCGCCAAGGCTGTCCGAGACCACAGAGATAAGTTTCTAACTCTTTGTGTCCGACGCTGAGCACGGGACGCACAACTGAACACTCATCTGAGAACTGAGAACCGGGAACTGACAACCGGGGATAGATCCCCGCCAGTCCCCGTGTCCCAGAGCCTCGCGCTATCCTCAGCAGGACGGTCTCCGCTTGATCATCCAGAGTGTGTCCAGTCGCGATTCGGTTCAGCCGCGAGTTCTTGAGAAGCTGACGGAAGTAGCCGTACCTCAGTTCGCGTGCGGCCGTTTCTATACTGACGTGTTTTTCTTCCGCCCAAGCGTTCACATCTCCGGACGTGAGATGCAGTTCCAAGTGATGGGCAACTGCCAACTCCGCCACGAATTGCTGGTCGGCATCGCTCTCTAAGCCACGGAGCTTGTGATTGAAATGAACGACAGAGGGAATGATGCCCAACTCGTCGCGAAGCTCAAGGAGCAATCGCAATAGCGCAACTGAATCCGCACCGCCGGAAACGGCGATTCCTACCCGATCTCCGGGCTTTATCAGCGCGTGCTGGCGGAGGTAGCCGAGCACCTGCTGCGCAAGGCTTTGCACGGCTCCATACTACATCCGTCTGCGTCGGACACTCTTGCCCGAAAGTTGGAGTTTCACTCCATCAAACGGTTGACTTCTGCATGAGACGGAGCACCCTCGATCGATTTGTAGGTTCCAGTGCTTTTCAATTCCTCGACCATTCTGCGGATGAGCCCGAGGGTTGCTCGCATCGGTCCCGACCCCAGGCTCACCCGGGCTACACCAAGCTGTTCGAGTTCACCTACGGAAAGAGAACCTGGTCCGGCAAGGATGTTTAGCGGACAACGCAAATCTGAAACTAGCCGTGCGATAGTGGCCGCATCTTTCACTCCGGGAGCGAACACGCAGTCCGCACCTGCACCGCGAAAGGCTGAAAGCCGCCTTACAGTTTCATCGTAGCGGCTTTCTGCCGCTCCCACGCTTAGCAGATAAACGTCAGTCCGGGCGTTCAGAACAAGCGGCACTCCTAAGCGTTTTGCCTTTTCGCGCAATGCAGCGATCTTCTCCAGTTGCAGGGACAAATCAGCCAGCGGATGGTCGGGATTTTCAGTTCCATCTTCCAGATTCATTCCGACCGCCCCAGCCTCGATCACACCTTCGGCCGTCAGAGCGGCGTCTTCGGGCTTGGGGCCGTACCCTGCCTCGACATCCGCCGTAACCGGAACGGTCACTGCGGATGCGATTCGCGCGACCATCTTCAGCATTTCATCGCGCTGAATCTTCTCGCCGTCGGGATATCCCACGCTGAAAGCTACACCAGCACTGGTGGTCGCGAGCGCGGGAAGGCCGGCTTGCTGAATCACGCGCGCGCTGGCAACGTCCCAGACATTGGGCAGCAACAGCGTTCGAGGCCCGCCGTGCAGTGCGCGAAACACCTCAGCTTTTGTCCTTTGTTGTTCGGGGTTTGACATCCTGAATTAGATGAAGATGAAGCTTGCGGGGTAGCGCTAGGTACGGCTCTTCTTCATCCGTTCCATAAATTTGCTCACGCTCACCACGGCTCGGCCAACCATCCCGCGGCCAATTTCACTGCACTCGTCTCGCGCCGTGACGCGAAGAGTGTAAAAGCGCCCATCGAAAGACTGGAGCACCGCCTCGGCGCGAACTCGCGCACCGATCCCTGTCGCCGTCCGATGCTCGATGTTGATCGAAGTTCCCACCGTAATCTCGTCTCCTTCACAATAGGGCTGCAATGCATGGAAAGCCGCTCTCTCCATCAGGCCGATCATCTCGGGCGTGGAGTACACAGGCGGCAGGTCGGGATGACGCGCCCTTAGAGTATGTTCGAATTGCACGGTGTCTTCAGCTTCGCCCCGGGCACCGAGTGGGACTGATTTCGCCATTGAATCACACCTGGAAAATGAAGACCCACGATGCTACCGAATCGTGGGGTCTAATGAGGTTGCCCTGTGTAGGACTCTCTATGCGGTGGTCGCCATGGTGCGTTCGTAAATTCCATCGAGTGCATGCCACAGCGCCCTGGCCGCCGCTTCTCCGGCCGCCAAAGCCCTCTCCGATATTTGGTGATTTGCCTCCAATCGTTTGCTCAGTTGCTGCCGCCAGGTCTGGGAATGATAAACATCAGCAGCGGCGTGCAGGCTGAAATATCCGCAGGTTTTATCGTTCGCGCCATACCATCCACGGAGGCCATGCTCTTTCTCCTGAGATAAACGTGGGACCTGGGACTCATAGGCATAAAACGCTGCCAGGGCTTCTTCCGCGACGCTTTCACTGGCAACGTTATGAAAAAACGTTATGAGGTCTTTTATCCCCTTGCTCGGTTGGTGACCACGCGGATCGCGGTCTGCTCCCATACCTTCCGCAAAATCCAGCCACAACTCAGCGTGTTCGGGAGCTGATTGGCCGGTTCCGTCTTCCCATCCCTTCTCGTCCGCCATATTGGCCAACACAGCGCGGCGTAGTTCGCCTTCGTCCAGGCGAATGGCAAGCTCGGCTAAATACGTAGGAAACGCGTGCACATGATGGTAGTAGTCCTGGGCGTACTCGCGCAGGTCTTCACGACTCAACTCGCCTGCGCTCCATGCTTTGTAAAAGGGATGGCACAGCAGGTCGAAGTTGGCGATGCGTGCATCCAGTTGCTCGAAAAACTGTTTTGGGGTCATGACAGTCCTTATCTCCTTCTCGAATCACTATATGAGCTGCAGGTCGCAATCATGTGACGACCATCACAGAAGATTTCGCATGAACCACAATAAGTTAACTCTGGCAAATGCAAGGATTGTACCAGCCGGCGTTCAATTCGATTGCACCGCCTGCGCGAAGGCTCCGATACGCAGGGCTTCTTTTACTTTCCATTTCTCTGGCTGGCCAGAGCGGTCTCGTGCAGATAGTAAGGATTTCTCCCACTGGTGGCCCGGAGGGCACGCGAGTCACAGTCATTGGGAAGAATCTTCAGGAAACCTCCGCCGTGCTCTTCGGCGAAGTGAGATCTGATTTCAAGATCATCTCACCCGACGAGTTGGTTGTGCTCGTGCCCCACAATACTTCGACACCCCCTCTCACAGTTGTGACCCCACAAGGCAGATCGCGGTCCCCATTCGCTTTCTCGCTGGTGAATGATCCGCGCATTCCCGACGAGGTTAGTTACAAGGCGGGTTACGTTAACTCTGTAGCCCAGCCGAGTGATTTCCATTCGGCCCGGCTATGGGGCATCGCTATTGCCGATACGCGTGTCTCCGGAGGCGAATCAGCGCGCGTAGAAATTGCTTGGACCCAGCTCTCCTGTCGTGCTGATGGCAAGGACATAGTTCTGAACGATGATCGCGGAAACGTGCATGGTGGACTGTATCTGCGTCAACCCTGGTTTGGGGGACACAACTATCACGAGCCAATCCCGCTGGTCTACGATCTCGCCCTGCATTCAGTTGTGCTCAACGTGGGGCTGCGCACGGATCGCGTGTGGCACTTCTGGAGTCCGTCGCCACGAGCGACACTGCCCCAAGCGGAACTTGAGGGCTGCACAGCAAGGGCACGCGTCAGAATTTCTCAAGGAGCTTTGCTGCAGATGGGATTCGACTACTGGCGCTCTCCGACCGTTCCGTATGGCTCCGGCGGAAATAACCACGAGGCGGGCGCAAGCAACTGGTATTTTCCTTCTGATCAGTGGCAGGACGTCATGTTCAGCGATATCGGAGGGCCGAAGTTCTAAGCATGTGGACACCGCACACCAGCCGAGAAAACATCCAGAACTTGTCATCCTTCTATGAAAACAGGCGTACGAGTCCATAGGTATTTGTTTGCGGCGTTGCGGACAGGCTTCTATTCGTGCTCAAAGGCACATAAGGTATGTCCGG
>QIAA01000217.1 GCA_003224905.1 Acidobacteriota bacterium
GAATTTCAACAGCAACTTCGCAGGCGGACTAACCCCGGCAGGACGCGATTTAGTCGCTGCCAATTTGCTGAGGACGGACCAACTCCAGGCTCTGGGCGCGACCATTCGCAACATACCATCGGCGCCTCCCGGCAACGTCGGGTTGAGTTGGCTGCGCAGCTTCGATCTCACCCTGGCTTGGCCGCTCAAACTGGGTGAACGTTTCACCTTCGAGCCTAGAGTTTCGGCATTCAACCTGTTCAATTTCGCCAATTTCGACGGGCCCGGAGACAAGTTAGGCGGCATATTGAACGGCGGCGTTGGGGAACTGAACGGCACCACCCCAGCCAATCGTTTCGCGACCCGCACCGGCCCAGGATCGGGCGTGTTCACGCTGGGGTCACCTAGGCAGTTAGAGTTTGGAGTGAAGGTCAGGTTTTAGTGTGGTTACCGAGCTGGAGCGCAACCTCCGTGCTCATTTTTCCAAATGCTCATTTCTGTTTTCCGTAGCGAAATTCCAGCTTTTGTAGCATCGCAAGCCTCCGATGTTATGTCGTGAAGCACAGTCCTCCCTAAGTTGTTGAATTGTCTAGCCCACATTTGTCGATGGTGTCTTGGCTGGATGTTTGCATATGTTTTGTGGGTTTGGGGCGCTGTATCTTGGGTCTGCAAGACTTCAAGTGAGCCGACCAATCATTCTCGCAGGCGATTCGATTCGCAAGTTACCGTTCTTCTTAATCGATAGCGTGCTCCCAGTCGGTTTTCAGGCCGATTCGCCATTATTCCGCAATCTGAAAGGAAGGTAGTCGAATGTCAGGCAATCTCTCCACCATCAGGCGGTTTAGCTGGATCGTATACGCAGCCGTGATTCTTTCGCTGCTACTCCCCAGCGCGTTCGCGCAGACCACGATCTCAACCGGCAGCATTCAAGGCACAATTACGGACCAAAGCGGTGCATTGGTGAACGGCGCCAAGGTCATCATCACCAACAAGGCTGCAGGGCAAACGATCACATTAACAACGAGTTCCAGTGGGACGTACACTTCCGGATCTCTGCTTCCCGGAAACTACGTTGTGCGTGTGGAGGCAAAGGGCTTTCAGACGAGCGAACTACCGGTGACGGTGCAGGTCGGTACGACTTCGCCCGGCAACCTGCGGCTAACCGTAGGCAAGGAATCCCAAGTTGTCGAGGTAAGCGCGGCCGAGGTTCGTGTTAATACCGAGCAAGCCGCGGTGCAGGGCGTTATCACAGCTCAGCAGATCGACCAATTGCCGATCAATGGGCGGAATTTCTTGGACGCGGCTCAGCTAGAGCCCGGTGTGCAAATTCAGGATGGTGGTAATTTCGACCCGACCAAGAACGGCTTCGCAGCGATCTCCATCGGTGGGCGCGCCGGCCGCACGACACGAATTGAGGTGGACGGCAGTGATATCACCGACGAGACGGTGGGCACCACCACCCAGAACATTCCGCAAGACGCGATCCAAGAATTTCAAATCAGCCAGTCAACCCTCGATCTTTCTACTGAACTGACATCATCTGGTGCGGTTAACGTGGTCACCCGAACTGGTACGAATTCAGTCCACGGTGATGCCTACTACGGGTTCCGTGATCATTCGCTGAATGCCAGCCTTCCCGGTGGGCAGGACCTGCCTTTTCAACGCAACCAATTCGGCGGACGCCTCGGGGGCCCAATCGTAAAGGACAGATTGTTCTTTTTCCTTACTGGCGAGCGCACGAAACAGGCACTCTTCGCACCTGTGGTGCTGCCCGCACCCTTCAGCGGATCTTCTGGAGGCTTCGACTCCCCCTTCAAGGAGACTCTTTGGCTGGGCCGCCTCGACTATCAGTTCCACCGTAGTGCTCGGCTGTTTTACCGCGTGACATATAACAACAACATCAATGTCTCTGGGTTCGTCGCTAATTCGTACCAGCCGTTTGCTAATCAGGACAACACCCCCGGCCATCTGGTTGGGGCAGATTTCAATACGGGCAGCTTTACTCATCAGATCCGCTTCAGTTATACAAAATTCCAAAATCGCATCGGGGACGCTGTCACTGGCAGCAGCATACTTAACCCGGCTCCCGGAATTGCTCTGGCCATCGGCTCCAGTACGTCTTGTCTCACTGGCGGGGCGGATGCTTTCTGCTCCGGACCAAACATCCTTGCGCCGCAGGCGACCTATCAGAGCAATAAGCAAGTCAAATATGACGGAAGTAAGAACTTCCGTTCCCACATCTTTCGCTATGGGATCTCCTACAACAAGATTCTCGGCGGAGGTTTTGCAAAGTTCTTCGGGCTTGATCCGGCTGTGCGCTCGAATTTGACTAACGAGACTGACCCCAACGTAATTAATGGACCATTCCCCGGCGGCGCCGGCAATCCACTCAATTACCCAGTGGACCGAATCATCATGGGCAATGGACAGGGCTTCTTCACTGAGAAGCCGGAATTTGGTTTGCCTGCGGGCGGCCAGTTCGACTCTCGTTTTCAGTTTTATATTGGAGATACCTGGAAAATCCGGCCGAACTTCACGGTGAACGGCGGTTTGCGGTACGTCCATGACACAGGACGCACCGACTCGGACCTCCCACCGATTCCGTGCTCACAACTTACAGTCCCCGTGTCCACCCCCTGCAACGGAAATATTCTCGACCTGTTCGGAGCCGGATTAGGAAAGCGCGTACGTCAGCCTGCCTCGAACTTTGGGCCGCAGTTGGGGTTCGCATGGGATCCTACGGGTAGTGGCAAGACTGTAATTCGCGCTGGAGCCGGACTCTACTATGAGAACGTGATCTTCAACAGCGTGCTGTTTGATCGGCCCGCCCGGTTGCAGAATGGCCTATTCTTCGGCACTGCTACCCTTTGCCCAGCCGGCCAGTTGCCTTTGCCGGATGGGTCGGTCATCACCAGCATTAACGGCAAGGACATCGCTACCCAAATCTGTGGCAATCCTGCTGGCAATGTGTTCTCTGACATTTCGGCCTTGCAGCAACAGTACCAGGCAGCAACGATTGCCGCCGGGGCGCAGGCCAATGGAAGCTTCATCGGGAATACGTTGGCAGAAGGAGGCGATTCGACCGGGCAAAACATGTTTGCTCCGGGATTCCGCACACCTCGTTCGTTCCAGTTTAATGTGGGAGTCCAACGCGAACTTGGCCGCGGCACGGTGGTAAGCGCGGACTATGTTCGAAACGTAAGTACCCACTACCTGCTGGCACAAGATGCTAATCACGTCGGCGACGCACGGTTTTTGAACGTAAATGCCGCCCTGAGTGCTATCACCGCTACGGTCGGGGCATCTGGGTGTGGTCCAGCAACGGATGGCCCGAGTTCGCAGGTGGCCGTGGCCTGCTATCTAGCAGCGAACCCAGGCGTAGCTAGCATCGCCGATTTTGCGGCGAACGGGCTCGATTCCGGAGCCGTCTACTTGTTCGGTCTCCCAGCTTCGCTGTTCCCCCCATTGACGCCGGATACCGGAGCAGCCTTTCCTGGTCAGAACGCCGACCTTGGCGAGAACCAGATGCTGTTCCCCTCAGGGCGATCGGTCTACAACGGCCTGCAGGTGTCGTTGCGGCAGAACTTCGCCAATCCCATCCGGGGCCTGAAGAATATGAACCTGCAGGTCTCGTATGCGCTTTCGCGCTTCAACAGCATGACGGATGACCAGGACTTCATCAATAACGCCTTCGATTTCCGCAATACGAACCGGTACTTCGGACCGAGTTCTCTGGACCGTACGCACCAATTCTCGTTTGGCGGCGTGATGGATTTGCCCTTGGCGTTACGTCTGAGCTTCGCAGCTCACTTCTACTCGGCCCTCCCTGCAACCTTGTACTTGCCGCCATCCGGCGGAGCTGACATTTTCATCGATGATCTTACGGGTGACGGTACGGGCGGTAGCACAACCGACTTTTCCCGGGGCGATGTGCTGCCCGGAACTAATTTGGGGGCCTTCGGACGCACCGTACATGGCGGCAGCGGCTTGAACAAAGTGATCGATTCCTTTAATTCCAGTGTCGCCGGAACCCTTACTCCTGCGGGACAGGCAGTTGCAAACGCCGGATTGATGACCCAGGATCAGCTCACGGCTCTCGGTGGGGTGGTTCAGCCTTTAACTGCCGCGCCTTCCAATCAGGCGTCCCTGGGAAGTCTCAGAGACTTCGCCCTGAAGGCTGGGTGGGTATTCAAGGTCAAGGAGAGACTGCAAATCGAGCCGAGTATTTCCTTCTTCAATCTGTTTAACTTACCCAATTTTGATCCAGGAAACTCGCCGTTGAGCGGCGTGCTGGACGCAAGCGTCGGCTCGCTGAACGGGACTCCAGACACGATTGAAAATCGAAACAAGAACCGAATCGGGCTGGGCTCCGGTGTGTTTTCCAGCGGCAGCCCGCGGCAGCTAGAGTTCGGGTTGAAAATCAGCTTCTAGCATGCCTCAGGTGTTGCATCCGGCCACTGGTCTGTGACCAGTGGCCTCTTTGTTTCATTGCCCGAGCTCTCCCCGCAGCCGCTTCGAGAGCTTCTCAATTCGCTTGAGCTTCTCGATCGTGTCCTTCGGCAAAAGGCCGTGGTTGACTGATTCCATGTCGGGCTGAAGAGATTGTGACAATTCCAGCAATTCTTTGGCTTCGCGCT
>QIAA01000199.1 GCA_003224905.1 Acidobacteriota bacterium
CACAGTTTAACTTAGCATCTCTCCGGGGGCATGTCCCTGGCCAGGAGGTGGATTGGATGACCTACACTCGTAATTTCGCAAAGCGCACCATCCTGGAGTTTCTTACTGCGCGGTGTACGTTCACGACGGTTCCGCGCATTGCACAGGTACGATCAACCCGGCGCAGTTACCGGGGTACATGGCTTGATGGCCGGGAGTCAGTTTTAGATTTATAATCACTGAAGCGACCACGGTACCTTGCTCACCCGAACTGATCACCAGCGTAAGTTTCTTCCACCTGTAGTTCTGAAATTGCTGGCGGGTTGGCGGAAAAAGGGCTCCCTCTAATCGACTCGTGAGGCCCTGCTGGGAACGCAGGTTCGCGGGAGGCGATTGCCAGTGAAGGGCGTTTCCGCCACCCAGCACTACTTGGTCGTTATCTCTTTTGCGGAGAAGTTTTGAACAAGTCCCGGCTACCAAAGTCCAAAGTCATCTCACAAGACGGCGATATTCCTCTGCAGAGTGTAGCGAATGTGCAACAGTTTTTGACGGCGGGAAGCCCATACCGTCGAAGCAAATTACGCGGAGCTCGACCGGCAATTTATAAGACATTGCAAAGAAAAACATCCAGTTAAATGATGACGCGGCAGCGCACATCTTGACATTCGTCCGTGCGCAATGAGTTCTTGGTTGGCAACGCTATCCTGCCGATCCTCCAGCTAATCGGCCTGAACATCACACCGGGTAGCGTAGCTAATAGAAATCAGCGGACTCGAGGCACGAGCACTGCCGTGAGGAAACA
Organism: Acidobacteriota bacterium; assembly: GCA_003224905.1. Lineage (GTDB taxonomy): Bacteria > Acidobacteriota > Terriglobia > Terriglobales > Acidobacteriaceae > QIAA01. The sequence goes on from QIAA01000199.1 coordinate 782, forward strand.
GACCATCGCGAATAGCAGCAAATAAACCGATTCCACAATGCCCCCTGACAAAACGGAAAAAGCTTACACGTAAGCGTAATGGTCCGAAATCCGATCTAAACACCAGATTCCGGGGTTGTACCAAATACATGAACCACGGGGTATGAAAACGTCAGGGCTGGACCACAGTGCGAGCTGAGGCCAGTCAAGATCGCTGGATGTGGTCACGGCCCGAAACGACAGGGAAGGCTGGTGCCGAACGCGATCCCCCTTCGCGCCTGGCAAACTGCTCCCGCCGATTCTTGAGCAGATGAAACCAAGGCTATCGAAGCGGCTGCGAGGGCCAGCAAGCAGACCGTCTCAGAGTGGATTCGGAGCACATTGAATGCCGCAATCCAGTGACGAGAAGTTCAAATTAGGACACTACCCGCCTGCTCTGGTTTAACTCCTCGCAGCACTTCAAAGCTGAGATTCACAGATGCCAGCTTAGGTACGGTCGCGTGAAACAGCTCCATTTCAATCTGCAACTTGCCATCGATACTTTTCACACGAAAACGACAGCCCTGCGCTCAATTCTTTCGGACACGCCCGGTTTGTTCCTCCTCCACGTCCTTTCGCACCAGTGTCAGGTGATGAAGTGCCTCTGAGATCGTTCGTCTTTGGTCAGAGTCAACATTCTCGACTGTTCGACGTAATGCTTGCTTCAGCGCCCGTTCCGCTTCTTCAATTCGGGTCAGCCGTTTACCGGGATCAGATTCGTCGAGCGCTGCCCTGTACTGACTGAACCACCGTGTGTCGTCGGACATGAACTGCTTTGACGCTGAAAGTTAGCGACGAGATAGCCAATGCCGCTGTTTATAAGATTCTGTGTTCGATAGGGAACAGACCGCCGCAGTTACACTGGTTCCATATTCATAACCTTCGCTGGAGTTGGCAGAACTGACCAGCACTGCTGAAACTGCTTTTATAGATACCGAGTCTGATTCTGTTCGGCAACAGGAGGAAATATGCAAAGCCAGCCACTTTCGGGCGGACCTAAAAGTGTCTCGCACGATGATGATGTTTACTGCGCGGACCCACGTTGCGCGTACTGTAAGGATTTGCGCGTAGCAGAGGAACGATGGAAGAGAGCGCAAAAAGAGAAACGTGTGCTCAGTCCGTGTGATCGCAAAACAGTGTTCGATACAAAACTGTGGCCCAGAACTTACTGGACGTAGGATATTGACGTTTGCGCAAGGACGTCTTGCCCCGCATTCGTGGTTGGATGCGGGGCTTTTTCCTTTGCGGATACGAATTAGCTCTTATCGCTGAAGTCTTCTCACAAGGAGCCAACCCAGATACAAAAAGTCGGACACTACACCTAGAAATACTAAACGCCAGAACCATGCTTCAACTTGTTCTCGGCTCCCAGCTCTGATCTTAGGGAAGCGCATAAATCCCCGTCAGGCGCGGTATTTGACGCTTTACTTCGACTGCGGCATCGCAGGCTGTCCCGGCTAATCCGGTGCTTTCCCCTCTGTGTTCCCCGGCTGGCGCTTCCCTCTTGGTCTCCACCCGGTGCTTTGCTAGCGTTCTGCAGCTCAGTCCAACGTTCTAGGTACGGCGGAACTAAAGCGATGAGCGTCTAGGTTTGGAAGTGTCGGAGAAGAGCATCAGAAACGCCTGCAGGTCGCTTTTGTTCTGCTGTGCCAAGTCGGATAGCCCGACCCCCCAGAACTCCTCGTTCGGCTCCAGAGCCTCGATGCCTGCCTGCACTTCCCCCGGTGCGAGCTGCTTTACCCAAGCGACGCGAAACTTGCCTCTTTTCGCCCCGCGCTGCAGCGTGATGGTGGTTCCTACCTTCAATTTTTGCCGCAGAGCGCCGAGGCGCGCGCCGCCTGGCGTGATGTCGATCGTGTGCGCCAGATGAGTGTCGCGGTCAATCAGAACCTTCACCGGCAGTACCATCTTCTTTCGCGTTGATCTTCGATTTTCCAGCATCAAGGCATTATGAGCCTGCGACAAGAGGTCGGAAACTTACGACAGTTATCGCTGTGAGGTACGCACAATTGTTATTTGAGAACACTCCGGCTCGCAACATACGTCAGTCGGGAACGTAGGTGACGTCGCCTCTGTTACGGCGGTGACCGTGTGCGCCGACCACAACCGGTCCATAATCGCTGCAGCAATGAGGTTCATGCTTAAACCGCTGTCTGCCTTGTGCTGCCTTGTTCTCGCAACCGGCAGCGCTGTTGCCAACGAAGCGCGACAGGTTAAGAAAAGGAGGAAAGCACCTGCCACAACGGTTCAGCGCCCTCCAGCCGATCCGCAGATTCATCTTGGCGCGCTGCCCGTAACCACAACCTCTTCAGAGGCGCGGGAATATTATGAGGCAGGCATTCGAGCGTGGGAGATGCTGCAGACCGATTCCGCGCTGAAGCGCTGGCGAACTGCCATCAATATCGACCCGCAGTTCGCTCTTGCTCATTTATTCCTGTCCTATGCGACCCCTGATCCAATGGAGGCCCAGAGAGAACGCCAACAAGCAAAATCTCTCGCTGCGCACGCCACCTCTGGCGAGCAATTGCTAATCGCATGGTTCGATGGTGTGCGTGAGAACGAGTACTTGTCGGGCATTGCCGCAATGAATGATTTGCTTCAACAATACCCCAAGACAAGCACCTCCTTGTCTGGGCAGGCAGTTGGCTTTTCCATCAGAAAGAATACGAATTGGCGCAAAAACGGCTTGAACAAGCAGCAGCGTTCGATCCTGATTTCGCCTCACCGCTAAACGATCTTGGCTACATCTACGGCTACCTCGGCGATTACCACCATGCGCTGCAGATCATGCAGCACTACGTGGCCTTCTTGCCGGGCCAGCCAAATCCTGAGGACTCGTACGCAGAGATTTTGCGAATGGCGGGAAAGTATGAGGAAGCGCTGGAGCATTACCGCAAGGCCTTGACCATCGACCCGAACTTCCATAGTTCGCAGCTCGGTATTGCAGACACTTACGCGTTAATGAGTCAGCAAAGCAGAGCACGGAAAGAATATTTTAACGCCAGAGTTTTGGCGGCAGACAAAGTGACGGAACTGCAAGATGTCATGCAATCGGCGTTCACGTATGTTCGGGAGCGGGATTTTCGCGGCGCTGATCTTGCCTTCCAAGGCGTAGCACAGCAGGCACGGCATGCAGGCTTGTCGATCCTCGAAGCCGAAGCTTGGCGCATGCGGGCGCGGCTGCAGATCATTACTGCACCAGCCCATCTGGTGGAGGTCGAGACTTTGCAAACCGGTAAGCGTTTGGGGTTGATTCCGAGAAAACGCGTGCAACGGCTCGAGCTTGAGTATCTGCAGAAAGCCGAACAAACGATCACCGAAGCGAAAGCCATTTCTGAATCTGACCGCCAAGACGAGCACGCGCTGCTTCTCCGTGAGCGCGTGGAGGCGGCAGCAGGACGCGGATTTCTTGCAGAAGCTAGTGAAGGGCTTGCTGAACTGGAAGGCATGGCCACCGATAGCCCCAGCTCCGTGATACAGGCGGCTTTCAACGGTGCCAAAGGCGCTGTCCTTCTATATCAAGGCAAGTACGATGACGCCATCCCTCTTCTCGCACGAGATGATCACAATGCCTTCTCACTCTACAGATCCGCCTACGCCGATCAGAAAACCGGCAAAACAGCGTGGGCGGCAGGGCGGTTGGCCGCAACTATGGCCTTCAACGAGCCGACAGCAGAGCAGGCCTTTGTCGGACCACTACACGAACTAGGCGCACCTATCAAAGACGCAAAGCTGGCGGTGAAAACGCTAAATGTCCGTCCGTTTTAGCGGACTTGTCTCTTTGACTGGCGCTGCGGTTGGCCCTACCATGCTCTTCCCAGAGCCAGACAAGGCCTCCTGCTGTGATAGGTCAAATCGTGTCCCAGACCGCTGTGATCGAGAAGCTGGGCGGCGGCGCTGATGAACCTGTCGCGAGTGGCCTCCGATTAAGACACGACTCGCCAGCGAGAACAGCAACTTAGCTCGACACGTTCAAACAGAATCCCGTCGTTCCAATGAGCAAACGAATAAACCTTCCCTCACCGTCGAGCATCCACGTTACAGCACATTTGGAGACAAAATGAGCAAGAAGAATGGA
>QIAA01000154.1 GCA_003224905.1 Acidobacteriota bacterium
CGATTGCTTACTTCGACTCGTGCGGTCTTCCCCGGTTGCTGGACGTCCTCTAGCTTAACCGAACTGAACCGCCGTATGCGGACCCGCATGTACGGTGGTGTGGCAGGGGAGAGTGGGTGACCACTCCCCCTATGCCGATGCGACAAGGCGCCTATTTCCCGCCCTGCACCGCTGCCAGGCATTTGCCGTATAACTCCAGCAGGTGCCCGGCGTATTCCTCCGGCTTCAGAGCCGCGCCTCCGCCTTGAAAACCCACTCCCGAACTGGTGCGCCCGTACCCGGTGGTCATGGCAATGAATTTCATCATGTCGAGCGCAATATCTTCATTACGTCGTGCTCCGCTGTGAGTGGGCAGCTCGCTCATGAATGCCTCCCCTGATACAGAAACGCTTGGGAACTCATGCTCCATCTGATTAGAAAATCGTCGCCAACAGTCTAGAAATTTGATGATAGCAGAATGCCTTAGCCCTAAGAGGCCGCGCCTGTGGCCTTATTCTGCTCTCTATTTCGCGGCTCGTTGATCGCGTCTTTCGTTCTTTTTACGAATCTTTACCTCACCTTTACCAACTCTTTACTTCCGATGCTGGTTGAAAGTGTTCCATATAGGAAGACAAATCCGGGAGGCGTGCTTGCGGAAAACATAAATTCCTGGAGATTGCATAGATGCCTAATTCAGCTACTCGCCGACCGAGCGGCCGCTCTCAGTCAGCGGTTTTACTATCAATGATTTTCGCCGTGCTCGTTTTACTGAGCACCGGCCTAACTACGGCTATCGCTCAGGACACCCAAGAACAGCCCGGCGCCTCAGGACAGGAAATGGGACATCACATGGGTGGCCGCCGCGGCATGCCCAGTGCCGATGACCAACTGAAACATCTGAGCACAATGTTGAACCTGAGTGATGACCAGCAGGCAAAGCTGAAGCCGATTTTGGAAGACCAGCACAAACAGATGCAACAGCTTTGGAATGACAACTTAATGTCCCGCCAGGATCGCTTCAGCAAGATGCGGGAACTCCGCGAAAATGCCGATACGCAAATTAAGGGCGTGCTCAATGACGACCAGCAGAAAAAGTTCGATCAGATGCGCGAAGAACAGCGCAGCCATATGCGCCACCGCATGAGTGGCGGCAATCCGCAGCCCGGAGGTGACGGCTCAGATAAGCAGGAGTAGATTGTTCGATGTTCGCAGTCAGGAGGTTGAAATCTGGATTTCTCCCCAGCCTCTGAACTGAGATGGCACAAAGTTCGTCCCAGTCCCGGCTCAGAGGCCGCTTTTTTCATAGCAAATCTTGTTAGAGCGGGCGGGAATTTGTGTTGCCACTGCTGCAGGAACGCGCACTGTTCTTTGACTTGCCCGTGCTCAGGTTTGCGCAGCCCGGTCAGTGTTCATTCGTGCCGCATTGATGGAGTTCGCTGTGGTTCCAAGGAAGCGAACAGGCGGTGCTCGCCGCGTGCGTTACTTGAAGGAAGAGCGGGCATGGGATTGCTGGAGTTCAGCGACATCCCGGATGAGAGCACTGTAGAGGCTTTGGTGGGTGCAGCGCAGGGCGACGGTTTCCGTACCGCGAAAATACCACTGCGGCCGAATCCGATCGTCGGCATCGAACAATTGGAAAAACTACCAAAGAAATACCAGGTTGCGAGATAAGTTGCGCCGGGTGCATCGTGAACTTTCGACAAAGGGCTCCTTGCGGTTTGGTCGTATTGAATCGACGAATAGTGAAGCATTCGAGCACTTCTAGGAATTAGAAGCCCGCGGCTGGAAGGGACGCGAAGGGGAGCAATCCGAATCGATGCGAGCCGATAGCTCTATGCAATATTTCAAAAATTCGCCCGACGCCCTCCGCTTCAGGCTCCGGCCTGCAATCAAGCGGTTGTTACGGCCTGGGAAAGCCAACACCAGAGACATAGTGGGACTGAGATTGACACTCTTGCGTAGGCCTATCTCAACATTTCCGCAAGCTTGCCACGCTGGATCAATCCTGCCAGGCGCGCCAAATCGCCGGACATGGCGCGGTCCTTATCCATGGTGGGACAAACAGCTCGAATTGCCGCATGGGCTGTCTGGCCGTGCTTTGATGTTTTGAGTGGGGCGACAAAGTCCAGTGCCTGGGCGGCGGCCATTGCCTCAATGGCGAGAACGTTACGGGTGTTCGCGACTATCTTTTTCAACTTCAGGGCTGCAGTCATTCCCATTGAGACGTAATCTTCTTTGTTTCCGGAAGTCGTGATGGAGTCAACCGAAGCGGGATGCGCCAGCACCTTGTTTTCGCTTACGAGAGCAGCGGCAGTGACCTGTGGCATCATGAATCCGGAATTGAGGCCCGCTCCCGGCGCGAGGAACGCCGGTAATCCCTCATTGAGTGCGGGATTCACGAGCCGCTCGATGCGGCGCTCGGAAATTCCCGCGAGTGCACTCAGGGCGATAGCGAGGAAATCCAGGACGAACGCGATCGGCTCACCATGGAAGTTGCCGCCGGAGAGCACAGCATTATCAGCAGCCGAGGCGGTTGTCCCCGCATGAGCTGTGCTGACGAAGACCAGCGGGTTATCGACTGCCGAGTTGATCTCGATTTCCATGACTTCGCGGCAGTGTGCCAAGGTATCCCGAATCGCGCCGTGAACCTGCGGAATGCAGCGGAGCGAATACGCGTCCTGGACGCGAGCGCAATCGCGATGTGAGGCGCGAATCTGGCTGCCATCGAGCAGTCGGCGGAGGTTGGCGGCAGTCTTGAACTGGCCGGCATGGGGGCGCACTTTGTGGATGCGTTCGTCGAAAGCGACGTCTGTGCCGCGGAGGGCGTCGAGCGTCAACGCGCCGATTACGTCGGCGGAATCGACTAAAATCTCGCCTTCCCAAAGCGCCAAAGTACCCACCCCCAACATGCCTTGCGTTCCGTTGATGAGGGAAACAGCCTCTTTGGCTTCGAGCACGAGAGGCGTGATTTGAGCGCGGCGCAGCGCCTCGGTGCCGGGAAAGCGATTCCCAGTTTCGTCCAGGCACTCGCCTTCTCCGATCAGCGCCAGAGCAAGGTGCGCGAGGGGCGCGAGATCTCCACTTGCGCCTACGCTGCCCTGGGAAGGAACGAGCGGCGTGACTCCGCGGTTCAGGAATTCGCAGATCGTGTCGATGACCGCAGGCCGCACGCCGGAGTGGCCTTTCGAAAGCGAGTTGGCTCGCAGCAACATCATAGCGCGCGTCTCGGGAATCGAAAGCGGCTCACCAACTCCGACGGCATGGGAGCGAACGAGATTGACCTGCAACTCGCGAATCTGGTCGGGCGCGATGCGCACGTCACTTAGCTTGCCTACACCGGTTGTGATCGCATAGGAGATGCGGTTCTCCGCGACTAGAGCGTCCACGACAGCACGGGCGCGGTCCACAGCTTCCCGGGCATCGGGCGCGAGGAGCACAGGCCGCCGTTCTGACGCGACTTCAGGCACAGCTTCCAAGGTGAGATCGTTGCCGTTGAGGTGGAGAGCTTTCATAAAGAGCAGCTCTTAGCTTTTAGCTGTCATGTATCAGTTCTTCTTCTGGATTCGAGGCCTAGCATTTGTAATCACGAAGCCCGGGTGCACAGCGTGTTTGAAAACTTTCAGGTACTTTTCGGGAATCGGCCGCACTTTCATCTCGGCGTTTGTCACGATGTGAGTCGTCTCCCCTTCCGCCAGCAACGCGCCGTCACTTCCGCGCAGCAGTTCGTAGCCGAAGTGGATCACGCTTTCGCGCACGTTCTTCAAATGCGTGCGCACGATAATCTCGTCGTCGTAGCGAACCGGCGCTTTGTAGCGGCAGCGTGCATCCACTACGGCGATGAAGCAGTTATCCACGTGTTCCATGTCGCGATAGGAAAAGCCGAGCTGGCGCAGCAGTTCGACTCTTCCAACTTCGAACCAGATGAAGTGATTCGCGTGATAAGCGACTCCCATCTGATCCGTCTCGGCATAGCGCACACGCAGACGACTCTCGCCGATGACCGGCTGGTGGTTGTTCATTTGCCGCTCCACTGGGGCTTGCGTTTTTCCAGGAACGAAGAAATGCCTTCGCGAAAATCCTGCGTGCTGCGTATTGCGGCGTTTTCCTGTATGGCGGAGGCAATTTGCTGTTCGAGCTGCGGCGCGATAAACCCATTGATCAGCTTCTTGGTGACGCGCAGCGATGATGGACTATTTTGCATGAGCTCTTTGGCAAGTTGCGCGGCTCGCTCCAGCAGTTGTTCCGATTCGACTATTTCATTCACCAGACCGTAACGGTTCGCCTCGGCGGCGTCAAAGATGCGTCCGGTCAACAGCAGATCTCGCGCGATTTTGTGTCCCACCTGCCAGACGAGAATTGACGAAACGATAGCCGGTACAAACCCGATTCGCACCTCCGTGTAGCCAAATTTCGCGTTCGGAACCGCCAGTGTGAAATCGCACATGGTAGCCAGACCTGTACCGCCAGCGATGGCCGCACCGTTCACAGCCGCTATCGTCGGTTTGGGGAAATCATAGAGTCGCCGGTAGACGCGGGCCATGCGGGCAGAATCCGTTAGGTTCTCTTGATGCGTCTTGCCAGCGAGCGATTGCAGTTCGTCCAGGTCCATGCCGGCACAAAATGCCTTTCCGGCGCCGGTAAGAACAATCACCTGTGCGGAAGATTGCTCGATTTCGTCAAAGGCAGCCAATAGCTCTTCAGTCAGTTGAAAGCTGAGGGCATTGCGTTTCTCGGGGCGGTTGAGAGTGATTGTTGCGATGTCGGAATCGTAGGTGAAAGCGATGCTCGTATAGATCATGCTAATCCGCTGCGTGAGCGCTCGTGTACCTTGCACCAATCTCGGCTGAAATACGCAACAACGTATCGAGCGGCTTGAGAACGGGCACTGCTACGCCACGCAGTTTCAATGCGTCCAGCACCTTCTCGGTTGGAATGTTGCCGACGAGAGCGTCCTGCGCGAACGGGCATCCTCCGAGTCCTCCCAGAGCGGAGTCGAAGCGGCGGCAGCCGGCATCGTATGCAGCAAGAACCTTCTCGGTCGCTTGGTCCTGACGGCTGTGCAGATGAACGCCAATTTCCAAGTTATCGTATTTCGACAAGACGGCGGAAACGGTTTGGTGAATCTGCTCAGCACCAGCCATTCCAACGGTGTCAGCCAGCGTGATCGTCTTAATTCCGTAGGATTCGAGGAGATCGATTGCATCGACCACTTCGTTCACGTTCCATTGGTCGCCATATGGGTTTCCGAAAGCCATTGAAATGTACACGACCGTGTCCAGGCCAGCATCGTCGGCCTTCTGCTTGATCGTTTCAAGTTCGTCAACGGCTTCGTCCGGAGTTTGGTGCTGATTGTTTTTCAAGAAGTTCGGCGAGACGGAATACGGAAAACCTAATGTGCGTACGGCATCGCTACTGATGGCCCGCTCTGCACCTTTTGCGTTAACTACGATTCCGATGATTTCGACATCATCCGGAGGATCGAGATCCTTCACAACTTCTTCTGAGTCCGCCATCTGCGGCACAGCTTTAGGGGAAACGAAGGAAACGGCGTCGATGTGCTTGAATCCAGCATTGATCAAGGCTTTCAGATAGTCGGCTTTGATAGAAACGGGAATATGCCTTTGCAGCCCTTGCCAGGCATCGCGCGGACATTCGATCAGTTTGGCCGATTCAACCAATTGTTCGCCACGGAGACAGGGAGGCGCCGAGAAACTAGAGAACCATACCTCCGCAAAGTAACGTTGCAAAACTCATCACGTTTGCAGCACTCCGACTTTGAATTCGGGCACGTCCGGATTTAGTGCCGCAGCTTCCAACGCCTGGGTGATGGCGTCGCGACTCTCCATGGGGTCGATGACTTTGTCGATCCAGAGCCGCGCTGCGCCGTATCGAGGATCGGTCTGCTCGTCGTAGGTGCGTTTGACCGATTCGTAGAGCTCCTTCTTCTCATCCTCGCTCAATTGTTTGCCGCTGCGCTCCAGTTGTTTGAGTTTGATTTCGACCAGAGTACCTGCCGCCGAGTCACCGCTCATGACGGCATAGCGCGCCGTGGGCCAGGCAAACACGAATCGCGGATCGTAGGCTTTGCCGCACATGGCGTAATGTCCGGCGCCAAACGAGCCCCCGATAATGACGACAATCTTCGGCACAATCGAGTTTGACACCGCATTGACCATTTTTGCGCCCGCCTTGATGATGCCGCTCCACTCGGCATCGCGCCCCACCATGAAGCCGTTTACGTCATGGAAGAAAACCAGCGGAATCAGATTCTGATTGCAATCCATAATGAAGCGGGCGGCTTTTTCCGCTGACTCCGTGTAAAGCACTCCGCCGAATTCCACGCGCTTGTGGCCTTCGTGATCGGTGGCCTGTGCATGTAATTTCTGATTCGCGACGATCCCAACCGCAAATCCTCCTATCCGCGCGTAACCGCAAATAAGGGTCTTGCCGTATTCCGGCTTGTATTCGTCAAACGTACTTGCATCGACTATGCGCGCCAGGATTTCTTTCATGTCATAGGGCCGAGCGGGCGAGGCATCGTAGATGCCATAAATTTCTTCAGCTGCGAGGGCGGGGGGGGCAGGCTTTTTCCTGTCCCAAGGGGACTGGCGGCGATAACCCCATTTCTCAATAATCGAGCGAATTCGTTCGATGCACGCTTCATCGTTCGGCGTGCGGAAATCCACCGTACCGCTAATCGCGGAGTGCATTGCGGCGCCGCCCAGCTCTTCCGCAGAAATCTTCTGTCCGATCGCGGCCTGCACCAGTGCGGGACCCGCAAGAAACAGGCCGCTGCCATCGGTCATCAGCACGTGATCGCACATTACGGGGAGATAGCCGCCCCCGGCCACGCACATGCCCATGATGGCAGCGATCTGGGAAATGCCCATCGCCGACATGACGGCGTTGTTGCGGAAGACGCGGCCGAAGTCGTCGGTGTCGGGGAATACGTCTTCCTGGAGTGGCAGGAAAACACCGGCCGAGTCGACCAGGTAGATGGTCGGAATGCGGTTCTCGATCGCTATGTTCTGGGCACGGATTACCTTCTTCGCCGTCATGGGGAAGAACGCTCCGGCTTTCACTGTGGCGTCGTTCGCGATGATCATGGCCAGGCGAGTGTGGATGCGAGCGAGGCCGGTGATTACTCCGGCTGCGGGAGCGCCTCCCCATTCTTCGTACATGCCATGGGCGGCGTAGATGCTGAGCTCGAAGAAGCTTCCCTGATCGGCGAGTAGATTGATGCGTTCGCGTGCGGCGAGGCGTCCTTTGGCGCGCTGGCTCTCGATGGCTTTCTGTCCGCCGCCTTCGCGGATCTTCTCCTCTTCGTTGTGAACCTGGGACATCAGGTCGGCCATGAAGCGCATGTTGGCTTCGAAGCGGGCAGAGGTCGGGTCTACGCGCGTTTCAAGGACTGATGAGCTCGCGATGGGCTGGCTGGAATCGGCCATGCAAAGGCGGAACTATTTACCGTATACCACGCAGGTGTAGGGGCGCAAACTGCGCGAAGGCAGAAGGAAGAAGTCCCAAGGCAGAAGTAAGATGGACGGTCGAATGCTCCAGCAATGCCTCAGACCGCAATGATTTCCGTCAGCAAGGAGTCAAAACCAGCGTGGCGCAGTGCGCTGTGGCTGACGCTTTTGCTGCGCCTGGCGTATTCGATTCTGGGTGCGGTGTTCAGCATTTTCATCCCGGTCAACTGGCATCTGATTCGGTCCAACGCGCTGACCGAAACGCTTGCTCCACCAGATCGAAGTCTCCATTACCTCTTGCTGGATCTGTGGAGCCGCTTCGACACGCTCTGGTACCTGCATATCGCGCAACATGGCTATGACCGCGCTGATGCAACGGTTTTCTATCCTCTGTATCCCTGGTTGATCAAGGTAGTCAGCACAGTGGTGAATCCTATTGCTGCTGCTCTAGTCATCTCGAGCACCGCAGCATGGTTGCTGTTGTGGGGACTCCAAAGGCTGCTGTCACTTGATCATCCGCCAGAACTGGCTCGCCGTAGCGTTATCGCATGCGCAGTGTGGCCTGCGAGCTTCATCTTCTTCGCCGGCTATCCTGAATCATTGCTGCTGGCGCTGACTGTATGGTCGGTATACATGGCGCGACAGGAGCGCTGGTGGATTGCGGCGATACTCGCTCTCGCTGCGGGAGTGACCAAAGCCGCGGGAATTGTGGTCATGGTTCCGCTGGCGTTTTTGGCGCTCCAGCGAAGGACGGTGAGCGCGTGGAGTTTGCTGCTGGCGCCTGCGGGAACCATTGGGTTTCATCTGTGGCTTCGCCTTCACGGGGTCGGCGCTGCTGGCGATGTCTATCATCGGTATTGGCGCACTTCGACGGCATTTCCGTGGACAACGCTCTGGGTCGGCGTTAAGCATCTGTTTCGCGCGCCTGACGTCATTCTTGTATTAAATCTGCTCTTCCTGATTGTGTGCTGTGCTCTGCTCGCTATCGTGCGCACTCGGAAAGAATATGTGCTTTACGGTCTGGCTGTGATTCTGTTCGTTCTGTGCAAGCAGACGACTCCGCCGCTGCAGAGCATGGTGCGATATTTGCTACTGGTTTTTCCGGCGTTTCTGGGACTCGCACAGATTTTCGATCGGCCTTCGCTGAAGCGGAGATTTGCAATGGTGTGCGTTGGAATGTTCGTGATGAACGCGGCTTTGATGTGGCTTTTTCTGGAGTGGTCACTGGTGCTGTAGACACTTTCGGTGCGCAGCGAAATTTCTTAACTACAGAGGACACAGAGGTCACAGAGTAGGGACGTTTCGTGGCTTCACGTTATTGCGAATGAAAGTGACGATTTCGTCCATCGCCGTGCCAGGTTGGAAGATGGCAGCGACCCCGGCTTTCGTTAGAGATTCAATGTCCTGATCGGGGATGATGCCGCCGACGATGACTATCACATCATCCATGCTGTTTTGCTTCAGAAGGTCCATCACCCGGGGGACGATGACGTTGTGCGCGCCGGAGAGAATTGAAAGCCCGATGACATGCACGTCTTCTTGCAAGGCGGCAGTGACGACCATCTCCGGCGTCTGGCGCAGGCCGGTGTAGATGACTTCCATACCGGCATCGCGCAGAGCGCGGGCGATCACCTTAGCGCCGCGATCGTGTCCATCGAGACCAGGCTTGGCAACCAGGACGCGGATTTTTTGCTCAGTCGGCACAACCACCTCAGGGCTGAAGCCCGGGCTCATTTAATGCGACTTGCGCGGCGCTGAAGCGACGCTCTTCCACGGTTCTGCACTCGGTATTTCAGCGGCATTCTAACTCCTGCGCTCTGGACTTCACATCGTTTTCACATCGATGCTCTGCCAAAGATACCAGCAGGCGATGCTGCGGTAAGGCGCCCAGGACTTCGCTATTTTTTCCATTTGTGCCGGATTGGGCAGCTTGCGTTTTCGGTAGTGCTTCTTCATCGCCACGCGGATGCCGAAGTCGCCGGTGGGGAGCACGTTGGGGCGGCGCAAGGTGAACATCAGGAACATGTGTGCTGTCCAGACGCCTACGCCTTTCACTTGCGTGAGGTGCTCGATAACGGCGTCGTCGGGCATATCCGCGAGACGCGTGAAGTCGAGTTCGCCTCGCGAAGCGCGCTGGGCCATGTCTTTTAAGTACGCCGACTTTTGTTTGGACAGGCCAACGGAGTGCATCTGCGCATCCGTGAGCTTGAGGATGCCCTCCGGGGTCAGAGGCTTGCCGGCGAGGTCGGCAAAGCGTTTGAAGATTGTGAGTGCAGCTTTGCCATTGAGCTGCTGGTAGATGATGGCCTCGGCCAGGCTGTGGAACTCGGGGGGACCGAATTCCATGCGGCAGGGGCCCACCCGGTCGACGATGGCGGACAGGATGGGGTCGGATTGCTTCAAGTGGCGGACGGCGGCGCGCATGAGTTTTAGTGAACTGTTGGGTTTGTCGGCACAATCCAAGAAGCGTTTGGACGGCCGAGGTCGCGGAGAACGCCGAAAATTTCGGATATACCCCTCACCCCGCGATCTTTGAGAATCATAGGTTTAGCGTGAGAACCTGAGCAAAATCTTTGACTTTAAAGAATTTACGGGCAAAATATAGAAAACATTGAGGATACTAAATTGTCTTCTTCTGGTAACCCCCAACCCACAAACAGTGTTGCGCGATTCGAGGAACGAGGTCAAGAGGGAATGTTCGCGGATCGCGAGTGAGCCAAGCCGAAGAATTATGCAATCAATGATTGCAATGATATCATTGATTGCATGGCCAGCATTACCATTCGTCAACTGGAAGAAGGCACCAAACGCAAGCTCCGGATTCGTGCGGCGCAGCATGGACGCTCGATGGAGCAGGAGGCGCGGGAGATTTTGAACGCCGCGTTGAGTCGACCGGAAGAAAAGCCCAAGAACTTAGCGGATGCAATTCGTGAGATATTTGCGCCGCTGGGGGGAGTAGAACTCGATATCCCGCCGCGAGGGCCAATTCGCGATCCCGGAATCGAGTGAGTCAGTCGTAATCCTCCGCGGCACTCAGCTTCGAAATGATTGTCCTAGATACGAACGTAGTCTCTGAGGTGATGAGACCGGTGCCTTCGTCAGTTGTGCTCAAGTGGCTGTCGAGGCAACATGTGGCAGAGCTGTATGGCAGCACCATCACACTGGCAGAGATTCTATATGGAATTGAGCTTCTCCCGGATAGTAAACGGCGCAACGAGCTACTGGCTGGTGCGGAGAGGATGTTCACCAAAGTTCTTGCCGGACGCATCTTCGCGTTTGAGGACAAGGCGGCTCATGCCTTTGCACAAATCGCCTCCACGAGGCGGAAGATGGGCAAGCCGATGGCAGAGTTCGATGCCCAGATAGCTGCTATCGCGCACGCGAATGGCGCCAGTCTGGCTACGCGCAATACATCTGACTTCGAGGGCTGCGGCGTGCACTTAGTGAATCCGTGGGCCGAGTAGACTAAGTGGTTTCGGCTGGAGGGCCAGGGATGCGTCGTTTTCTGATAGCGGCATGTGTTGTGGCAGTTGTGTTTCCGTCCGCCGCGCAAAAGCGACCTTTCACTTTTGAAGACATGATGAAGCTGAAGCGGGTGGAAGAGCCGGTGGTGTCGCCGGATGGGAAGTGGGTGCTGTTTGCAGCAGTGGATGTGGATTTGACGGCGAATACCAAGACGCCGCATGTGTGGGTGGTGCCGCTCGATACCCACGTCTCCCAAAAGCGGGGAGACCCTTCGACTACGCTCAGGGCAGGCGTGGGGCACCCCGCAAAAGCAGGTTCCTCCGCTCCGCAGGATGACGGAACGACAGGAGGCGGTAAGCGGGAGATCATTTCGGATCAGGATGCGGAGCGGCTGCGGTGGGCACCGGATGGGAAGCGATTTGCGTTTGTCTCGACCAAGGAAGGCGGGTCGCAGATCTGGATTGCGGATTTTGATGGCGCGACTGGGACGGTGACCGGGAAACGCAGACTCACGCACATTGCTACCGAGGCGGATGGGGAGTTGTGGTCGCCGGATGGGAAGAACATTTTGTTTGTGTCGAATGTGTATCCGGAGTGCGATGGGGCGCCTGCTGAGGAAGCGGCGTGCAATGGGCAGAAGCTGAAACAGTCGAAGGAGTCGAAGGTCAGTGCGCAGATATTCACGCATCTGCTGTATCGGCATTGGAATGCGTACAAGGAGGGCAGGCGGAGTCATTTATTTGTTATCGCAATCGGCGTTTGCGGCGACGACCGCCGTCGAGCTTTGCTCGACCGGACAGCCGAGGGCGGCTGTCTCCACACGAGCCCTCGCGACTTGACGGCTGGAGATCACGATGCGCCGCCGTTTCATTTAGGCGGTCAGGATATGTATGCCTTTTCGCCGGACGGGCAGGAGATTTGCTTCACGTCGAATCACGATGAAGATCAAGCTACCAGCACGAACAATGATCTGTTCACCGTCCCGGTAAATGGAGGGCCAGCGAAGAACATCACAGCCGACAACAAGGCGGGGGATGAGACTCCGCTGTATTCGCCGGATGGGAAGTACATCGCCTATCGCGCGCAGGCGCGTGCGGGATACGAGAGTGACCGCTGGCGTCTGATGCTGTACGACCGGAAGGCGGCGGAGAAGAAGGATCTGACTGACGATTTTGAGCAGTGGGTTGGATCATTTGCTTGGTCGCCTGATTCAAAGGCGATCTATTTCAGCTCGGAGCACCTGCGTCACCAGATTATTTATGCGGTGGAAACATCGTCGAAGGTGACCACTGAAAAAGGCAAGGCGGAGTTTCTCAGACGCGCCATTGTCGGAGGATTCAACGATGATCTGGCAGTCAGTCCTGATGGGAAGACGCTCGCGTTCACTCGGATGTCAGTTACAGCACCAAACGAAATCTATGAGGCTGATGTACGCGGAGACGGGTGTCCGGCACGAACCGGAGACGTGGATCGCGGACAAGAGAATTGTTCTTTGAACAAGGAATGGCTCCTCACCAGTTTGAACGAACAGTTGCTCTCACAGACTGACATGTCAAGCGCCGAGGCGTTTGGCTTCACTGGTGCTCATGGCGATTGGGTGGAAGGGTCTTTGGTCAAGCCACCGAACTTTGACCTGAACAAAAAATATCCCATGAAGTTCCTCATCCACGGAGGGCCGCAGCAGGCTTGGGGAGACGACTGGAGTTATCGCTGGAATCCGGAGCTGTTTGCGGCGGACGGTTATGTGGTTATCATGATCAACTTTCATGGCTCAACCGGCTATGGGCAGAAGTTCATTGACGCGATCAACGGCGATTGGGGCGGCGCTCCGTTTGAAGATCTTATGAAGGGACTCGACTATGCCGAGCAGCAATATCCGTTCATTGACAAAGATCGCGAGTGCGCGCTGGGAGCGAGCTACGGCGGATACATGGTGAACTGGATTCTGGGGCACACAAACCGGTTCAAGTGCCTGGTCTCGCACGACGGGATGTTCAACACCGAGTCGCAGTGGGGCACAACCGAGGAGCTGTGGTTCCCGGAACGGGAGTTCAAGGGGACGCCGTATACGAACCGCGAGCTGTACCGGAAGTGGTCTCCGCATCTGTTCGCGACGAATTTCAAAACGCCGACGCTGGTGGTGCATGGGCAGCTGGATTATCGGCTCGATGTGTCCGCGGGATTTCAGCTGTTTACGACGCTGCAGCGGATGGGAGTGCCATCAAAGATGTTGTATTTCCGGGACGAAGGGCATTGGGTGCTGAAGCCGCAAAACTCGCAGCTTTGGTATAAGACGGTGAATGAGTGGGTGGATCGGTGGGTGAAGAAGTAAGTTTTTGGGCCCTTGCTACCATCAAATCAGATTTCAACTTCTTATAAACCGCCGAAAGCGCCGAGGCGCAGAGCTCGTCTGACCGCAAAGACGAGGCGGTGTTTACAGGTTTCCTGCTTGGGGAGAGAGGATGCGTAGTTATGCTTCAGCAGTCAAATCGCGGTTCGTGGTGGGTTCTCACGTTTACGTTGTTCCTGGTGGCTTCAGCTTACGGACAGGCGCCGGGCGCTGATTGGAGGACCGTAGAAGAGGCAATGGGACGGCCGGGGCAAGCGCAGCCTGGAGATGTAATCAGGTTTGGAATGCCTCGGAAGGATCTGCATGTGATGGTGGGGAATGTGGCAGTCAAACCCGGTCTGGCTTTGGGATCGTGGGCGACATTCCAGCGCGCCGGCAACCTCGCAATGGTAATGGGCGATCTCGTACTCACGGAAGACGAGGTTCAGCCGGTCATGCGGAAGCTGCAGGAAGGCGGAATGGAAATTTCGGCGGTCCACAATCATCTGATCGGCGAGTCGCCGCGAGTCATGTACATGCACATCGCGAGCCATGGGGAAGCGGTGAAGATGGCGCATGCGATTCATGATGCGCTGGCGCTGACCAAGACTCCGGGGCCGGACAGCACAGCTTCTGCTTCCGAGCCTCTCGGTATCGATCAGGCGAAAATTGAGGAGGCGCTCGGCGCCAAGGGAAAGATAAACGGCGGGATTCTGCAGTTTGGAGTGCCCAGGGCGGAGGTCATAAAGGAAGGAGAGATGGTTGTGCCACCAACGATGGGCGTGGCTACCGCGATTAACTTGCAGCCCACCGGAGACGGCAAGGCTGCGATCAGCGGTGATTTTGTGTTGCTGGGCAAAGAGGTGAATCCGGTGATGCGGGCGCTGCGCGAGAACGGAATCGAGGTTACGGCTGTGCATAGTCACATGCTCTTTGAGGAGCCTCGGCTTTTCTTCATGCATTTCTGGGCCAACGATGACGCGGCCAGGCTCGCGAAAGGATTGCGGGCTGCGCTGGATGTGACTAACTCGAAGAAGTGATGCCGCTGCCAGCCAGAGCTTATTGGAGTTCGCAATCGAAAATCTGAAATCGGAAATCGTTTCAGGGCGCGATTCAGAGGCAGTGCCTTCGCTAGCGCGGTTCGTGAGCTATTTCCTGTGGCTTGGAACGGTGGGCTTTGGGGGGCCTATCGCGCTGGCTGGGCACATGCAGCAGGATCTCGTCGATCAGCGCGGCTGGATCAGCAAGGAAGAGTACGTTGAGGGGCTGGCGCTGGCGCAACTGGCGCCGGGACCGCTGGCGGCGCAACTGGCAATCTATCTGGGATACGTGCGCGCGGGAATTTTGGGCGCGACGCTGGTGGCGGTGGCATTTGTGCTGCCGTCATTTCTGATGGTTTTGGCTTTATCGGCGGCGTACGTTCGGTTTGGTGGGTTGAGCTGGATGCAAGGCATTTTTTATGGGATTGGGGCGGCGGTTATCGCGATCATCGCGCGCTCGGCTTTTAAGCTGACCAGAATTACTTTGGGCAGTGATCGGCTGCTGTGGGCGATATTCCTGGCGCTTGCTGGCTCTACCGCGTGGACCTCGCGGGAGATTATCTGGCTATTTCTCTTGGGCGGAGTGGTGGCGGTTCTGGCCAAGGCTCTGCCGGTCCGTGCGAAGCCTAAAGCCGCGTCGACTCTGGTGTTGTTTGGATTGCAATTTCCGGCTGCAGGTCTGCTGTTACAACTTTTTTTCTATTTCGCCAAAGCAGGAATGTTTGTGTTTGGCAGCGGACTGGCTATTCTTCCATTCTTGTATGGCGGCGTCGTACAGGGACATCACTGGCTGACGGATCGGCAGTTCCTGGACGCTGTGGCGGTGGCGATGATTACACCCGGTCCGGTGGTGATCACTGTGGGCTTTATCGGGTATCTGGTTGCCGGGATCGCTGGCGCTTGCGCGGCAGCATTGGGAGTTTTCCTGCCGGTGTATCTGGTTGTGATCGTGCTGGCGCCTTCTTATAAGCGATGGGCCAGGAACCCGCAACTGAACGCGTTTGTGCGCGGAGTGACGGCGGCGGCTACGGGAGCGATTGCGGGAGCGGTCATCGTACTCGCACGACGCTCGGTATATGATCTGCCGACGGCGCTGATCGCGCTGGTCAGCCTGGCAGTGCTGATGAAATGGAAAATCCCCGAGCCGGTGATTATTGCAGCGGCGGGGATCGCGGGATTGGTGCTGAGACATTGAAGAATTGCAGATTTGAGATTGTAGATTTTTGATTTCGAGGAGGCATCTTGATCGCCTATTTCCTGGTAATGGCGTTGCTGGTCGCGGGAACGTCGGGGGTTCTGGGGCAGAGTACTGGTGGAGGAGTGGTGAAGTATCACGCGACGATCAACGACGTGAAATATGTGTATAGCACCGCGGCTCCAGTGGCGCGGTTGAAGTCGGGTGATGTTCTCGAGACGAACACGCTGGATGCGTTCGGCAACGCCATTCAGAAGCCGGGAGACAAGCTCAGCCTGGTCAAAGGAGATAACGCGCTGACCGGCCCGTTTTACATCGAAGGGGCCGTGGTGGGGGACACGCTGGCGGTGAAAATTTTGGATTTGCAGGTCGATGGTAATCAGGGAGTCGGCGCCATTGTGCCGGGCTTCGGCGCGCTGACTACCACCAACTACACGGCTATGCTGCATCCTGCCTTGCCCGAGAAGATCTGGTTCTATCCCATTGATCACACAACCAACGCCGCAACTTTCAAGGCGCTTGATTCAGATTTCTCCGTGAAGATTCCATTGCATCCTTTCTTTGGCTGCATCGGGGTGGCTCCGGCGGGAGGCGAGGCGCGCAGTTCGATCGTTCCGGCCGAATTCGGAGGGAATATGGACTCGCCGGAAGCCAGCGTTGGCAATACGGTTTTTTTCCCGGTGAATGTGCCGGGAGCGCTGCTCTATATGGGCGATGGACACGCGGCCATGGGAGACGGGGAAATTGCCGGAACGGCGATTGAGGTACCTTTACGAGCGCGCATTCAGGTCAGCGTGATCAAAGGCAAGAAGATCAACTGGCCGCGCTTCGAGAATGAAGATGCGATCATGACTGTTGGCGCATATCGTCCGTTGGATGATTGTCTGAGAATTGCGTTCACCGAACTGGTGGGATGGATTCATCAGGATTACGGGCTCTCGGAAGTGGACACTTACGAACTACTCTCGAAGGTGGGCAGAATTCATCTGAACGAAATGGTCGATCCCAATTACGTCATCGTTGCCTCGGTCGAGAAGAAGTACTTGCCGCAGAAAAAATAACGAAGGACAGAACCTGTCGAAAAAATGGGGCAGTCCTGTCAACAACGGTGAGCTACTTCCGGTTTGCCCGTCACTCGGCCGGCAATCAGAATCGGGCCGCCAGATTGCACACACGCGGGGTTTGCCGAATATCGTCGGCATCTTCCTATTCGCCTCGCAAAGCCAGCATGGGATCCGTACTCGTTGCGCGTCTGGCCGGCAGTGCAGAAGCTGCCAGCGCCAGCAGCAGCATTGCGATGACAGAAAGTGCAAGCACACCCGGATCAAACGGGCTTACTTCAAACAGAAAGGAACGCAGCAAACGGGATGCGGCCACGGCGCCAAGCAAACCCAAGCCACAGCCAACAGCCGCAAGCCTGGCGCCGGAACTCAGGATGACCAGGATCACTCCGGAGCGCTGGC
>QIAA01000223.1 GCA_003224905.1 Acidobacteriota bacterium
AAAAGCCAGACGGAGGATCATCACCATGCAAATTAAGTCGCAGATAAAATCACAGATTAAGTCCATCGGTATCGACCTTGGGAAGACGACCTTTCACCTAGTCGCGCTGAGCACCCATTCTCGGGTAGTAGTACACAAGAAGTTTTCTCGTCAACAACTGTTGACCTACACCGCCAATCTTCCCGCATGCTTGATTGGGATGGAAGCCGGCGTGGGATCGCACTTTCTGGGACGAGCCCTACGCGCCCAAGGACACCAGGTGCGGCTGATTCCGGCGCAGTTTGTGCGGCCGTTCGTGAAGTCGAACAAGAACGACTACCGTGATGCGGAAGCCATTGCCGAAGCGGTGGAGCGGGAGAACATGCGTTTCGTGCCCATCAAAACCGAAGACCAACTGGATGTGCAAGCTCTGCATCGGGTGCGGGAGCGGCTGGTGTCGCGCCGGACTAGTGTGATCAATCAGATCCGCTCTTTCCTGTTGGAGCGGGGGATCAGCTTCCGTAAAGGGCCGGCCAGCCTGCGTCGGCAAATGCCGGAGATCCTGGAGAACGCAGAGGAGAAGCTCAGCACTCGCATGCGCCGCCTGTTGGATTTTCTTTGGCAGGAGTGGAAACATCTGCAGTTGCAGATCGAGAGTTTGAACGAAGATGTGGAGCAGATCGCGAGCCAGGATGAAGTCTGCGCTCGCCTACAACAGATCCCTGGGGTGGGCCCTCTGGTGGCTACGGCCGTCGTCTCGGCCATCGGCAACGGAGCTGCCTTTCACAAGGGACGAGAGTTTGCCGCCTGGCTGGGGCTGGTACCGCGACAATGGTCGACGGGAGGCAAGGCCAAGCTGCTGGGAATCAGCAAGCGGGGGAATCCCTATCTGCGCAAGATGTTCATCCATGGAGCCCGCGCTGCGGTGTTGCGCGTCAAGCGTCAAGGATCCTGTCTGGGGCAGTGGATGAGTGGCTTGGAAACCAGAGCCGCACGCAACGTAGTGATCGTCGCTACCGCCAACAAGCTAGCCCGGATCAGTTGGGCCGTGCTCTCCAGCGGGGAAGATTATCACCCGATGCACAGAGCCGTTTCCTCTGCCAGCTAGACGAAGTGGCTTGAGATTCGCTTCTCAGAAGTCTGCAGAAGAATAGGAAGGACGAAAACACAGTCAAACGGCGTGCCTGAGAACCTGGGTCGAAATGAGGTCTTTCACGACCGCGGCGATTATCAAGGACAGGCACGCGCGGATCATCATCATGCGCCCGGAGACCATTCTCCACTAAAGGCCGGATACATTTTCGCAGACTGTTTCCCGTCCGATTCCTCTTGCAGTTCGGCGGCGGACCATACATTTTTCAACAGTTACTTCGGGCCGCATTTGGCGACAGTGCCCCCTCTAATTTTTGACACGACTCGACCGCTTTCCTACACTAAACATCATGGAAGTACATTTCCGTCCGGAAACTGAAACCCGCCTGCAGGAGCTCGCCGCAAAGGCGGGGCGAGCGCCCGAGGAGCTGGTCGAGGACGCCATGGCCGGATACCTGCAAGAACTCGCGCAAGTTCGTGACGAGCTGGACAGCCGCTACGATGAGCTCAAAAGCGCCCGCGTGAAGGGCCTTGACGGTGAGGAAGCTTTCGCTAATTTGCGGCGCAAGAGTGAAGAGCGTCGTGCCGGGCGTTCGTGAGCGGATTTGTCCTCCATCCGGAGGCGTATGCCGACCTTCAGGAAATCTGGGAATACATCAACTGACAACCTGGATGCCGCCGACGGCATGCTGGAAGAAATTTATGCGTCGATCAGGTCGCTGGCTGCTTTTCCGCGCCAGGGGCATAGCCGTCCAGAGCTCTCTTCTCGCCCCTTGCGGTTTCAATCAGTGCGAGATTATGTGATCGCTTATGCGCCAGAGGAGAAACCACTCGCGGTGATTGCTGTGCCGCATGGACGGCGCAATCCACGGGTCATCGCAGCTATTCTGCGCGAGAGGGCTTAGGCCATCCAAGTTGTGGGGCACGCCAGGCGGGAAATGCATAGATCCTTCCGCTTCGCTGTGCTCAGCGTCGGGCTGACATCGCCACCTAATGCCAGCGCGAGGTGAAGTTGGTCTGCACCGAACTCTTGTTGAATTCCGAAGCCCAACTGACATCGGAATCAGAGACTGGCAAGTCCAGCGGCTCGGCCAGCACGTCATAGGAGTCTGGCGGCAACCCGGTGATCGTGTAGGTGCCATCCGGCAAAGTGAGCGTGCCAATGGGAGTCTTGCGGACATTCGAGAGGGGCGTGGCCGAGGTCGTGGGATTAGCAAAAACGTGTGCGCCGAACACGGCTGAGCCGTTCAGCGTTACTTTCCCACTTATCGAACCGGTGGCGACATCCGGAGTGCTCTTTGGGTAGAGAGAAGAAATGCCTGCCACGTCGTCGTAGCTCAGGGTTGTGAGTTGGTCTGGTGCAAAGGGGTACATGATGGCGCGGGTGATGGCCGAATGATCCAATCCGAAAAAATGTCCGATCTCGTGGGTGGCGACGGTCTGGAGGTCCTGGCCGCTGCCTCCTCCAGTGTCAAACTGCACGCCTGAGTTAAAGGCAATGTCGGCGCGGATGATCTGACCGGCGAATTGCGCCGTGCCGCCGTGACCATCGGATTCTCCAGCAGAGTCGGCCGTAGTCGTGACAGTGATGGCGAGAGTCTCATCGCCTCCGAATGAAACATCGGTGCAAACAAAACAGATCAAATTCATAGTGCTTGGAGCAGAGGATTCTTTATTCGCGTTTGAGTCGGTTCCGCGCGTGATAGCAAGATCGGTGTTAGGAGCCGATGTCCAGGTATTGAATGAAGCCTGCATTACTTCTGCAACGGTACGGTCGCCGGAAATTTTGGCGCCCTTCGTGCTCGGGTTCAGATTCCACTGCACCGAAAATGCAGCCAGGCTCCAGTGATCTGGTTTGGAAGAAGTGAGAAGCGGCAGGAAAGAGTAAGCAGGTGCGACGAAAATAATGCTCGCAGCCGTGAGCAGGAGGGCTGATGCTGAGATCAAGAGCCGCTTCATCGCTCTGCCTGGCGTACGCGAGATTCCAATTCCTGCAGGAGCATTCCACTCGCGCGAAATGTGGTTACTCCACCTGAGGAAGCTTGATATGACGAAACGCCCTGAACTCCATTGCTGACCAGGCTTTCCCCGGTCGAGGAGGTGCGAACTCTGAAGTTGCCTTGCATCAGTCCGGTGACTTCAAAGCTGCCATCCCCTTCTATGCTGGGACGCAGGAAAAGAACCGCGAACCGCTCGTTCGCCGGGACCCCAGCCCCGCACGCCGGCTACTTTCTGCGTGTACCCTTCATCGGATCCTCCGAGTTGCTTGACGATCAAGTTTGAAGGAGGAGTTCCCTTCAATGAGGCGGTGACTTGGAAGCGGGTGTAGGTGTAGATGAAGTTATGCTGTGGGTTCCACCGCGACCAGGACTCAGCGGCAACGGCTTCTACCACATGGCTGGAGTCTCGAGTTAGCTTTTCTACGGAAGCGGGGATGACAGTTGTGGCGGAAATCAAAGAGGCGAAAGCAATGACGAGGCAAGCCCTCTTCACGGCACCACCTCTAATCCACCTGCGTAGGCGGTGATATCGTTCTTCGAGTTCTGCAGAACTACCGTGCGCGCACCGAGGGCCGCATCGCTTGCGATGGCCGCAGTGAATGTAATCCCGGGAGTACCGTCAGTCGCGGTGACGCTCTGAATATTGCTGACGGATATGTCGTTCGGTCCAGTGATACGGACTTTCATGGTGGCGGTCAGCCCGTGCCCGAACAGGATGATGGTCGGGTTGCTGCTCCGCGACACAGTGATCCCGGTGTTGGTTGCGGAGGTTCCGACTCCCAGACTCTCCGCATTGGGTTTCGGGCTGGAGGCCGGCGTCGCAACTGCTATGTTGATCCCCGAAGCCGTTTGCCCTGCCGAGACGTTTACGGCCGTCGGACTAGTTGCGCCGTTAGTGACAGGATTGCTGGTGCCCGTTGTAGTGGCAGGTCCTGTTCCGCCGCCGCAGCCCACGCTCAGGATGATCAAGACTACGAATACGAAAATGAATCCAAACTTCCACATTTTCCGCGCTGATGTTCGGCTTCGATGCGGAGTTGCCGGCAGCGGTTTGCTGTGCGGAGAGGCCTTTATCAGAGCCTTGGTCGTGCATTGCGCCGTAATTCCTCTGGGCTGCTACACTCCTTTCGAACTTGGCGATTGCCGGAGTCCACTTTGAATGCCTGATGACTACACACCGACACCCCGAACGCGCGTAGTTCGCGAACCGCATCGCGGAATCTACGATCGCGCCACCGCTTATCAAATTCTCGATGAAGGTCTGATCTGCCACGTTGGTTTCATAATTGATGGGCAGCCGTTTGTGATCCCAACCGGGTACGGCAGAAAGGACGACAGCCTCTACATTCACGGATCAGCGGCGAGCCGCATGTTGCGCAATCTGGATCAGGGTATTGCGGTCTGCGTGACGGTGACTTTGCTGGATGGGCTGGTACTGGCGCGATCGATTTTCAATCATTCGATGAACTACCGATCGGTGGTTGTGCTGGGGACAGCGGTGGCGGTGAACGATCCGCAAGAAGAACTGGACGCATTACGCGCCCTCTCAGAACACATCCTTCCCGGCAGATGGGCAGACGTTCGCCAACCGAACGAGCGTGAACTGAAGGCGACGCTGGTCATGCGCCTGCCGATTGAAGAGTTCTCTGCAAAAGTGCGGCAGGGTCCGCCCATTGACGATGAAGAAGACTATGGATTTCCGACCTGGGCCGGAGTCATTCCTTTGACCTTGGTGCCTGCGGAGCCCGCTGCCGATCCACGACTGAGCGTAAAGATGACGGTTCCGCAATACGCGCGTAATTATTCTCGCCGCAGGGTGTAGCTCCGTCGGACCAGGGTCCGTGGCTAGATAACTGATGAAGTGTTGGCTCTAGGCTGCCCTTCAGTGGCCGGACACGTACATTGTGGATGCGCGCATTTGTTCTGGGTACTGGTTGGCATATTTCTTCCTCCATTTTTCAAAATAGGAGTTGTTTCGATGCGGAACGAGTCGGAACAGTTACCGCAAGAGAAACCTCGAGTGTGCCGGCCATTTGGGCGCTTTCGTGCCATCCTCCATTCGCCACGCTCTTTGCGGACAGTACAAGGGCTGGTCACTGCGTCTAACTATTTTGGTTGCCACAAGTTCTGGTCGGGAGTACTATGCCGGCCTGTTCCAAGGTAATGGCAGCAAACAGTCATTCTGAATTGACCGGTCTAAGTCCGGAGGGTAGGATTTGTTATCACGTGACAGCGGAAATTTTATTTGTAAGCCATAGAAAACATGGTAAATAGAAGAACTTCTCCGCGTTTTCTAGCGCTTCCAGTCGCGCTGCTGGTGACGACTGCCTGTCAGACAGCCCAGCGGCCGGCAGCTCTGCTCCCCGCCTCGCAGGCGATAGCGCCGAACAGAAGTCAGTCCCCCGCTCCGGCTCCGGCTGCCCAGCAATCCCAACCGCCTCAAAGAACCTTCGAGACGGCTCAGCCCAAAACTCCAGAACAGAGACCATCCTCAAAGCCGAGTTCCGCAGATGACCTTCTTAACGAGGTAGATAAGGCGTATCAGCTTGGGCAGGAAAATTACCAGGCCGGGCATCTGGATGTCGCGAGGCAAAACTTTGAGCGCGCTTTAGACCTGCTCGGCAACACAGAATACGTCCTCTCCGACGAACGGCTGCAACCCGAATTCGACAAAGTGCTCGCGGCGCTGAATAGTCCCGGCCTGCAACCCACACATGAGGAAGACGCAGGGGCGCAAAAGGCGGAACCCGCGCCGATTGACGAAGTAAACGAGGTCACGCCGCCGGTAGACGCCAACGTAAAGGCGAAGGCGGAGGCGGATGTGAGAGCCACCCGCTCCGACCTGCCTCTAATGCTGACTGATCCGGTCGCGGGATACATCAACTACTTCTCCACTCGGGGAAAAGGCACTCTGGAGCGTGCATTGACCCGGGCCGGCCGTTACCGGAACATGATTCAGAACGTTCTGAAGGAGCAAGGTGTACCCCAGGATCTTATATATCTCGCGCAGGCTGAGTCCGGCTTCTATCCGCAGGCGCTTTCGCGCGCCGGGGCCAGGGGCATGTGGCAGTTCATGTCAAGCCGGGGCAGAGGCTATGGCCTGCAGCGTAATTACTGGATTGATGAACGCCTGGATCCCGAAAAGGCCACCCGGGCGGCCGCGCGTCATTTGAGAGACCTCTATACTCAGTTCGGCGACTGGTACTTGGCGATGGCAGCGTATAACTCGGGTCCGGGCACTGTGCAACAAGCCGTCAGACGCACTGGCTACGCCGACTATTGGGAGCTTTACAACCGAAGCGTTCTCCCGAAAGAGACCCGGAATTACGTACCGATCATTCTGGCCATGACGATCATGACCAAGAATCCGGCCCGATATGGCCTCGATGAGATCGTTCCGGAACGCCCGCTTCTCTACGACACACTAAAACTCGACTATTCTGTGGATCTCCGCCTGGTGGCCCAGTGTGTTGATGTTCCGGTCTCAACTCTGCTCGAGCTGAACCCCACACTATTGCGTTACGTAACGCCGAAAGATCAGGAGTTCGGATTGCATCTGCCGCCAGGAACGAAAACCGCCTATCTGAGCGCAATCGAGCCAATTCCGCCGGAGATGCGGGTCTGGTGGCGGTACCACAAAGTGGCGCCGGGAGACACACTGAGTTCGATCGCGCGCGCTTACCGCACGTCGCCAAAGGCCATCGCTCAGGAAAATAATCTGCAGACCGAAACCGATTTCGACGCGGACAGCAAACTTGTCATCCCAATCACGCCCGGCAAACATGCCGCTATCGAAGATGGAGCCACCTACGCCCGGCGGGCCACGCGCTACAAAGTCCGAAAAGGCGACACGGTTGAGTCCGTAGCCGACAATTTCGCCGTGCCGCCCTCAATGGTGCGCCGCTGGAATCATCTCAAAGCCGATAGCCTACGTGGGCGACGGATTGTGTATATTCATCTTCCCGTAGCGCCGAGCGGCATTGAACAACCGGCAGAATCTTCATCTAAGTCTCGGCACAAGAATAAGTTAGTAAGCCAAAAAGCACGCTAACCCGCTAGAAGGTCAACACGGCGAGACCCTGAACTCGATTGCTTCTTTCAACCACACAACGGTTGCCGGGTGAAGCGCGATAACCAGGAACTCGCCGTGCTAAAGCCGGGAATGATCCTCCTCAGTCGCGATCTGCATTGACAGAATCTTCTTCACCTTTTACATACTACTGTGTACTAGGTCCCAGCTTGCAGCGCGGTGTAATATGCAACCAACGGCGTCGTTCAGTAACTTTGATAGTACGTGAAAGCGGCCGTGCTATAATCACGCGCCGTTCGATCAGTCGAAGCCGTTTTAGTTATCTTTATTTCCCTTAGCGCACGCAGCGCTTGCGCGATGTCCCGGCGAGGAGCGCAGCCCCAGATCAGGAGGAGAAATGAGTTTCGACGAGACCCTCTATGCAGGTGATGACGAGATGGATGAATTCGGTGAAAGCGGCGCCTACGGCGATTCGCTGGAAGAAGATTACGAAGACGAAGAGGAGGAAGAGGAAGCGGAAATGCCGGGAGGCGAATCGCGACCCGAGCCGGAGCCGACTCCTGCTTCACAATCCGGAGGCGGAGGTGGTGGGCCCAAGCCCGCACGCAAGGCTCCGAAGAAAAAGCCGGCGAAGAAGGCCGCCAAAAAGAAGTCAGCAAAAAAGAAAGCGGCTCGCAAGGCCCCAGCCAGAAAGGCGGCTAAGAAGAAGTCATCCCGAAGCGCGAAGAAATCATCGCGTAAAGGCGGACGGCGTCGCCGTTAGCGATCTTTCCTCTGTTGTATTTGATTTGGAGCCGCGGCATTCGCCGCGGCTTTTGATTTGTGTGCCGAACATGTTCGACAGCTAGGGGGTGAAAGTCCCCTGCCCAGCCTGGTGGAGGTGAAGGGCTAGAGAAGCGCAAGGGCGTCGTCGCGAGATGGGGTCTGAAAGAAGCGTGGATCAAAGGCGCGAGCCGATGAACAAGAACCGGATGATGAGGCCTACGGTGTGGGGCGAGCTGGCAAAGG
>QIAA01000155.1 GCA_003224905.1 Acidobacteriota bacterium
CAACACGTTGTTCCCGAGAAGTGAATAGTCCATTCGAGCAACACCGGAGAAGCTGATGGTGCTGACCAATCCGCTTCGAAGGAGTCGAACGAATGGACCTTCACCAGAATGCCCGACTTACCTTTCGTAGTCGAGAGACTTTAGCCAACAAGATTATGATCGCCGAAAGACCGCCGCTAAGTGGGCCCACCGCTATCGCAGCTTGGGGTTGCCCGGCTTGCGGGATCGTTCCTCGCGTCCCCTCCATAGCCCCCGCCGAACTTCGTCGGAGCTGATCGCTCAGGTCATCGGCCTGCGTCGCCAGTTGCGCCCCGCCTGTCACATCGCGCAAGCCACCCATCTCAGCCCCGCCACCGTCAGCCGCATCCTGCAGCGCGCTCAGTTGAACCGCTGGCGTCATCTGCATCCCGCTCCGCCCGTCGTACGCTACCAGCATCCCGCTCCCGGCGATCTGCTGCATCTCGACATCAAGGGCATGACCCGCTATCAGCAGGTCTCCATTCGGGGCGACGGGCGGCGGCGCGGCCGCCCTCAGTTCGCCGGCTGGCAGGCTCTGCACGTCGCCATCGACGATCACTCCCGCCTCGCCTTCTCCCGCATGCTGCCCAACCAGCAAACCCAAACCGCCATCGCCTTCCTGCGCGCCGCCGTCGCCTTCTACGCCCAGCACGGCATCTCCATCCGCCGCCTGCTCACCCTCAGATTGGGCTATGCACGGATCGCTAGACCGCGCCAGCACCTCCTCGAACACGGCGTACGACCCATCCGAGTTGGCCAGATAATCGGCTACAAATCTTTGCACAACTTCGCGACTCTCCCTTGTGCCTTGGTCAATTTCAGCGCAGCCGTGTTCCAGCGTCAGCTTGGCTTGCTCTGAACTTACCGTAGAGGGCAAATATGCTCTGATAGTTCCCTCGCTCAGTTGTAACGCTTGTGCCAGCTTAGACAGAGTATTACCCAAGGCCAATCGGCCGCGGATGTATTCAATTGCTTCAGGACCGAATTGAAATTCCGCTAACGACATTTGGGATCTTTCCGGTCGCGGGATTGGAATTGATATCTTGTACGCCGATCTCTGCCAGAATCGCAGTCAGGCCCGCGAAGAATGCCGAGAGCAGCGCCCAAATCAGCCAAGTCATATTTTTGAACTCCTGGGTTTCTCAGGTCGCTAAAAGTCTAGTCCTGGACAAAACCTTAACGGTGCATCGCGTTTATCATGAAGACCGCAAAAAGTGCGGTCAATCGCCAGGTGAATCTAGGAGGTTAGGCGGATCAACTGAAGGGACGCCTGGTTCGGAGGGAATCGGCTTTGAGAAAGCGGCAATGACTCTGCGTATCGCGCCGGGCCAGTACATCGAGGCATTACGGACCAACTAACGTTGGAACGATATATTCAGCCCGGTGGTCAGCAGAACATCGTTCTGCTTCTTCCCCCCAGGCGGATTGGTGACGTAAATATCGCCGAAAGCATTCTGCCAACCCAACCATTTGTTCAGCTTGGTCAAAGTCCCAAAGTTGAATGCCGTGCGATACTCGCCAGCATTACTGATGTCCGGATAAGCATATAACTTCTGTGTGAGGACGGTGGCTTCGCCGAGTTTATGCATCAGTTCCTCCCCGATTGTGAGTGCGGCCACATTGCGCTGCAGGGTTGAGTAGTTTTCGCGGGTGTAGTTGCCGCCGCCAAGCAGATCGAGAGTAGTGCGATCACTCTTGATAACGTGGAGACCGAGTCCGGCGCTGAAGACGGACCGCAAATTGAGGTCCTGCAGAGCATCGGTCTGAAAGTCTGCCCCTACAAAGCCAAAAAGGCGGCCGCTAAGATCGTGGTCATAACGAACGCCGCCTTGAGTCGCTTGCGCTGTAGTGCTGGGAATCGCTCCGGGAGCATCATTAGCGGCGAATACGGAGTTGACGTACATTCCCAGGTGATCCGTGTTGGTCTTCCGGTCGGCTATAAAGGCGAGAGCCAAATTTTTGGTCTGGCTGTTGCCACGCGTCAGGGCGAAACTTACGTTGACACCCCCGTTCCAAGCCTGCAGCAAGCCCGGATGCAGGGATTTCTGATATGCAGTTTCTTCTGAGTCATTACGTAGCGATGAAATGGAGTCCTTCGGTATTAAGACTGGGCCCTTTTCGCGGGTCTCGACTTCCACATTGTTTTGCGAAGATTTGATCTTGCCCACGAGCGGCTTACCATCACGCACCGTGACGTGCAGGGGATCTGTCGAATTGATTTCGCTGATTGCGCCCCACTGTACAGTGACTTCTCCGGCGAATTCGGTTTTGATCACCAGCGCTTTGGCGTCTGACTTGATGATGAGTCCGCTGAGACGGTCGCCGTTGCTCATCACAACCTGGTCAGCGAAGGAATGAAAGGACCAGAAAAACAAAAAGAAGGTGGCGACGGGTAATCTGCGCATGGGATTTTCTCCTTAGTAAGCGGTGCTAATGCGTGAAAACAGTGCTACGAAAGGAAAGCTCGAACCATAGGTTCTCACGGTGCCTAGCGCCATTTCTTGAATTGTGGCCAAAGCTGCGTCAAGGTCCCGAACTTCGCGCCTTTGCAGATAAACACTGGAATCTGGCGTTCCAGCGCGTAGGGATTATCGACTGACCTGCCAACGTACTCGACTTTTTCGAACATCTCTTGCAAAACTTCTCGGCGATCATCCAGAACAACGAGGCAATTCCCCGAGTACCCGCGGGGCCCCCAAAGAAAATAGGTCTGGTGACCGCTGAGCGCCGGCGGCAGACCGTATCGAGGCCCCAAAAAGTCGATTGCTCCAGCCTGGCCGTAGTCCTGCGCGAAAATACCGCAGTCCTGCCGCTCGTCTGGCAGAATACGCGACCAGGCCTGTGCCACTTCCGCCACAATCTCCTCCCAGCCGAACTGGTCGGCATAGTGCTGCGGCAGCACAGCAGCCATGTGACTGTGCTCGCTACGCGGCACTTTGAATGGAAGGTTGTTCATATAGGAAATGAACTGCTCAACCGGGAGCACAGGTACGATCAGCGGAGCCAGCCACGCTCCCGCGGCCAGCAAAACCACGACCATGGCCGGTTTGAGCCAGCCCTGCCGCGATCGCTCAATACCGGTCTCAATCATTACCGCGCCGGCGGCCAGAAGCACGGGATAAATCGGCGCCAGATAATAATTCTTGCCTTTCAGCACCGCGAACACGGTAAAGGCAACGACATAACACCATCCCAGCACACGGTATGGCTTCAGTCTCGGCGAGGCGAATAGAGCCACCAGACCTGTGATCCAAATTGGCGCTGAGAGCGGATGAATCAGCAAAATTTGTTGCGAAAAGTACTGCCACGGGGAGAGCGCAACATCGCGGCCGTCGGCTTTGATGTTGCGCATCAGTTCTGCAAAAGGCCAGTGGTTTTGAAGGTTCCAGATGAGATTCGGCAGGAAAATCAGGAAAGCCGCAGCGCCGCCCAGCCAAATCCATTTGTTGAAGAGAAAGTGCCGCTGTGGAGTCAACAGCAGCCCAGCCACGATTGCGAACCCAAACACGGCGATGGAGTACTTCTCTTCCATGCCTATGCCGGCCACGATTCCAAACCAAAGCCAGTAGCGGGGATCGTCGCGTTTGATGGCGAGAATGACAAAGTACGCGCACCCCATCCAGAGCAGCGGCTCCAGATAGTTAGTGGTCAGCAGACTGCCTGCTGAGAGATAGATCGGCGCGACAAGAATGGTTACGGCCGAGAGGGCGAGGGCGAACCGGCGTCCGCCGAATTCGCGGGAAATCATCGCGGTAAGAACTACTGTGGCCGAAGAGACCAATGCCGGAACAAAGCGTATGCTGCGTAGCGAATCTCCCAGCACGCCGATGCTAATTCGGGTTAAGAAGGGCACCAGCGGAGGCTGATCTACATATCCCCACGCCAGATGCCGCCCGCAGGCGATGTAATCGAATTCATCGCGAAAATATCCGTAGCGATTATTGAAGAAGCAGTGCAGCAGGAGTTTGGCAAGCGCGATCGCGATGACGATCAGCATGCCGCTGGTCAGGAATGACTGTTTTGAAACAGTGGCAACTGGGGGCGCCGCGGTGGTCGTCATGTGTGTTGGTTAGAGATACTAGCAAGCGAGAGGCGGGGCGTCATACGGGATGGAGTTTTGCGGTGCAATCCGCAGTTTCTCAGCGGAGAATACGAAGAGATTGCGCTTCGAGTTCCTTCTGGTTATAAAGTGGCTACGCAGCAGCAGCGATCTTATGGCTGACGGCGGGCAGCACTTCTTTTCTCCGGCTCCAGAAATAGAAGCCGCAAGCACAAGCAGCCAACGCCAACCCAGCGCCAAACTCCGTGGTTATGTACAAGGCCTTGCCTACAGGCCTGGTCATGCGATCGAAAATTGCCTGAATAAAAAGATTGTGACTTGCGTGCAGCATCGCAGCCGGCCACAAGCTTCCCGACTTGAGGCGCAGCCAACCCAGGACGTAGCTGATAGCGATTACCATCAACGTGAAGCAAGCCAATGCAAACGCGGGCCGCGTACCGGCGTTGTAGTCGGCAAAAAGCAGCGCCGGATAATGCCACACCGCCCAGATACAGCCGCTCAGCAGACAGCCCCAGGTGAAGCCCACTCGCTCGACCAATCGCGGCAGCAAGAATCCTCGCCAGCCGATTTCTTCGCCCAGAGCGCGAGAGAGGCTGCCTACCACTCCGACGATCGCGAGCACCGGTATTCCCAAGAATAATGTCGTGGCTAACGGCGCATTGGGAAACCCGAACGATTCAGCCATGGGCTTCGCAAAATCGTAAAATGCAAATGAGCCACGGATCAGAAGCCAGGTCGCAATGTAGACCGGCAGCGCGTAAATGAGGGGAATAACGTATCCCCAAATTTCATATTTCGCGGGACGCCAGTTCCAACCGAGATTTGCCAGGTCGATTCTGAATAGCGCGCACGAGACCAACGCCGCCAGTCCCGGACACCACATGATCAGAGACACGGCCATGCCTGCGCCCGTCCCCAGGCGCCCGGTGTGAATGATCAGGTAGTACGGAAGGCTGCTGAACCCGAAGGCCAGGGCCAGATAAACGACGATTTGTTTCGTGAGGGTTCGCATGGCGGGCGAATGATACTACCGAGGTGGCCTGAGTGGCCATCGGACAGTGCCACACCCGTCTAACAAATTGTCAAACCCAAGAATTGCGACGTATTGAAAGGCCTAACGCGCAGGAGGCGCGAGCTAGCCGCCGATGTGAACCATCGTGCGCGAGGCCGGCACGAAATCCGGCTCTCCGATGTGGTGACGTTCTTCTTTTCTCTGTACCACACCATGGATGAATTGCCTTAGCTCTTCATCCGAAGCCCCTCGCCGCATCAACTCGTGAAGATCGTGATCCCATATGGAAAAAAGACAGGTGCGAATTTTTCCGTCGGAAGTGATCCGGATCCTGCTGCAATGTCCGCAGAAGGGATGCGACACCGGCGCGATGATTCCTATTTCACCAATCCCATCCTCAAAGCGATAACGCCGCGCTGTCTCGCTGCGTGCGTGCGGAATTTCGACCAGCGGCCGGTATTCCGCCATCCGGCGGAGGATTTCATCCAGCGTGACCACCGTCTCGGGCGCCCACACTCGATCTTCTTCCAGTGGCATGAATTCGATGAAGCGCACGATAACACCTTCTTCGCGTGCGAACATGCCAAACGGAATGACCTGATCTTCGTTAAAGCCGCGCATGAGGACGCAATTGACCTTGACCGGCCATAGACCCACACGGCGAGCGGCTCGGATTCCCGCCAGGACATTGTCGAAACCGTTTGAAACGCGCGTTATCCGAGCAAAGCGCTCGGGATCGACGGCATCCATGCTTACGGTGACTCGATTAAGACCGGCACTCTTCAGCGGCTGCGCCATATCGGCGAGTAAGTGGCCGTTTGTTGTGATAGCAATGTCGAGTGGATCGCCCCCCACATCACGCAGCTGCGACAAATCCCGTACAAAATTGACGACACCGTTGCGAAGGAGAGGCTCGCCACCCGTGATTCGAACTTTCCGGATCCCCATTCCGACTAGCAGCTGCGCCATCCGCAGATAGTCCGCAAACGGCAACTCCCCGAACACCGCCCCTTCATTTCCGGTCCGGCAATAGACACACTTGTAGTTGCAGCGGTCGGTGATGGAAATCCGCAGGTCGGTAATCGCACGGCCGAATTTGTCGGTAAGAACGGACATCAGTATTTAGCAATTAGCAATTAGCATTTGGCAATTAGCCCTTGGCTCCTGAATCAGTTTGCTTCGGCATCGGAAAGACGATCATGGCTAAATGCAAAGTGCTAAACGCTAACTGCTTCCTATTCGATTCACCTCACGAAGGAAAGGAGACACAACAGGCGGGATGCAAGCCGGATGTTTCCTTTCCAAACACGGGAGGCGTAGGCGTTTCCACCCACACCCTCGGGATGCTGTTGAGATTATGCAAAGAACCCGGCATCCCTCGCCGCTGCAGCCAGGTATGCCACAGGCTGCAACGGTCGGAAACTCCTTAGATTATAAACTACCTGGCTTCTACCATCTGTGACGCTGAGCTAAGCTGGACAGGACACCTCTGGATCCGCAGCATCACCCACAGTCCACTCAGTAAGGGAGAAGACATGCGCCGATTTTCTGCAGCGTTACTGGTCATCGCGTGTTTCTGTTACACGCGCCAAAACTATTCGACTACGCAGCGCTGATGAAACGGATTGCCATTATCGGCGGCGGCATCTCGGGACTCTCCGCAGCTTATGTTCTCGAACAGCACCGGCGTGCCGGAGTGCCGCTGCAATATGTGCTTTACGAATCGAGTCCGCGTTTGGGCGGGGTCTTGCGAACCGAGCACGTCGAGGGCTGCCTCGTGGAGGCCGGTCCTGACTCATTCCTGACTGAAAAGCCATGGGCATCCGACCTGTGCCGCGAACTCGGAATCGGCGATCAACTTATCGGATCCAATGATGCGGAACGCAAAACATACATCCTGATCAGAGGCCGACTAGTCCCAATGCCTGATGGGCTCCTTTTTATGGTTCCCATCAAAATCTTGCCCTCGGCGTTCTCCCAGCTTTTTTCTTTCTCCACGAAACTGCGCATCATCGGCGAATGGTTTCATCCACCTCGGAACTCTGATAGCGATGAATCAGTGGCCGCCCTCGTGCAGCGCCACTATGGTTCTGAAATGGTGGAACGTGTTGCTGATCCGCTCCTTGCCGGAGTCTATGGCGGCGACGCGTCGCAGCTCAGCGTCCGCGCGGTTCTGCCACGCTTACGAGAGATGGAGTCCGAATATGGAAGCCTTGGGCGTGGAATGCTCAGGGCCTTCCGCAAGCCAAGAAAAGAAAAGAAGCAGCCAATCTTCACGTCGATGAAAAATGGCATGCAGCAGATTTCGGATGCGATCGTCGGCCGTTTGCCTGGGACGTCCATTCGCTTGAGCGATCCAGCAGTGACGGTTCGGTACAACGACAAAGCTTGGTCAGTTGCGGCGGGTGGAGCGGAACAGAAGTTTGATAGCGCCATAATCGCGTTACATGCGCCGACTGCCGGCAAGCTGCTCCGCGGCGCCCATAATGAACTCGCTTCGGAGCTCGGTGCAATTAGTTACAGTTCTTCAGTGATCGTGGCCCTCGCTTTTGACGAGAAAGTCCGCGCGGCCTTGCCGCCCGGCTTCGGTTTCCTGGTGCCGCGCAGTGAGGGCGAGCGCATCCTCGCAGTCACGTTTGTACACAATAAGTTTTCTTATCGTTCGCCAGACAATCGCGCTCTGCTTCGCTGTTTCCTCGGTGGAAGCCGCGATGAGCAGGCCATCGAGCTGAGCGAAGAGGAGATCGTGCGAGTCGTACGACAAGAGCTCCGCCAAATTCTATATCTCACTGCCGATCCCCTTTTCACGCGTGTGTACAAATGGAAAAACGCAATGGCTCAGTACAACGTTGGACATCTCGAACGTCTGGAAAAAATCGAACAGCTACGACGTAACTTGCCCGGCTTGGCATTATGTGGGAACGCCTACCGCGGCATCGGCGTGCCGGATTGCGTCCGCTCTGGAAAAGAAGCCGCTGAATCAGTGATGTCGTTCCTCGGTCTTCCGATTCCGCCCCTCATCACTAACTGAGCGCGTGCACAAAGCCCATCTCCCCACTCCTCAGACGACCCGCACGGATACTGTCCTAAATCCATTTGCGCCGCAACATTGCCCCAGGCAAAGGGTTTGTACGATCTTGGGCGAAGGAAACTTCATGCGCAAGACATATGTTGCCTTTGTCGCGGCAATCGCATTAATCCCGCTTGCACTCTGGGCACAAGGGCAGAGAACGGACGAGATGCCCGGCATGAGCAGCGACGTCAGCGCGCATGCCATGCACTCGATGGAAGAGCGTCACATGGATATGGGCCCGCACATGAAAATGACGAACCTGCGGGAACTGAAACCGGGTGACCAGGAGAAAGCCGATCAGATCGTGCAAGCGGCACGGAAAACGGCCGATAAATACGAGAATTACAAAACTGCCGTGGCTGATGGTTACAAGATTTTTATGCCTGATCTGCCGCAGAAGCAGTATCACTTCACAAACTATTGGTATGCCTTTCAGGCGGGAACACAGTTCAACCCGGAACATCCAACGTCACTGCTATACGAAAAACATGGCGAGGATTACAAGCTGATTGGTGTGATGCACACCGCGCCCAAATACGCCACCGAAGACCAGCTGAACGAACGCATTCCGCTGAGTATTGCGCAATGGCATGCACACGTGAATTTGTGTGTTCCGCCGGCAGACAAGAAGCGGGACGCTTGGGGGCCGAACGCCAAGTTCGGCCTTGCCGGATCGATTGCTACGAAGACAGAATGTGAAGCCGCAGGCGGAAAGTTTATTTCGCAGATCTTCGGCTGGATGGTGCACGTCTATCCTTTTGAGCAAGACCAGGCGAGCATCTGGTCGGTAGAGCGCCAGGCTCACGGGCACATGGATTAGCCGCCGGTCGCGCTGCGAAGGCAGGCGTGCTTCGCAGCAGGAAGCTTAGCCATCCGAAACACCAAACGATCACTCAGCAAAAAGTTCGCAATCGAACAGGCAGCAATTGCCCCTACGTTAGCCGGCAAATAAGGCAGACGTGCCCCGTCCACCAACAGCTTCATCATTAGCAGATTACCCACAATCGACACGGCGCCGTTTGTCGCATTAAAGGTGATGAAACGAGTGGCCACGGCTTGAGTTCCCCGATCTGCCCACGTGTATCTTTCGTGCCAGATGAAATTGTGGATTACCGCCACCTCAACCGCCGGCGCTGTGGCAACTATGTAATGGAGGTGCAGGCCAGTCCTCAGGAAGGCCAATGTTGCCAGTTGAACCGCGATTCCGACCGCTCCGACAAGATTAAACCTCAACCAGCGCGCAAGTATCGTCCTGGAACTCTCCTGAGCGGTACTCATCGCAGCCTCTCCTCGCGGTACAAGCGGCACGTAGTGCGCGTGGCCGCAAGCAGCAGTATGAAAGTCATAACGGCGATTGCGATTGTGCCGCCCACGTCAAACAAACGATAACGCCCACCAAAAACCATCGGGTGGAAAAGCAAGACAAGATTTCCAATGGCCAGCAGCATGCGCATTTCAGTCGGCCCGAAGCACAAGAAAGAGAGCCGAAACTCACCCAACGTGTAAGTCGCAAGATAGGACTGGATCGAAAGCAGCAAGAATGCGGTCAGCAACCCCATTGCGATGTAAGGATGCATATATCCGGAGATCGCCAGGCCACTCACCAGCGCGAGTGCGCCGAAGCTATCCACCATGTGGTCCACATAGAAGCCATATCGTGGGCGCTGCCTCTGCCGCACTCGGGCAAGTGTTCCATCGAGGCTGTCGCCGAGCCAGTTCAAAGCCAGAAATGCGATTACAGCAACCAGCCAAAACCGATTCCACCGCGCCAGGGCATAGCTGGCGCCCGCCATCATCTGTGCTGCAAAACCAAGAATCGTAAGATGATCGGGACCGATCCACACCGGAGTGTGCTCCGCCATCCAGACCAGAACCCGCTTTTCGATGTTTGCACTGAGGCTTTGCTGAATGCGCGATGCGTTCCGAAATTGATGCATGTTCCGAGCCTCGCTCAAGAGCGCTGGATTTGCCTGCTCACAAAACTCAATCAATGAAGTTGCCATACGGTCCTCCTGCTCTCGCCGGACAACTTTTATGCGGTAAGACTGGATCTGCCAATGCTCTGTCGATCAATTGCAGTACAGGAAAAAGTCACCATGTAAGCCCAAGGAAATAAAGGGCGTGAACACAGAGGTAATCGGAAGGTGTAACAGCAGATGAGCGGAAATAGCTCTCAACGGGGTTGGGGCACAGCGTCCATTTCCGCCTGAACCCCATCGACAGACGAGCAGATATATAAATCGGGGTGGATTTTCGTCCTGGCGTGATAGCGTGCGGCGATTTGCTCAGCAAACGCCGGTGCCGACTCCGCGTTTACCAGATTTACTGTGCAGCCGCCAAAACCACCCCCGGTCATGCGCCCGCCCCAATAGCCGGGCAGTCTTTCGGCGGACTCGACCATGAGGTCCAACTCCTCGCAACTGACTTCATAAAGGTCACGAAGACTCTGGTGTGACTGGCGCATGAGCTCGCCGAAACCATTCAAATCGCCTGTGGCGAGAGCCGCTTCAGCCTCCAACACCCGCAGGTTCTCACGCACGATGTGGGCACAACGTTTGTACACCACTTTCGGGAGCAACGACCGGCTGCCTTCGAGCTGTTCCAGACTCACGTCGCGCAGAGCGCGAATTTCCGGATACTTTTTTGAAAGCAGTCGCACGCCTTCGTCGCATTGCTCGCGGCGGCGGTTGTATTCTCCGGTCGAAAGCGCGTGCTTCACCATGGTGTTGCAGATCACCAGACGTACGCTGCCTGGAATTGGCACGAGGCGCCATTCCAGCGATCGGCAGTCGAGTAGCAACGCATGGCCCGCCTTGGCCAGGCAGGAGACAAATTGATCCATAATGCCAACGCGTGCGCCTACAAACACGTTCTCAACCTTCTGGCACAGTTTTGCGATCTCGGGCAAGGAAAGCGAGGTCTCGTTCAGACTTAGAAAAGCCAGCGCGCTGGCGACTTCGAGCGCGGCCGATGAGCTCAGGCCGGCACCGATCGGCACCTCGCCATCCACCAGGATATTGGCGCCGTGCAATAAACATCCCCGCTGTTTCAGCATCACTGCTACGCCCAGCACGTAATCGCTCCACTGCCCCACACCCCGTGCCGGCAACCGTTCCAAATCGATTTCGAATGCTTCCGGGGCTTGTTGTGACCGGATGATCAACTGGCCATCTGCTCGCGGCGAAATGGCCACGTGCGTCCTGTAGCCAATTGCAGCCGGCATAACGAACCCGTCGTTGTAATCCGTGTGTTCACCGATCAGATTGACGCGGCCAGGCGCACTGAAAAGTTTCGGCTCCACTCCGAAATAGTCACGAAACCGCTGTGCCACCTGTGCGGGATGCATTTTCTAGAACGAGCCTTTGGTGATTCTGCTACGAAACCGGCCTCGCGCTAGTTAGAATCGAGGGCTTTACGCGAGTCGCCACATGAAAAGACTACAACATGCAATACCTAAGCTTTGCGTAATTCTGTTTCTTCTTATCGGAAGCGCTGGTGCTCAATGGAACCCACTAAATCCCATTATTGACTTCGCGCGACAAGCCGATGGCATGCAGTTCACATTGAAGAGGGGCATCTTGAAACTGCAGGTGTGTTCCGAATCCATTATTC
This sequence comes from Acidobacteriota bacterium, assembly GCA_003224905.1. Lineage (GTDB taxonomy): Bacteria > Acidobacteriota > Terriglobia > Terriglobales > Acidobacteriaceae > QIAA01. The sequence goes on from QIAA01000155.1 coordinate 11,776, forward strand.
GCGTGCTCTATGCGCCAGGGTCATCCTCTCCGAAAACTCAGGATTTTGTTGTCATAAAGACCACCTGGCCACCTGTGAAGTGGGACATGCAGTCCGATAGTGATGCGATTACGCTCACCACTGCGCAATTGAAAATCAAAGTCACACGCAAAGACGCCAGCATCGATTTCACCGACGCGGCAGGGAAAAAGCTGTTCCAGCAGACTGAAATCACGATGACGCCATCGGTCGTGAACGGAGAAAACACCTACCGTTCGGAGCTGTACTCAAAGCTGTGGGGATCCTACGAATCCTTCTACGGTTTGGGCCAACACCAGGCGGGGGTGTGGAATTATCGTGGCGAAGCCGTCGACATTTCTCAGGACAACACCAACATCAGCATTCCTTTTTTCCTTTCCAGCAACGGCTACGGCATCTTCTGGAACAATACGTCGCGAAGCCGCTTCAACAACCGCTTTCTCAACGCTCTCTATCTGAGCTCGGAGGTAGCTGACGTTATCGACTTTTACTTCATGTATGGCCCTGAGTTCGACAAGGTGATCGCGGGCTATCGCGAGCTGACGGGCGCGCCTCCGCTGTTTGGCAAGTGGGCCTACGGCTTCTGGCAATGCAAGAACAAGTACAACTCGCAGGAAGAGCTGTTGGGCGTCGCCCACAAATACCGCGAGCTGCACATTCCCGTGGACAACATCGTGCAGGACTGGTTCTGGTGGTACACGATGGGCGAGCCGGTCTTCGACAAGGCGCGTTATCCCGAGCCCAAAGCGATGATCGACGACCTTCACAACAATCATTTCCATCTGATGATCTCGTTCTGGCCGTATTTCCGCCCGGGAACCAAGACCTACGACGAGATGGACAAGCTTGGATACTTCATCGATAAAACCAAGACCGCCGGTTTTCATCCCGCAGGCCAGGCGCTCTACGACGCCTTCAATCCCGAAGCCCGCAAATATTACTGGAACCTGATGAGCCAGGCGTTGTTCAAGATCGGAGTAGACGCCTGGTGGCTGGACACGACGGAGCCCGAAACCGAAGATCGCGAGACTAATATCCTGGTCACGAACAAAACCCAGCTGGGAAATGGTGCGCGCTATGCGAACTTGTTCCCGCTCATGACCACCGGCGCGGTTTATCAGGGACAGCGCCACGAAACCGAACAGAAGCGCGTGTTCATTTTGTCTCGTTCCGCTTTTGCCGGGGCGCAACGTAACGCCGTGACCGTCTGGTCAGGAGACATCAACTCCGACTGGACCTTCTTTCGCAAGCAGATTCCCGCCGGGCTGAACTACTCGCTCTCCGGCCTTCCCTACTGGACTACTGATATTGGCGGCTTCGTTTCCGGCAATCCGGACGATCCCGCGTATCGCGAACTTTTCATACGCTGGTTTCAGTTCGGCACGTTCAATCCGATCCTGCGCGTGCATGGGACTCGGGATACGAATCAGAACGAACTTTGGTCGTATGGTCCAGAAGCGCAGAAAATCCTGGTGGCCTTCGACAATCTCCGATATCGCCTGCTTCCTTATATTTATTCGCTGGCGTGGATGACTACCGGGCAGTTCTACACACCAATGCGCGCTTTGGTGATGGATTTTCGTACTGACCCTCGCGCTGCCGCTGTTGGCGACGAATTCATGTTCGGCCCGGCAATACTCGTCAATCCTGTGACTGAGCCGGGCGTCAGCACCCGTCGCGTGTACCTGCCACAAGCCAAGTGGTACGACTTCTGGACCGGGACATCGATTGAGGGACCGCGAACAATGGAGGCCGCAGCACCGATGGACCGCCTGCCTCTATATGTTCGCGCTGGCTCTATCCTGCCCATGGGACCGCAGATCGAATGGTCAACTCAGAAGCCGGCAGATCCGATTGAATTGCGAATCTATCGTGGCGCGGACGGAGACTACACCCTCTACGAGGACGAAAACGATAATTACAACTACGAAAAAGGCGCGCACGCGACCATCCCTTTCCACTGGGATGACGCGAAGAGCGTATTGACCATCGGCAATCGCAAAGGCCAATTCCCCGGCATGCTGCAATCGCGCGAGTTTCAAATTGTCTTCGTGGCTGAGAACCACGGAACGGGAATTGCCCCGGAGCAGAAACCAGACAAGGTGGTGAAATACTCGGGCAATGAAATTGCGATTACGCCGTAGCCACCTCTGATGACACCTCGAGAATGGCATCTTGCAATTGTTCGACTGCCCAATTGATTTGCTCTTCCGTGATCACCGCCGGTGGAGCGATCAGCAGGTGATCGCCCGACTTTCCATCCACGCAGCCTTGCATGGGATAGACCAACACACCTCTCTTGGCCGAAGCCGCCGCTACAAATCCAGCAAAGTTTTCCTTCGAAGCGAACGGGCGTTTGCTCAGCTTATCGGCGACAAACTCCACTCCTCGTAGCAACCCGATGCCGCGCACATCACCAACCGTATTCACGTCGGGGAGATTCGCCAGCGCGCGTGCCAGGTTGGCGCCAGCAGATTGCTCGCGTTCGGAATCGGCAGCCTGTACCAGATTCCGCTCCATCAAATGACGCAAAACCGCGCGCCCTCCCGCAAGCGAAATCGGATGCGCATTGTAAGTGAATCCATGCAAGAACGATCCCGAGCCGGAAGCGATGGCCTCAACCACCCTGCTGCTGGCGATCACCGCGCCTAAGGGAGTGTATCCACTCGACAGGCCTTTAGCGGTCACCAGAATGTCTGGCGCAACATCCCAATGCTCAACCGCAAAGTTCCGTCCGGTGCGCCCCATGCCGGTCATTACTTCATCCGCGATCAACAACACTCCATTACGTCGACAAATTTCAGCAATGCTCTGCAGATAGCCAGGAGGCGGCGTAACCGCACCAAGTGTCGCCCCGCTGACTGGTTCGAAAATAAAAGCTGCGACGCTGCCTTTTGCGCTTTCAATGGCATGTTCCAGCTCAGCCGCATACTGCTGCCCACAGTTGCGACAGCCATCGCTGCAATCAAAACTGCATCGATAGCAGTAAGGCATACCCACATGGGCCCACTCACGCACCATCGGTGTATAGATTTCCCGCCTGCGTCTGTTTCCTGAAACCGAGAGCGCTCCCAGAGTCGAACCGTGATAGCTCTGCGCCCGGCTCAGCATCTGGTGACGCCTCTCCTGCCCGATCTCCACCTGATATTGCCGCGCTAACTTCAGAGCAGTCTCAATCGCTTCCGAGCCACCGCACGTGAAGTAGACAGACCCACCGACAAAGTTCTCGCCGGCGAATTCCAGCAGCTCTTGCGCGTACTCTTCTGCTACTGGCGTTGTGAATTGGCTGCTGTGAACGAACTCCAGTTGCGTTGCCTGCTGAGCCATCGCGGCAACGATCGCCTGCACGCCATGTCCAATGAAATTGACCGCCGCGGATCCTGAGAAATCCAGATACCGCTTCCCGGTCTGATCCCACAGGTACACTCCTTCGCCGCGCACGGCAGGCGGGAAGGCTTTGCGAAAAGAACGTCGTAGCAGGGCTGACGGCGGATAATTCTTGATTTGAGTAGAATCGCCCACGCCCCGCGATTATCGGAGGTGTGAGCGAGCGTGTCAAAGAGCGGAGCATCTGCTCTTTGGGCCGGTTTCGGCCAGTACACGGTCTGCTTGGCTCTCGTCTTGCGGCACCATAAAATGACTAGCAGGTGGATTCGAACTCTCAATCCGCTCCTAGGAGCCGCTTCAAAGGTACGGCGGGATTGCTAGTGGCCGTGGCGGTCGTAGCGGTTCTGCTGATTGGACTCCCCGCGTACCGCTGGTTTTTCTTGATCAGCTCAGGCGTCGGCATCATCGTTGCTTCAATCCTGTATTTCTGGAATAAGTACAGGCCCGTTAAAGCAGAAGATGTGAAGAATAAGCGACCTTTGGGGCTCGGATGACGTGACCAGGTTTCGTGGTGCCAAAGACATTGACGTTCAGCGGCTCATTCGCGGTCTGAAGTTCGTTCAACCCGAGACAGGGGTTCTATGCGCGTCTTAACACGATTCGTTCTGGCAGCAACGGATGCACGCCAGTTCCCGCTCGCGGGACTTCCTGAGATCGCTTTTTTGGGGCGATCGAACGTAGGCAAGTCCAGTGTGATTAATTCTCTCGTAGGAAATAGGGTTGCCAGAACGAGTTCAACTCCGGGCCGCACGCGATCGATCAATTTCTTCGAACTGCGATGGGCGGGAAATCCTCGCCCGGAACTGATTTTTACGGACCTGCCAGGATATGGTTACGCGCGTGTGTCCAGGGAGATTTCTGAGGGTTGGTCCGGCTTTGTTGAACCTTACCTGCGGGAACGGCCTTGCCTGGCGCTTAGCCTGGTGCTCGTAGATGTGAATGTTCCACCTCAGCAGAGCGATAAGCAGCTGGTGGAATTTCTGCAGCCACTCGGGCGCCAGTTCCTGATCGTGGCGACAAAAAGCGACCGGCTTTCCGGCAATCAGCTTCAGAGCTCGTTGCAAACCCTGCAAGACGAATACGGCGGGGCGCGGGTGCTTCCTTATTCTGCCCGTTCAGGCAGCGGACGCGAAGAGCTCTGGAAAGAGATCCGCTGGGCCGCAGAGAGCAACCGGCAGCTGCGCCGAGCATGAGTTTGCGGGTAACGTACTTCCGAAGCTGTAGCTGGCAGCTTAGAGGCGCAGCTTCAGCTCGATTTCTTCGGCGGAACCTTCGCTCCCTTTTTTCGTGCTTCTGACAAGCCGATTGCAATCGCCTGCTTACGGCTTCTTACCTTGCCGCCTTTACCGGCCTTGCCGGAGCGAAGCGTACCGCGCTTCCTGCGCCGCATGGCGCTCTCAACAGTTTTGCTCGCGCCTTTACTATATTTCCGCCTTCGTGAACCGCCTTTTTTCCGTGGCATAGTATCTCCTGCCTTTAAGAGGGGGGGACTGTTCTGGCAGGTTGTGCGGTTCAAGAGCGGACCGGAGCACGAACAGGACAAATCGAAAGCCGGCAAGCAATTCACAGTGTTGAAACTTAATGATAATGTCCCCTTCCGAACTTATTAGGAATGTCCCCTTAGACTGAGACCTCCAGCCACTGGAGGTCTGGTTGAAGAGGACAGCCATGAGCAGTCGTGAGCTGGAGCGGGTGGAAGTCATGGGACGAGTGGCTAGTGGGGATTTGAAGCTAACCAGTGCAGCGATCATGCTGGAACTG
>QIAA01000156.1 GCA_003224905.1 Acidobacteriota bacterium
GTTTGTCTGTTGCCGAGCAGCAGAAAATGCAGCTCATGTCCCCTATGCTCAAGCTCCGCGGACTTGACGATGAAAATTAAACAAAATGCCATGTACTCCGACACGCAGTTGGCGCAGCTGCACGACATCAAAACGCGCCTGGGCCAGTTGCATCAAGAGGTGCAGCAGCTACTGCGGTATACCCTGGATTCCTATCTGACCCCGCGTGAGTACGCTCGGTTAGGCGAGAGGCTTGCAACCTTCGCAATGCGCATCCGATCGCTTGTTGACCGGTCGGCGCAAATTCGCCTAGTAGCCCTTTCGGAAAACGAGATCAAGCTCGCCGTCGTAGTGGGGACCCAATGCGAACATTGCGCGTACTTAGACGAAGATCCCAACGAGGAGATTGCCCGATCATCTCAGAATCGGCATGCCGACCTCATAGTTGAAACCAACGCCTTGCTGGATCTCGCGCAGCAGGTGGAAGACCGTGTGGCGGCGCGTTGCACAAAACTACCGCCGCCCGCAAAGTTCTTTGGCGGCTTGGCTGCCTTGAAACGGACCCTGGTGCAGGAGCAGAAATCACTACTCCGCAGTAGCGACAGACTTCGCCTCATCAACCTGGAAAAAGACGACAGTAAGTTCTGCAGGAAGTGCGGAAGGCCGTTCAATAGCGAGCCTTCGGACGGCATGCAAGATGAATTGATGCAGTAAGTACGATCAACGCATAATCGATTAGGAGAAAGCAGATGCAAGCTTGTCGAGCTGTAACAAAGAACGGAACTGCTTGCACGAAACCGGCACGTACGTCAGGCCTTTGCCTTATGCATGAAGATCCCGACCGCGCCAAAGTGTTGGGCAGTCTGGGCGGGAAACAAAATCGTCGCCGCAGCGTTGATCCGGAGATTCCGGAAGGTGCTTTGGCCATGGCCGATCTGCGGAATCTTACGGAAACGGCGCTGCGGAAGCTGTTGGCGGGCGAACTGAGCGCCAAGAATGCTAGCGCGTTTTCGCAGCTGTGCAATTTATTACTAAAGATGCATCCGACCGCGACGCTTGAAGCTGAAATGGCTAGGCTTCAGCAGCAACTTGCGGAGATGGAAATGCAGATTCAGACGGATCACCAGTTGCCTTCACTCAACACGGAAAGGGAACACGCGACTGGGGAGAGAACCGGCGGGACGGAAGCTGGGGAGGCGGCACCGGTGCTGCCCAGCCGGGGCCGGAATGGTCACGGTAACCACAATTGAATCATTAGCGCCCGCGTGCGGCTCAAACAAAGGATCGGCATAGCGCATGGCGGCAGCACGCCAAAAATGGCATTGCCGCGATAGACAGGTGTGATACTGAACATGGGCCGCGAACTAACGTCCGGCCAGCCGAGAAACTTCTGCAAAAGATGATCGGACCACTGTCGCATCTCTTCCGGGATTCTGGGCAACTTTGGGCGGAGGCTGACGGCGTTGGCACGTCTCATGGGTGAAAGCGGGATGCATCAGTATGGCTGATTTACGGTGTTATGGAATCACGATTTCGGCTACGTCTGTGGCTCCCACTTGTGTCTTACGCGAATCGGTTACAGCAGAGCCGGGCAGATAAACCAACCCTACCATGACCTTTCTCGGTGGACGGCGCAATCGTGCTTCTCGAAAGTTTCGGGCTAAGCGGTTGAAGGCGAGAGCGGCGACCGTGCTGTCGAGATGAGGCGGGCTCACGCCCCAGCTGCAGTGAGAGCAGCACCAGCCGCTGAAGTCGTCGTCGCCATCGATCCAGATCAAGCGTTTATTCATACAGCGTCCTTTTATTTGTGCGTTCGGGATCGAGCTGGGGCGCGGCGGACGGAACACATCAAAATGCATCGAGCGCGGAGGGTGGACTCCTGCCCGCCAAGAGTATTTTCCACGAATTCGTAATTGGACAAAGTAACCAACGGGCTTTCGTCCGGTTTCGCGGAGGAACACCTCTTTTCGGCGTATGATCTTCACATTCGCCAGAAGGAGGGTGCTATGAGTGCATCCAAGATACTGGCACTAACTGCGTTGTTTCTGACCACGGCGGTTGCCCAAACAGAGTGGAAGGAATTTACGTCTGCTGAAGGGAATTTTAGAATCCTCGTTCCTGAGGCTCCCCAAGAACAAATAGTTGCTGAGCGGAATCTGCACCAGTTCAGTGCCTCTGCCGGTGCTGAGTCCTACGGATTGGCCTACACAGATTTTCCGCCGAACACGCATTGGGAAAACACGGTGAACAGCGAGCGTGATTCAATCGTGAACGGCTTGCATGGATCTGTGATAGATGAGAAGCGTACGTCAGTCGAAGGTTATCCGGGGAGATGGATCCGGTTCGTCGGACAGAATACGAGCGGGGAACTTACCATCTACTTCGTGGAGCAACGCTTATATGTGCTGCATGCTTTTGCTCCGAACAGTGTTCCTCGGCCAGAAAACTTTTCCACGTTCCTAAACTCGTTTCGACTCTTATCTAAGCCGAAACGCTAGCCAGTGCAGACGCGAGCTCGCTGGCAGTTTCTCTACTGCTGATACGGAAATCTTGCGGGGTCGCAGATTTTGCGTGGTGAGCAACGGGAATGCGTCATTTCAGTCGGATGCTGAATGACCGTTTTTTCGCGGTCACGATAATTTTGCCTTCCCGCGCGAGCCAGCCAACGGCCCAGTCAAAAATGGGCCCCTTTCCTTCCACAAGCTTCTTGAGCCGTGCTAGCGAGAGTTCGCCATGGGTGTTGAGAGCGTGCCAAATCGCACCCGCCACTTGGCCAATATCCTCTTCTATGGTGGTTCCCATCCGTCATTATCTTACTTCCAAAATGTCCCAGGGGATGCTTGCGAGATCGTGGATTTTGCTTGTTTAGGTCTCGGATTCTTCAGGAGCTGTGGGTCACGGTTTTTGCGATGTCGTCAAAGCAAAAATGGTTTCGTTCTAGCTACTCACGGTTCGCGAAAGATCACATGATTCCGCTCACTTTGCCGCGGCATGGTGATCGTAACTGATGAGGAATGGAGGCACACCCGAAGCCGGGAAAACGGGCCTGATTTGAAAGGGCTCCCGCTGCCTCTCATTTCGGAGGGCAAGTACCCGTTCCCGGGCCGCCCTGTGGCGACGTTACAATGGGTTTCCTCTTTCCACGACCGCAGCTCTCAGAGACCATCTCCACGCTGTTGACATTGAACTGCTTTCTAGCTGAATAAGTAAAGCCGGGGTGCGTCGATGGACTCGGCGATGCCCGCCGCGCACCAACCTCGACTGCTGGCATAACGAAAAAACGAGCGCAGAGACTGTACATGGAACGAGACGGTTGTCCGCTTCCACTGGCCCGCCACGATACCGGTGAAGTACTTAGTGATCACCACCGGCGACATGGTAGACAGTGGCACGTCTTGTGCGACCAGCCAGGCAAGAAGGGGTTTCAGCGAACGTTCGCGATTGACAATCGTGGCGTCGGCGAAACCTCTTTCGTGTTTGAGGAAGTTCAGGAACTCTTGTAGATGATGGTTGTGAGGCTCGCCTTGTTCGGCGCGGGTTGATTTAGGCACGTTGGTTCTCCTCTCGAAAGAAAATCCACCCAGTATGCCCCTTGCCTTTCCACAACCCCGCGCGGTAATGTCGCAGCGTTATGCCTCTCCATGCACGTGAGAAGACTGGTAGAAACGATCCTTGCCCCTGCGGCAGCGGCAAGAAGTACAAGCATTGCTGCCTGCCTGGCTTCGTTCCCTCGATCGACAGCCTGTGGGCGCGGCAGCATGCAGAGTCGGAGCGGCTGACACAGGAGATAACGAGGTTTGCCGCGCGCAAGTTTGGGGACCAGATCTATGAAGCGTGGCAAGACTTCAACATGAGGGACGTGCCGCCACCACTGGAAGAGTTCTCCGACGAGCGTCAGGTCTTCATGCCCTATTTTTTTTTCCAGTGGAATCCAGACGGGCTGTCTCGTCGCAGAACGGCGCGCGGACAAGGTGGCGTGGTCGCTCGCTGGTACATGCTGGAGAAGTCGAAGCAGCTGACCGCGATGGAACGGATGTTTTTGGAACAGGCCACCACGCAGCCGTTGAGTTTTTATGAGGTAGTTTGGAATGAGCCTGGTGAGCGCATGGTGGTGCGGGACGTCCTGATTGGCGGAGAAACCGAGGTCATCGAGCGATCAGGATCGCGCACCTTACGGCCCGGAGACTTGCTTTTTGCGCAGATCTGGCACCAGCCTGAGCTTGCGGTGTTTGGCAGCATGGCGCCGCTGGCGATTCCACCCGACAAGAAAGTGGAGGTCATCGATCTTCGCAAGAAGCTGAAAAAGAGAATGGCCAGGCAGAATCGTTATCTGACGCCGCACGATCTGCTGCGATACGCGGATCTGATTCGGGCCACCTATTTGGGCATTCGGAATGCGCTGCATACGCCGCCGCGATTGTGCAACACTGACGGCGATCCGTTCCTTTTTCATACGTTGACTTTCCGGATCGAGTCGGCGGAAGCGGCGTTCGAGGCACTGGCTTCGCTGGCTGTGGGACGCTCGCGAGAGGAACTATTCGACGATGCGGAGCTGGACGAAGGCGGCAAACTGCGCAGCGTGGATTTCGACTGGATACGCGAAGGGAACCGCAAGTTTAAGTCATGGGACAACACGATCCTGGGCCACATCAAAATTTCTGCCAAACGACTGATCGCGGAAGTGAACTCGGAGAATCGCGCCAAACGGCTACGCCAGGAGATTGAGAAGCGCCTCGGTTCCCCGGCGGTTCATGAAAGCACAATCGCCCAAACTCTGGAAGAGATGCGAAAGAATACGCCACAGCAAGAGGCAGAGGAGGCGGAATTGTGCGAAGCCGAATTGGAGACGCTGCTGGCCGATCCGGAAGCCAGGAAGTTCCTGCAAGCCACGATGCAGAAGCAAATCGAAAGCTGGGTCCACGAGAAAATTCCGGCGTTAGGCGGGCGCACGCCCATCGAAGCCGTTCGCGATTCCGACGGCAAAGAAGCCGTCGAAGCTCTGCTTTTGCAGTGGGAGCGGCACGATGAAAAAGATATATCTCCGAATCAGATTCGCCCCGACATCAGCGCGATCCGCCGCTTGTTGAACCTGGCTCCTCGGGCGTCCTGATTTCCCCGTTTCTCAGCTCAGTCCCTCCAAATTATGTGGCGCGTGTTCGCGGCAAAGGGCCCGTCTTTACGCGCGTTCCGAGGCGGGCGCCACATAAATCTCTGCGCCACATAAGTGAGGAAAATCCACTTCGAGTTGAGCTAGGTAGTCCTTGAGCGGTGTGAAGGCGTGGTGAGTAGATGGTTCGAACAGCCTCTGAAGTTTTGCGCCATGCACATGGTGACAATAGATCTGCTGGTGATGAAAAGTTGAAGGTGCGCACAATCGTCTCTGGAGCAAACAGCTTCTTTCCTTCTCCGTAGCCTGGTGTAGGTGGTTAGCGGCTTGTATTCGGTGAGCCAAGAGCTGATCGTGCGCTCCGGGATAGCGCGATGGAAGCGCCTATCGATGATGCATTGAGTCTTAGTGAGCGAATGGCCGAGATTGAATGTTGAGACGGTTTCGAGTATGAGTTTCAGCGGATAGTCTTGTTCTTGCCTCGCGAGCCGGTGAAGCGGTGAAGGGATTCCGTACAGGGGAAAACCTGCAGAATCTGCAGGCGGTTTCGACGCTCGCCCTTGTTTACTGTGTCCTTGTGTTCTTGCATCCACACTCGGGGCACACGGGATTCTGCTGTGAAGTGGTTGTGGTCTACGAGTGTCAATCGTGGGTCGCAAATTCTGCGTTGTTGGGTCGCAGATCTCTCAGGAGGTATGGGTCGCGGATTTTGCGTGTCGTTTGAACGGAAATAGGCTATTTCAAGCGAATGTTGAAGGAGTGCTTCTTGGGGATTATCACAACCTTGCCTTCCCGCGTCAGCCACCCGATAGCCCAGTCGAACACGGGGCCTTTTTTGCCCTCGACTAACTTCTTGAGTTGAGCGAGCGAGAGCTCGCCGTGGGGGTTGAGCGCGTGCCAGATAGCGCCTGCCATTTGCCCGATGTCCTGGTCTATCGTGACTCCCATCCTTATTATGCTATCTCAATGAGCAAGGCTCGCTACCCTGCGAAGAAGGCGACGGTAGTCAGCGGGGGAGTCTGTGAGCGGATACGCTTTTGGCGTGCACCGATCACGCAGTTGGTGGTATGCGCCTCGACTGGATAACCCGAATTTCGCTCCACAATCTACGCCCATTGTTGAGTTTGTTTTCTGCGGACTTGGCCATTGACTTGGGTACGGTTAACACGCGGGTCTACGCCCGAGATCGAGGCATTGTGATCAACGAACCTTCGGCCGTTGCTCTCGATAACCGTACGGGTGATGTGCAGGCGGTCGGCAAAGAAGCCAAGGAGATGTTGGGCCGCACGCCCGGGAATATCCGAGTTGTAAGACCTTTGAAAGACGGCGTGATCGCCGACTTCAAAGTGACCGAGAAGATGCTCAACTACTTCATCCAAAAGGCGCACCAGCGCAGGACGCTTGTGCATCCCCGCATCGTCATCAGCGTCCCTTCTGAGATCACCCAGGTGGAAAAGCGTGCCGTGACGGATGCGGCCTACCGCGCCAAGGCCGCCGAAGTTCACCTTGTGGAACAGGCGATGATGGCCGCCCTTGGCGCAGGTATGCCGGTTACCGAGCCGGGTGGCAACCTGGTGGTGGACATCGGTGGCGGTACTACCGACATCGCCGTGATCTCGCTGTCGGGCATCGTTTATTCGCACTCGCTGCGCAGCGCCGGCAATCACATGGATGAGGCCATCATGAGTTACCTGAAGCGCAAATATAACCTGCTCATCGGGGAGCGCACTGCAGAACGGATCAAGATCGAAATTGGATCTGCATATTCGCTGGACGAGCCACTCAGTATGGAACTCAAAGGGCGAAGTCTCATCGAGGGTACGCCCAAGATGATTACGGCGGATGATGGGGAGATCCGCGAGGCGATCAGCGAGGCCGTCTCGACCATTGTGAGCGCCATCCGCGCCGCATTGGAGCGCACGCCCCCGGAGCTTTCCGCTGACATCAGCGATCGCGGCATCGTACTTGCCGGAGGCGGTGCCTTACTCAAGAACTTGGACAAGCGAATCCGGGAAGAAACCGGGCTGCCAGTATGTATCGCCGATAACCCGCTGTGCAGCGTGGTGCTCGGCACAGGTAAGGTTCTCAGCGACTTCAGACTGTTGCGGAGGATTTCGATTGAATAAGCTTTCCGGATTAAGTGTCTACATGCCGGGCGTATGGTGAAGGTTGGTAGGGTTCAGGAGGTCTGGGTCGCGGATTTTGCGTGAGGTGTTTGGGCGTCTTATTCTTGCTCACTTCGTTGTTGTGTGCACAGAACCCGGACGAACTGCTAATCGTTCGACTCCCCGCAAAGCAGGGCTACAGCAATCGGCATGCGACGCCCTTGCCCTTCCTTTCCGGGCGAAGTCAAACCGCTAGTCCTGGCCACGAAGTATGGGTACAGGCTGGTGTCGAGTTCGAGCAGACTGGCGCGAGGAGATGACGCTGGGTGTCGCGATCAGGCCGTAGCTGACAGATACTGCCACCGGAAGTTTCGCCTCTTAGGAGAGGAAAGCCCTCTGGAATCTCCTCCTGCGCTAGAATTTTTACATTCTGCGTCCCTCAGGCCGATTTCTTCATGTCAGCGGGGAACTCGATCACCTTTCCCCGCTGTGTCGGGGGAACCCACTTCACCTTCTTTTGAAATCTAGCCGGCGTATAAAACTCAATCACCTGTGCCATAGCCAAACCTCCGATCCACACAGCGCGGCCATCGTCATCGAGCGTCACCGCGATGAAATGGCTGCTTTAGTTACATAATTAGATGTGGGCAACGGCGTAAAGTGGCATTGTTCCGTAGCTGCCTCCGATTGAAAAAATAGATGGTGGGTCACGGATTTTGCGTGATTGGGTCTCGAAGTTGTTGCGAGGTTTGGGTCTACGAAAATTGCTTGAGAGCACAAAAATACAAGGTGCGCCGAACGCGCACTTTGTCTTCAACCAGAATCGCTTCAGGCGGCTCTTTCTGCAGCAATTTTGTAGGCAATGGAAGTATGAACGTCAAAGGTCCGGATCTCGGGCTCGGCCTCAAGGAGGTGCCGTACAGTATCGTGGATCTTCTGATACTGTTCATGTTGATATCGCTCAGCATCTTCTTGTTTGTTCCAAAAGCTCAGGGCCAAAACGCGATTGGGGTCGGCGTGCGAGATGAGCACAATCTCGTCCACGAATCCGTGTTGCTTCTTCAGAATTGGCACCGCTTTTTCATTGATGGTGTCTGCAAGGTCTTGCGATTTTCCTGGTTTGCTGGTCATTTCAACTACGCGGGTAAACATACTCTGCGCTCCTTTCGTTGGCTAGAGGGGTGAAAGGAAACCTGCCGCGGGGTGCGACGGTAGCTTTTTACTGTTTTGCACAGCAACGATACGCCGCCATCCGGCGGCAGACCTCCTAACAGGTTACGTGAAGAATCGCGTTAGTGTCTTTGGGCTCTTCGTCTAACAGCTCAATTGCTTCGATGGTTGGCAGAGTCAGCAGTTTGATTTTTTGACGCTCGGCCTCGCGTCTTACTTCTTGCATGACCGGCAATTTGCCGTACGCGCCGGTGCCGATGACTAGTTGTCTGCATTTCCAGGGTATTTTTTCCTCGACCGAGAGCGGCGTGTGGCCAAACTCTTCGCGGAATCTCTTGGAGGGCTTCTTCTTGCGCTTGCTGATTTCGCCGCAGTCAATTACGACATCGTGCTCGTAGGTGCTGCCGTCGATTTGGATAGAGCCGAAAGAGAATTTGTCGAAACGCATACGCGAACTCCTTCAGGCTGGCTTCACGCGCTCTTCTTCGATGTGAGAGCTGAGAAGGCAGACCAGCGCTGCTCGACGTTCTTGCTGCCGCACTGCGGACAGGCAATCTTTTCCTTATCATGCCGAGCAATGGTCAAAATCTTTGAGAATGTTTTTTGACAGCCTTTGCAGAAGAATTCGTAATGAGGCATACGAACCTCCGAAGGTTGGATGGCTAATGATTGAATTCTAGGCCTGTGGCGCGAGCAGGTTCAACACGGACTAGGACACGAATTCTGCATGGTTGGGTCACGAGCCAGGCGAGACAAATGCTCCCTACCATAACCTCTCTGGGTGTGTGCCCTGCGCGCAATCGTGCTTTTCGAAAGTTTCCTGGGCTAAGCGATTGAAGGCGAGGGCCGCAACAGTGCTGTCGAGGTGAGGGCGGGATGTTGCAGGAGTTACGGGCTTCGAGTCACTGCACGTCTGGTTTGCCGGCATACGGCAATGACCCACATTGCCATTCAGGAAAGTCTCAATGGCAAAGTTGTCGATTGGATGGAGAAGGTCAGCGACGAACAATACCGAAGGTGATGCCGTGACGATGACGTTAAGGACCGAAGGAGTGAGCACGCAGGGCGACAGAATGTCTGACAGACCTGAACGCATCGCGTTGGTCACCGGTTTATGAGCGGCAGAACACGAGGGAGAGCAGTATGATGTGTTCGTATGAGCGTAAGATAGGATTCGCCCTGGGAGGTCAGATCGTGAGTCCAGTCAAAGTGGGCCTCCTCACCATCATCCTCATCTCCGTCGCCTCTCTCGTAGGAGCCGGTGCGCGTAACCAAGAAGGTACGCGCACGGGGCCGCGTCCGAGCAGAGCTGAAGGCCTGGCGGCATGGCAGCAGATTTATTCTGTGATGTCGCATCCGCGCTGCATCAACTGCCACACCGCAGACGGTTATCCGCAGCAGACCGACGACCGACATCGGCATCTGTTCAACGTGGTGCGTGGGCCGGAGGGCAAAGGCGTTGCTGCGTTGCAATGCGCGACCTGCCACCAATCGTCGAACGCGGACAGCACGGGTGTGCCGGGCGTGCCCGACTGGCATCTGGCGCCGCTTTCGATGCGATGGCAAGACGCGAATGACAAAGTCCTGCCGAGTTCCGCAGTATGCAGGACGGTTACGGACCGCACGAAGAACGGCGGACTCGATGGCGCAGCTCTGGTGAAGCATCACCAGACTGAACTGGTGAAATGGGCGTGGCAGCCCGGCCTTCGCAACGACGGCACTGCGCGGTCAATCCCGCCCATCAGCTACGAACAATTCATAGCTGCCACACGCAATTGGACACAGGCTAGAATGCCTTGCCCGCAGTAAGCATGAGGTCGCAAATGGAAACATTCAAGCTCACGGTCAATGGTCAAGTAAAGGAAGTGACCGCCGATCCCGGAACGCCGCTGCTTTGGGTGTTGCGTGAGGATCTAAAGATGACCGGCACCAAGTACGGCTGCGGCATCGCCGCCTGCGGCGCCTGCACCGTACATCTTGGCGGCGTGCCGACGCGATCTTGTGTGGTGCCTGTCGCTCTGGTGAGAAATCGCCCAATTCTGACGATCGAGGCCATGGCCGACGATCCCGTTGGACGCGTGGTACAGGATGTCTGGGTATCGGAAGACGTCGTCCAGTGCGGCTACTGCCAGAGCGGCCAGATCATGAGCGCGGTGGCCTTGCTGAAGAGCACACCGAAGCCGACGGACAAAGACATTGAGGAATCCATGGGCGGCAATTTGTGCCGCTGCGGTACGTATGTGCGCATACGGCAGGCGATCAAGACGTCCGCGCGCCAGCTCGGATGAGGAAGACAACAATGTCAACTGCGACGACTTCGCACCCGCCTTCAGTCAGCCGGCGAACATTCCTGCGGGTCTCTTCTGCTGCGGCAGGAGGGCTGCTGGTATCTCTCTATCTTGATTGGCCCACCATTGCTCAGCAACCGGCCACGCCCAAGGTCTATCCGCCTGATGCCTTCGTTCACGTGCGGCCTGACGGCAAGATCGTGGTCCAGGTGAACCGGCTGGAATTCGGCCAGGGTGTACAAACCGCATTGCCCATGCTGCTGGCAGACGAGATGGATGCTGACTGGTTGCAGGTGATCGCCGAACTCGCCCCTGCCGGCGATGTCTATCGCGACCCTGTGTATGGCATTCAGATGGTGGGCGGCTCCGGTTCGATTGCGCACTCCTTTGAGCAATATCGCCAGCTCGGCGCCAGAACGCGCGCCATGCTGATTGCTGCCGCCGCCGCGCAATGGAAGGTAACGCCCACGCAGTGCCGCGCCGAGTCCAGCGTCGTGTACGGGCCAAATGGCCAGTCGGCAAGATACGCAGAGCTGGCGGAAGCCGCAGCGCATCTGCCTGTGCCTGAAAATATTCAGCTTAAGAAGGAGAGCGATCTTCGGCTTACCAATAAGGAGGTGCGCCGGCTTGATAGTGGCGCGAAGTGCAATGGCTCGCAGAAGTTTGGCCTTGACGTGGATCTTCCCGGGATGAAGGTCGCGCTGGTGGCGCATCCCCCGGTGTTCGGTGCCAAGGTAAAGGGCTTCGATGCCAATGCCGCGCGAGCAATTTCCGGCGTGCAAGAGGTTTTTGAGATTCCACTCGTCCGGGGAACTGGAGTCGCGATCGTGGCAGACCGATTCTGGGCCGCAAAGCAAGCGCGTGACCGCCTGCGAGCCGAGTGGGACACTGCCAGCGTCGAGCGTCCCGATACAGCGCAATTGTTCGCCAAATATCGCGAGTTGGCGCGAACTCCAGGCAATGTCGCCGTTTCCCGTGCCAATGCCAACGCGATGGATAGCATTTCGCCCGCAAATCGGATTTTGGCTGAGTACGAATTTCCATACCTGGCTCACACGCCGATGGAGCCGTTGAACACCACTGTTCGATTCGATGGTGATCGCGCCGAGGTTTGGGGTGGCTCGCAATTTCAGACAGTGGATCGCATGGCAATTGCTGAAGTGCTTGGCCTCAAGCCAGAGCAAGTGACGTTTCACACCGAGATGGCAGGCGGCGGGTTCGGCCGGCGTGCTACTCCCGATTCGCACGTTCAGCGTGAAGCTGCGACGGTTGCCAAGCGCCTGCGCGGCATTCCAGTCAAACTGATCTGGACCCGTGAAGACGACGTGCAAGGCGGCTACTATCGCCCCATGCATGTTCATCGAGTCGAGGTCGGCATTGGCGGTGATGGAATGCCGGCGGCATGGCGGCATGTAATTGTCGGACAGTCAATCCTCGCGGGAACGCCCTTCGCGCCAATGATGGTGAAGAACGGCGTGGATTCCACCGCCGTCGAAGGCACCGCCGACACGAAGTACAACATCCCGAACTTCCACATTTCTGCGCACCATCCCGCGATCAATGTTCCTGTGCTTTGGTGGCGGTCGGTAGGGCACACGCACAACGCGTTCGTGATGGAAACTCTGATTGATGAGTTGGCGAGGCGCGCCAAGGCCGATCCCATAGCCTACCGGCTCAAACTGCTCTCTCCCGATGCAAAGAAGCTCCGAAACTGCTTGGCTCTTCTGCAAGGAAAAACCGCTTCATGGCGCAGCCTTCCGCGCAACCACGCGGTCGGAATTGCCTGCCATGAGAGTTTCGAGACCGGCGTAGCCTGTGCCGTTGAAGTTTCGATAGAAGACAAGCGCCCGAGAATTCATCGAGCAACTATCACCGTCGATCCCGGATTCGCTGTGAATCCGCTCACGATCGCAAGCCAGATGCAGGGTGGGGTGACTTTTGGCATAACGCAAGTGATGTCCAGGGGAGCCATCACGCTAAAGGATGGACGCGTGGAGCAGCGTAACTGGGATGGCTACACGCCACCGTACATGAAGGACGCGCCGGTCATCGCCCAGGTCCACATCGTGCCCAGCTCCGAAAAACCTTCCGGTTGCGGCGAACCGCCGGTTCCTGTGATCTCGCCAGCCGTAGTGAATGCGCTGTCCAGGCTCACAGGCAAGCGCTATCGCACCCTTCCTCTGACTGAGATCTGAGCATCGCAACGAAATCTGGGTAGGGGACTCGCGGGACACTTCCAGGTGGCCCGTACTTGAGCCCTGTGCTTGACCCAAAGCATCGCAGGAGCGCACACTTATTTCAGCCCCGAAAACCACAGTTTTCCGCGCCACTCATTGGCCGAGGCGGAACGTAAATGAAGGACTAGACCAATAACGCTTCGTGACCGTACTCCATCCGAAAGGAGTTCCAAAATGAAAAAACTTATGTTGATTTCTTTCGCGCTCGTGCTCGTGATGTCCCTGCTCGCGCTTGCTCAGGAAAATACGAAGCCGGGCGAAATGAAGCAGGAATCCATGAAAGCCGAGAAGACGTCGACGAAAGCGGTGAGCCTCTCCGGCAAAGTTAGCGCCGACGCGAAAACGTTCGTCGACAAGGACAACAAGAGCTGGACAGTGAGCAACCCAGAGGCCCTGAAGGGCCATGAAGGGCATGAGGTAACGCTCAAAGCCCATGAGGATGCCACCAAGAACGAAATTCACGTTCTGTCTGTCAAGATGGGAAAGGGCGAAATGAAGGAGAGCACAAAGAAGGATGAGATGAAAAAGTGATTCCCGCGGAATGAGTCGCCCCAAGCCTTCGGTACCCTCGCCGAAGGCTTTTTCTTATGCTCGTCCTCGAGGAGTGGCTCACAGGAGGAAGGAAATCGCTGGTCGTGGGTCGGTTTCCTGGAACCGGCCGTCGAAACAAAACACTTCCGCGCCGGGCGCTCTTACCTGCCAGCGATATTCTCGGCAATGTCACCAGTCAAAGGCAGCTTGAGTCGCACGCCCTGATGGGCCTTCACCATGCAAATGATCCACAGTACAAACGTCAGCAGGCCCAGAAAGCTCAGCAGCACTATACCGATTCCGAAACCGCCCCAATGACCAAAGCCACCGAACCACCAACCCACGCCAAAGGGCATGCCGAGCACAATTCGTAAAATATGCAATCCCCCAAAAGTCACGATCGACTGCGCCGCGTGGAACCGCACCATCGGCCGCCTGTCGGTCAGAAAGAAAATGATCCCCGTAATCCAGCCTAGTGCGTAGCTCAGAAGTGCAGCAGCGTTTTCTGAGAGCCCGGACCGTGCTGAAGTGGACGAAACTGATGCCGGCGCAACAGAGGGCTGGGGCTGGCCGCAGTTCTGGCAAAAACCTGCGTCCTCAGAGACTGTGGCTCCGCATTTTGTGCAGTGTGGCATTAGGTTCTCCTCTCCGCCGGTTTTGGAGCTGTCGCAATGTGAGAGATTGGATCAAATTGTAACGCTGGGATTACCATGGCAAGGGTTTGTCTCGAAAAGCAATGCTTGTCGATGATTTTGGGATAGCCTGAAAGTTGACAACAGGAGCGAGGAGTACACTCGGCGCCGAGCAGCTTCGCCGACACGCCGACCAATTGCAAAAGCACGAAATTCGCATTGCCAAGCTTGAGACCGCGCAAGCATAAGTGGGCTTGACTCTATGCTTATCACAAAGTGCGACAACTGCAAAAAATACAAATCAAGAATCACGACGAAAGGTTATCTTTGTGGATTAGTTCAAGTGCCCTGTTCTGATTGCCTGGAAAACCATCAAGCGCCCCCAGTTGGATAGCTCCTTCTATGAGAAGTGCTAGCGTGAACGTCGTGTGATCGGGTTTGTTCGCTGGAGCGCTGGGGAGGAATTCACGGCGATTCATTGTAGAACGCCATGATCTATGGACTGCCGCGTTTAGAAAGAACGCCCCCACAGAAAATTGCAAGCATCGCAATCAGATCTAGGAAGACAGAAATCCATCAGTTGTAGCAAAGAAGAAGGCGTCGTAGGCTTACTGCCAGGACTCCAAATTGCTTGCAAGACAGCCGGCCTGGCTCCCAAATCAAGAGTCTAGAGATATGGGTACTCGGCTCATTGTAGTTTCGAATCGTCTCCCGCTGACATTGCGAAGAGCCGATGGACGCTGGATCACGGAGCGAAGCTCTGGCGGGTTAGCTAGCGCGATGAACCCGCTACTGGGAAGAAGTGGCGGGGACTGGATCGGCTGGGCTGGCCATAGCGGCGATGAAGAGCAGGAAGAGCGCAGGGCCGTTCTTCAAGACTGGTGAAAAGAACATTGTTTTGCCGTCGAACTACCAACCGAGGTCGCGACAGGTTTCTATGAAGGCTACGCCAACCAAACCCTGTGGCCTGTGTTTCACAACTTTCCTTCTCAACTGAAGTTCGACGCGAAAAGCTGGGAGGCATACGTCGAAGCGAATCACACCTTCTGCAAGGCGGTTGCAGAACGTTATAGGCCAGGCGACCTTGTGTGGGTGCATGACTATCATTTGATGCTGCTCCCTCAAATGCTGCGGGACGAGCTGCCAGATGCCGCCGTTGGCTTCTTTCTACACATCCCCTTTCCTTCTTCTGAAATCTTCCTAATCCTGCCGCGACGCGAGGAGCTTCTGGTGGGCCTTTTGGGAGCTGACCTAGTAGTTTTTCAGACCCATGGACATCTGCAGCAATTCCGTTCTGCGCTGCTCCGCGTGCTCGGCATCGAAAGCAAAGTCGCGGAACTCGCGGTGGGAGGCCGTCCCGTCCACCTCGATGCGCTCCCCATTGGCATCGCGCCCGACGAATACACGGGCTTATTGAACAGTGACGAGACCACGGTCCAGCAGTACACCGAATTGGTTGCGCGCTACAAAGGACGAAGAGTACTGCTTGCCGTGGACCGGCTAGACTACACCAAAGGCTTTCTCGAACGCCTGCGGGCATATGCGCTCCTGCTCCGCTCCTCTGCAGGGCTGAAAGAAAACCTTGTGCTCATCCAAATTGCCGTGCCCACCAGGGAGGGCATCGATACATACCAGGACCTGCGCACGGAAGTGAATCGGCTTGTCGGTGAAATCAACGGCAAACTGGGCACGCCCAACTGGACTCCTGTTGTTTACATCAACCGGTCAATTGAGCGGGCAGAACTGGTCGCCTTATATAAGCTAGCGGACGTATGTTGGGTGGGGTCGCTTCGCGATGGGATGAACCTCGTAGCCAAGGAGTACGTTGCCTGCAAGGGCGAAGGCGATGGCGTGCTAGTACTGAGTGAATTTGCGGGTGCTGCCGCGGAGATGGGAGAGGCGCTTCTGATTAATCCCTATGATGAGGATCGTACGGCCTCTACTGTAGAGCGCGCGCTGACTCTTGATATGGAGGAGCGGCAACTGCACATGAAAGCCCTGCATGGTAGGATCCTGCGCAATAACGTTTTCCGCTGGGGAGATCGATTTTTGGCCTCATTGCAAGAAGCGGTATCAGAACGAAGGCACTACCTTGACACGCAACCGAAAAGGCTTCCAGTAGCGGAAATCCGCGAGGCATACGTGCGCGCGAATCGCCGGCTGCTGATTCTCGATTACGACGGTACGCTTATCCCACTTTCCAAGCAGGCGAAACAAGCCGCACCCCCACCTGTCGTAATAGACCTTTTAACTGCCCTCGCTGCTGAGCCACGCAATTGCGTGGCTCTGATGTTGGGTAGGCCGGCGGAACATGTGGATCGATGGTTCGGCAGCATTGGCGGGATTTGGCTCGTAGCAGAGGACGGCGCCGAGCTAAGGCCTCCGCTCTCGTCTTCGTGGGAGCCCCTGCGCTCGCCAGTGCCCACCGACTGGAAATCCACAGTGATGCCGATTTTGGAACATTTCGTTGATCGCACGCCCGGCAGTTTCGTCGAAGAAAAGAAATATGCGCTGCTGTGGCACAACCGCACGGCCGAGCCGGAATTCGGCGCGTGGCTGGCAAACGAACTGGTCTCAATGCTGGAAGCCATGCTCGCCGAGACGGAACTCAGGGCTTTCCGCGGAGAGAAGCTAGTGGAGGTAAAGCCTGCATGGGCGAACAAAGGTGAAGCATTCGAGCGTATCTTCGCTGCCTACTCGCAATCCGACTTCCTTTTTGCCGCTGGCGACAATCGCCCTGATGAAGATCTGTTCGAGCGCATGCGAGATGGGGCTTGGACGGTGCACGTCGGCCCGGGACCCACCCGTGCAGGATTCGGGGTGCGGGATTTCGAAGCCGTGCGCGAAGTGCTCGAAACGTTTACGGAGGCCGCCAACCACACGAAGCATTTCAAGTCAAGTGCTGCTTTCGCCCGACGCTGGGACGAGTTCCACAACTGTACGTTGATCCTGTGGAGTGCATCGATTGTGGCGGTTGCGTGCCCGTTTGTCCTATCTCTGCGATTTTCCCGCTGGATGACTTGCCCGAGAAGTGGAAGCATACACGGAACTAAACGCAGACATTTGCAAGCCGGCAAATTCACTCCGGCAGAGTACGCGAAACACACCGTAAAGTGAGGGGCGCGCGGAGTGTTGGGGGAACGTGAACGGTCGCGAAATTTCCGTGGGATTCTCTGTTTCGCTTTCAGGAAGGCTCCAACTCCAAGGACAACAAGCTCTCCGTGGCATCCTCCTCTGGAACTCGTATGCGAATGCTCAAGGCGGGATTTCCATTGGCACCGGAGAGAAGAAGTCTGTCCGTTTAATTTGGCATGACGATCGCAGCCAAGCCGGTCGTGCGCGAGACAATGTGCTCCGGCTTGTTCACGAGGATCATGTCGATATTCTCTTGGGACCCTATTCGAGCAGCTTGACACTGGCAGTCGGGGAGATTGCGGAGCAACACAAGAAAGTGCTCTGGAATTATGGCGGCTCCTCCGATGAGATATTCACTCGGGGCTGGAGGTACTTGATTGCGAGTCCCGCAAGCGACTACCTGCGCGCGCTTCCGCCCTGGACTTCAAGAGAATACTCCGGCCTCAGGCGAAACTGCGTGTTGTATTCCGACAAAGGAACCTTTGGGTGGCAGGTTGCTCGCGGCGTCATGGAATCGGCTCAAGGCGTTGTCCAGTCAGTCGAACTCATCCCTATGCATTCGCCGCTTAAGAACAGTGATGCCATTCGTTCAGTCCTCTTTGAGATCAGTCCTGAAGTTGTTGTCCTCGCGGGAAGCTTTCAGGACGAGTTGATGATCATGCGAGGTGGTCCGTATTGGCCAGCAACAGTCCGCGCGTTGGCCGCAGTTGCTGCCGGGATCCATGCCTTCTCTGCCCAACTTGGAGGATTAGCCGACGGAGTTGTCGGGCCTAGCCAGTGGGAACCTGGCGTGAGTCTCCCTGAGATCAGGGGGCCGACTTCAGATTGGTTCGCGGACAGTTTCGAGAAGCAGTTCGGGAGCCCGCCGGATTACGTTGCCGCCGGAAGTTTTGCCACCGGAGTGATCGTGACCGAATGCATTCGCCGCGCTGCCTCCCTGGACAATGACAGGCTGCGAAGCATCGCCTCCGATTTGGACTGCAACACGTTTTATGGTCGGTTTCGGATCGATGCCCAGAGCGGGAAACAAGTAGGACATCGAATGCTGCTCATCCGCTGGCGGGAAGGGCGAAAAGTAGTGCTGCCGTCCTGATCAACAATGAATACTGGAATTGCAACCATCCGTGCGGCCACGGGCCCGTTCTTACGGCTAGTAAATTTACGTCCCGACATGACAGAGGAGACTCCAATACAGCTCAGCCGAGACGTTTAGGCCGATTTCTTTGGCTCTAAGCAAAACTCGATCAGCTTCCCGCTTTGTTGCCTGGGAGCCCACGTCGGCGTTTTCCGGAAGTCTTTTGGTATATAGAATTCAATTATCTTTGCCACGACTCAGTTCCTGCCGTTCTGATAATCACTCTGCTCATTCTTTGGCCCAATCTGATCATTTGCGACTGCGAGCAGAACTCGCAAATTCTCGCTTGCAGCCGGGATTGGAAAATCACAGGCGTTCCAGATGACTACGCGCATTAAACCGCTGTAAAATCCTCTCGCTCACCAAAGCAAGTCGGGCCCTTCGGAAATGCGGTTCAAAAGAAGAAGGAGGTGGATATGAGAAGCTGGAAGCAGATAAGCCTTCTCAGTTTTTGTGTGCTTGTCCTCATGGCCTCGACTTCCGGAAAGCCTGCATGGCAGATGAAAGCTGATTACGTGGAAGCCTGCAGCTGCCATCTGTTCTGTCCCTGCTATTTCAACAAACACGCCGAGCATCCGCACTGCGAGTTCAACATGGCGGTCAAAGTTCGCGAAGGGTCCTCGGGCAACACCAACCTGGCAGGGGCTAAATATTGGCTGACAGGAGATCTTGGCGACGAGTGGGGCACAAACAAGAAAGGCGAATGGGTGGTGGTAACGTTTGACCCATCCACGAACAAAGAACAACGGGACGCTTTAGCGCCGATGATTCTCAAGACGTATGGCCTGGATTGGGGTGAACTGAAAGTGCAGGAGGCTCCAATCGAGATCAATCGGGCCGGGAATGTGGTCAGCGCCAGTCTTGGGGGTGGTCAAATGGCCTCCATGAAGCTGAAGCGCGAGCCGGGTGCCGATGGCAAAGGAGTTGTATTGAAGAACGTTAGATATTTTGGGGCCCAGAATAATGACGGCTTCGAAATGTACCGCTCTCTCGATCACAGCGCCAATGTGCAAGGACACAAATTCTCCTACTCCGACCGGAATGCTTTTCTGATTTCGATCGATACGCACGAGGGCGAGAGCGGTGGCATGTCCAGTAGCAGGTGAAAGGACTGCGCTCGGTTTTAGCCCCCGCGTTGGCGGGGGCTTTTTCATTCACTAATTATGGCGATTTTTCGCCAGCGATCCCCAAATTTCTTTCACCGAATTGCGAACGAAAACTTTATTTCTAATTAATGACGCAAGCGAAGGCGGCGAATACGCATAAAGCGTTCTTTCCTGAAAACATGCTCGTTTCCTGCTTAGGGTCAACTGCCGTTCGACGTCCTGGATGAGAGCTTCGTCGGTCGTATTGAGAAACCTCTGCACAGCGAAGCAGTGTAATTCCCCGTTCCCGTCGAAGAAGTCGACTTCGATCCGTTGCCTGTGGCCAATTCGAGCATCAAAGATTCTGAACCCATGCCCTTTGACCAACTCCTCAACAAGTTTGCAGTAGAGTTTGCACCGGGTCTAGCCTGCCGCGAATTGTCCTTTCAACGGAAGGGGCTGTCAAGCACAATCACAATCGTTCATCGTGGTAGAAATCTGGGTTCGTGTCGCATGAGATTGTCCTGAACGCCGACCAGCATACCGATTGCATCAAATCACGAACGTGAACGGTAGGATAGCTCGAATGGTAGTGCTTCCGAGAGCGGTTTCCCCTATAGGTCGTGGCTTCCCACACGGCCTTTTTGCGCGTATTTGTGCGTATTCTCTCTGACTTTATAGCAGTGCCAGCACGACCCGTTTTCATCCACCATCAGAGATGGGCGGATGTCTCAATAACGCCATGATCCATGGACAGAACAGCGGCGTTTCCAACCGACGGGTCTTTCTGTGCCTGCGAGCTCTCGATGAAGTCAGAACTGTTTTGATGGCGACAAACCGGTACTGGCCATTCGCGTTCGCGAAGGAATTGGTAGCCTATGCCGCCGCTCAGCAATGTCCCTCTGCGTTGCCGTCGCGGATATCTACGGCAGTTTCATGGCAACTTTTGTCATAAGCCCTAGATCATTCGTTAGGCGATATACCATGTGACGCACGCCCCAATAAAGTCCATCGACCAGGAGGTCCATTCTCTTTTCTGCTGGATAGGCGCATATCGTTGCCTCTGCTGGTCCGTCTTTTGGACGCACGACGGCCCGCTCTAAGGATTCAAGCAGGTCTTCGGGTAATCCTGATTTTCCGATTGCCATGCGCTCACGACTAAGACCTAGTGCGTGAACCAGGGGATTGCGGAAGATATCATATAGAACCTTCGATCCAATCTTGGCGTCAAAACCTCCCGCCGGTTCCATGTC
>QIAA01000220.1 GCA_003224905.1 Acidobacteriota bacterium
AAATACTCTCGTCCTACTCTGGTCCCTTCCTCGGTCCATTTCTCGATGAAGTATCGGCCCTTCAGATACGCTTCGTAGGCTTCGGGATTTACGGCCCCGGGATTCGTCAGATGCGCGCGCTGCGCCGGTGCGAGCTTTAGGCGGACTTCGTTACCGATCGCATCTGCAACTTCACTCTGCAGCTGAAGAACGCTCTGCATTTCGCGGTCATACTCGGCCGCCCAGACATGGCTCTGGTCACGTACCTGGATGAGCTGCGCTGTAATGCGCACTCTTCCGCCCTCACGACGCGCGCTTCCCTCGAGGATGTAGTTCACACCCAATTCGCGGCCGATCTGGTCCACCGCTTTGCTCGAGTGCTTGTAACTCATCGCTGAAGTACGCGCAATGACTCCGAGCTGCCGCGGATCAAGCCGTCCAAGCTGCGTGATCATTTCTTCCGTTAGGCCATCGCTGAAATACTCCTGATTGGGGTCTCCCGTCAGGTTCTCAAACGGCAAAACCGCGAGCATGGTTCGTCCGCCTGGCGCGGTTCCGCCAGGCCAGAAATATCGTACCCCCAGATAGGCTCCAACCGACAATGCCGCGAGCACACACCCGCCGAGAAGGACAAATCGCTTGCGATGGGATCTATGACCGACCGAAGTAGCGAGGGAAACCTGCTCCTCCGGGGGTGTCGCCAAGGGGGCGACGAAGCGGTAGCCCTTTCCGACGACAGTTTCGATGAATCGCGGATTCTCGGGATCATCCTGCAGGGCGTTTCGAATTTTGCGGATGGCGGTATTGACCCCATGCTCGGAATCAACGAAGACATCCTTCCCCCATAGTTTCTCGATGATCTCGTCGCGGCTGACCAACTGGCCGTTTCTACCGGCCAGGAGGATCAGGAGCTCCATGGGGATTCTTTCCAGCTTGATCACACTGCCGTTGCGTCGCAGTTGGTAGGAACTCAGGTCGAGCTCGATGTCTTCGAATTTCACCAATACCCCAGAGAGTGGATCAACGGATGAAAAATAGTAACCAAATTTTCTCTTCTGCGATAGCAGGAATCTGGCGCGTTTTCATGCATTTGAGCAGCTTCAGACAAACTTCATGCCGTCTTCACCCTGTCGTCCTTGCCCGGATTGCTGCTGCAAAGTACACCCGAAACGCTGAGCAAACCTGGAGATCAGCTCCTAGGAGAAAAGAGGAATCTCAATGCGTGCAACACGACAAATCAGTTTCGGGTTAGCAGGAATATTGATCTTGACCATGGCAGCGAGCGCTTGGGCGCAGGACGTCACCACCCTGCCAATCACGGATGACAAACAACTCTACGAGTTCATCGCAGAATTCATCAACAATGGACCGGCCAACCTTCAGTTTGGTTACTTCGCCAACATCGCTGGCCTGAATTCGGTCTTCAGCAGCACGACAACGAAGAATGAATCCACGGCATTGTTCACTCTTGTGGTCACTGCCAACACCTCCCAGGTGGTTAATCACGGCGTATTCAGAATTGTTGACCGTACTGGCACAGCTACGATTTACCTGAACAATGGCCCTTCGGACTTCACCAACCCAGCAAGCTTCAGTCAGGGTACCCCGATTCAGGTGTCGAGTTACCGGCAGACGGTGGTCTTTAACCCAGTCGCAAATACCTTTGTGTCCACCAATACCCACACGATTACAAGTGTGGAAACGTTCACCCTGAACGGCGTGAATTATCGGTTGGGACAGTTAGGCAAGTCGTTCCGCTCGGACTACTCCGGCGTGGTGGGCTCTATTCAGGGACCTCTTGTGACGGGCTGGTTCGCCGGGACTGCCATAGGTATCAAAAACTAATTCGCGGTTTGTACAGGTCACTCGGTGCGATTGGACAAGAACGATGGTTAGAAACTCGAATCGGGTGTACGGTCGATCTCGCTTGAGGGGCACCCGTGGTTCAGTGCGTGCGGGTGCTTTTCTTCTTTGTGGGCGGCGTTGTCGTCTCGCTGGCGCACGCATCGGCGAGCCGGACAAAAGACTTGCGCCGCCCTCCAAATCGTTGCCGGATCGGGTGAAATGTTTTTCTCCGGTTCAGTGACAGGCCTGCTGCGTAGGTGGAATAAGCTTTGCCATTCGCAAATCCAGGCCTTCGGTTTCGGGACCACTAGCCGCCTCGACCGGCGGACGCGCCCACGGGGTACGGAAGTTCCAACTCATCCCGGCGCTAAGTCCCGTGCGCAAGGCGTGCCCGTTCTGACCCCATACTGTAGTGAGAAGCGATGAGTACACCTGCCAGTTCTTGGTGATGCCGTATGCAATGCTACCGCCCAAATTCAAGAAATTGATGGCTGAGATCTGATCGTGATGTGTCCAGGTTACGTTGGTTGGCAAGCGTACAGGAAAATCATGCGGAAAATCCAAGCCGCTGTGCGTGATTTGCGAAGCTGCGAGTGCCTGAAGCGACAGACGCCGGGTCACGAAGTAACCAAACTGTGTTTCAATCCGGCTGCGGTCGGGACGGATTCCCAACACACGCTGCATTATTGAGTACCCGTAGCGCAACTGAAAGTATCCGCGTGGCAGGAAAGGTGCCAGACTCCTTCCGAGGCTTATGCCCATCTGCACTTCCCACAGATCGGTGCCCACTGCCGAGTGCGCGAAGTGTTCATAATGGTAGCTAGGAAACGCCACTGCCACGAAGGGAGTGAATTGGATTGGACGGCTGAAGACGTTGTACCGGAAACCCACATGCATATCCTGAAGGGATCCATGATAGTCGCCGTCGTCGATCGGAAGCTTATGAGGAAAGGGGCCGTGATACTTGCCGAATCCGTAAGGCACGCTCAGGTTGACCGCGAACTTATTTGTGACTCCGTAGTCGAGTTCCTCAATGACGCCAAATAGCCGGATGTGCCCATAGTCGTGCCGCGAGCCGTCGCCATTAAAGTGGTCTCGCGTGAACAGGTTCTGATAGCTGAGCGCCATTTCCCCCTCGCCCTTGGGAGGCACCCACGCCTGGCCAAAGCCAACGGCGTCGGCGAGCAGCAACGCAGCTGATAACAACAACAGACGATGCATGGCGCGCACTCTTGTCCGCTCCCTTTCGTCTTGCTACGAAGCCCCGCCGGCTTTGCGGTGTTCACGTTTGAGTTTCGCTTCTGTGTCAAGCTTCGTTTCTAGTGCCTGCTCAATGACGGAGAGATTCCCCCCGACTTTGCGCGGCGCCTTGAGGACATGGTGGTATTGCTTCTCAGCGAGGGAAAGCTCCGGCTTTGTGGGCTGATAGAGTATCGGAACCAAGAGCGGTGCGCCGGTAACCGACTGTATGGCTGGTTCGACGGCGCTCGCGTCTGCAATATCAGCGACGACGAGATCATACTTGCCCAGCCGTAACGCGACTTCGAGTTCCTCGGTGTCGCGGACTACTCGTAGTTGGTAGCCAGCGCTTTTCAACGCCGATTGAAATTCCGGATCTGCGATCAACTCGGCGCCATGCGTGCCGGTGTGTTGGTAGGCAAGAATTTTGGCGGTGCGGTTTCCGAGCAGGGCTTCAAGGCGAATGGCGCGGCCAAGAACTAGCAGCTTATCTCCGCAGCCATTGGCGGGCACACCCCCGCCTACAACTATGCTCACGCCCAGTATGGCAACCAACGCGCCCCTGCGCATGCGTTCCCCCGTGGCAGCAGAGTGTACCCTCCGCCTGGTTGTTTGGCAATGTTCAGAATGAAGTGGTAGAGCCAACTCACATCCCGAAAGAAGCCAAAACGGAGTACGCGAAGCTGCAGTAAGCTGCCGTGGCAGGAAACAGTCCTTCCACGTCGCTCACTGTTCACCGATTATCGGCGCAAACAGGAAGCTCCATGACTGCTTGCGACAATTTCGGGCGAATAACGGGCAAATCGGAAGTGGTCAATCCTGAGACGAGCGGCATCGATGGCGAAAATAGCGATTTCACCAGCTACTTTTGGGGCCGAATCGCCTGCTACTCCTCCACCAGCCATTCCAACGCTTCTTCCCGCGTCTTGAACGAGGGCAGGTCGCGTTGGGAGAACGCCTTCAGCTGTTCAAAAAATACTTTCGGAATGCTTTCCGTGCCCACCCAGGCTGAGCGCTTCACGTGCGGACGGTCGAGAACCAACGCGGGCTTTAGGAGTTCCATGGCTTTCTTGTCGAGCTTTGCGCCGGTTACGTCAGCCAGCAACAGCACCGATCCCTTAGGCTCCGCTGTAACGTAGCTGGGCACGAGGCGCGACATTTCTTCCAGTTGTTTCGGCGAGCAGTTGGTGGCATCAACCAGCAGGATCTGGTTGCCCTTGTGGGTAATGAAACGGATGCGATCCTCGGAAGACTGCGGCACGAGCGCACCTGGATTTACTTTAGCAGACGAGAGGGAGTGCTTTGCAAAATGGCGGTCGACCCCTCTCGTGGTTATGCGCGCCATGTGGGAACCTTTCTACCGTCTTCGCAAAGGCGGGAAGGATGGGGTATCTACGGGTTCGGCGGTGGGCAGTTTCAGTTCTCGGTTCTCGGTTCTCAGTTCTCGGTTCTCAGTTCTCGGTTCTCAGGTCCACGTTGCTGGGTTGGAGCTGACTTCTTTAATCATCATCATCGTCGCGGGTCTTCGCGGGGAAGATTGTGTGCCTAGGGGCAGGCATGGGGGCGTTGCCTTTGATGTCGCGCCACAGAATACGGTTAAGCAGCGCGGTGTTGACGGCGTCGGGTCGCGAGAAATCCATCTTTGCGGATTGCGCACCGCCGGGGGCTTTGCCGGGATTCATCTGGTAGATCAGGCCGTTGTCGCGATTGCGCCAGTCGGCGGTGAATGGAGGCTGCGCGCCGGGGCCGGAGAAGAGCGGGGCCATGACAGGGGCGTAGGCGTCGTTCTGGTTCATGGGCGGGAGGCCGAGTATGGCTTCCATGGTGTGCACCATGTTTACCGTCGTGTAGAAGCGGCTGTCGACAAACGGGTGCTCGGTGGATCCTGGCGAGTAC
>QIAA01000221.1 GCA_003224905.1 Acidobacteriota bacterium
CCGTCATGTAACAGAATCTCTGGTGAAGATCTACGCCAACGTGGATCATCATGTGCCTCCTTCAGGGCTTGTGCTTCGAGCACGTACTCTACCCTTGGAGGCACGCTTTTTTGGTTTTCATTACATCTGAGCGAAGCGAAGGACCTCATGCCCATCGGCACTCAGCACAGACCTGGATGGGAATTCTCTGTACGAACCTGACCTAGCGGGAAAATGCCTCGCAACGCCTCATAAAAACTGTCATCCTGGAGGCAGCGCAGCCCTGCGCTCGCGCCGGACTCCCAACGAAGGATCTATGTATTTTGAGGGTGCCTCATCCTTTCGCGTTCTTTGCGAAAGGGTGGGGATTTCCAATCCTCCGACTCAATTACGAGCGTGAATACAGCGAAAAGCTCATATTGTGGCAGCCGTTACTGAGGTGTGTGCACTCCGGTGAAGTCTTTGGATCATGGCCAAACAGTATCCTTATTGCCCTGTACTCTCATTTCGGTGTAGATTCAGAAAACGCTTGATAGGGTAAGCACCGTGCGATCCCGTGTGAGATGTGTCGCGCTGCTGTGCCTGTTGCTGACGTTCTGGTCAGCATTCGCTTTTGCTACTCATCATCATTCCAAGAGTACGGAAGCTGCTAAATGCACGGTCTGCGTAGCAGCGCAGTCGGCGGCGCCTAAGGCCGCAACGAACCTGACAAAGGCGACGTTCAATCCAATATCGACGTTCCGGGCTGATCCCGTTTCTGCTAAACAGCGTTTTATTGCATTCGCGCTCAGCGTTCGCCCGCCTCCCGCCGTCTAGATTCCTCAAGAAGATCGATCTGTCGTTCTGAATCCATTCTTCATTCTAGGAGGAATTTATGCTGGCTTCGTACATGAAGGCGCGTTCTGCGACTTTTCTGCTCACGATTTTTGTCGCGTTAAATGTCGGCACTCACGCTCAGTCAGGAAGTTCCACGTCCATTTTCGGCACCGTAGTTGACCAATCAGGCGCCGTGGTAACTGGCGCAAATGTTGACCTCCGCAATCCGGTCAGCGGCTTTTCTCGAAGCGCGGTGACCGACGTCGCAGGCAAATTTGTTATTTCAAACGTCCCATTCAATCCGTACCACTTGATCGTGACCGGCAAGGGCTTTGCACCCTACGCTGAGGATGTTGATGTCCGCTCCACCGTTCCCGTGAACCTCAGCATCGCGCTGAAAGTGGCAGGCTCGGCGGAGAGCGTTACGGTCGAAGCGAATGGTGAGGACTTGCTCGAAAACACGCCCACCTTTCACACTGACGTGGATCGCGGCTTGTTCGACAAACTTCCTCTGGAAAGCCAATCGTCATCGCTGAGTTCGCTCGTGACCTTGTCATCGCCAGGAATCGCCGCCGACTCCAATGGTCTCTTTCACGGTATGGGAGACCACGCAGAAAATTCATTCATGGTTGATGGGCAGCCAATCACCGACCAGCAGAGTAAAGTCTTTTCCAACCAGATCCCTCTGGACTCGATTGCATCTCTGGAGGTCATTTCAGGCGCGCCCCCCGCCGAGTTCGGTGAAAAAACGAGCGTGGTGATCAACGCCACCACGCGTTCCGGTCAGGGTCTTACAACACCTGCCGGAAGCGTTACGGCCAGCTATGGCAGTTTCGGAACTTCGACGCTCGGCGTTAACCTCGGCTATGGCGGGCCGAAATGGGGGAACTTCATTTCCGCCAGCGGCTTGAACACAGGTCGATTTCTCGACCCGCCCGAGTTCACTGTCATACACGCCAAAGGAAATGAGGAGAACGTCTTCGATCGAATCGATTACCAACTATCGAAGGCAGACTCTATTCAAGTGAATCTCGGCTTTACTCGCTCGTGGTTCCAGAATCCCAACAGCTTCGATAATGTTCTCCATACCGGCCAAACCGACCCTTCCGGCAATCCTCTAGGCCCGACCGACCAGAGATCGCAGATTAAGACCTTCAACATCGCGCCATCATGGACTCGCATCCTCAATAACAACGCGGTGTTCACGTTGGGCGGCTTCGTACGAAGGGACCAGTACAACTACTATCCCAGCCCCAATCTCTTCGACGACCTTTCGCCGATCCAGCAGGAGACGGTTGCTCAAGATCGAACCCTGACCAACGCCGGCCTGCGGACAGCCTTGTCCTACGTGAAGGGAATCCACAACGTCAAGCTCGGAGCCACCTATCAACAGACTTTCCTCGACGAAAATGACAATCTGGGGATCGTGGACGATGCGCTGCTTCCCTCGCTGACTGATGGAAACGGCACTCCCTGCTTCTCCGCTGTGGCGTTAGACTCCCCCTGCACCGATCTGCTCCCATTTGACCTGACACGTGGAGGAGGCCTGTTCGCTTTTCGCGGCCACACCGACGTAAAGCAGCTAGCCCTTTACATCCAGGACCAGATCACGAAGGGAAACTGGTCGTTCAACGTCGGTTTGCGTGGAGATTTTTACAATGGCCTGGCTACCCACAAAGAAGCCGAGCCGCGCCTTGGCATTGCCTACAACATTAAACCAAGCAACACAGTTCTTCGGGTTTCGTACGCACGAATCCTGGAAACGCCCTTCAACGAGAATTTGATTGTCGCGAGCCTTGGATGCGACAGTTCCGTCTTAAACCCGCTGCTCGGCTGTGCCGCCACAGGTTCAACTCCGCTAAGTCCCGGTTGGCGGAATGAATTCCATGCCGGATTGCAACAGGCTTTCGGCAAATATCTGGTGTTCTCGGGCGAGTACGTCTGGAAGTATACCCACAACGCTTACGACTTCGGCATACTCGGGAACACGCCCATTTTCTTCCCGATTGCGTGGGAGACGTCAAAAATTCCCGGATTTGCCGGACGCGTCAGCGTCCCCAACCTGCACGGCTTTTCCGCACTCATGGTCTTCTCGACGGTTGCGGCGCGCTTCTTCCTTCCGCAAGTCAGCGGAGCTGGAGCAACGCCTTCCGCACCCGAAGGCGTTTTCCGCATCGATCATGATGAAAAATTCAATCAGACAACCCATCTGCAATACCAGCCTTGGCAGAGCGGTCCATGGATCGGCTTCAACTGGCGTTACGACAGCGGCCTCGTCGCCGGTGCGGTTCCGTTCGCATCCGATACCAGCACCCCCGTCGACTTGACGGTCTTGACCGCAGACCAGCAGATGCAGGCGGGCTTGTTCTGCGGCAATATGCTCCCCACATTGACCTCACCTCTCACGGCCTGTGCACCGTCTCAGTACGGCTCAACACGGGTTACGATTCCCACGCCGGGAACTGAGAATGATGATCACAATCCACCGCGCATCGCCCCTCGCCACCTGTTTGATATCGCGGTTGGCGATGACAACCTGCTTCGCGGTGACAAATACAAATGGAGTCTCCGCTTCACCGCTATCAATGTCACGAACAAGGTCGCGCTTTACAATTTCTTGTCGACATTTAGCGGCACACACTTCCTGACCCCACGGAGCTACACCGCCGAATTAGGTTTTCACTTCTGACGTTTCGTCGCGGAGTACTGGGTGCCCCAGGTCTCGCTGCTGTTGCGAGACCTGGGAACTGAGCACTAGTCGCCGATTTCCCTTGACCTCACTCGTCGACTTGCGCCATAAAGGTAAGTAGTACGTTTTAGTGGATGTGGAGGTTTAATTCTGTGATTCTAAGTCTTTGTTTTTCTAGATTTTGCCTGTAACTCATTTCTTTCCAAAGATTTTACCCCAGTTCTCCCGCCAACCCGATGATTCCAGAAGATCACCACCGGAAGGGTATCCTCTTTCCGGCTGGTACAGACCGGGAGCATGCCTGACACTCTCGTAAAACGAAGGCGGCATGTAGAAGCAGAGCATGCCCTGGAAAGCGAGCAGTGTGATGGAAGAGAAGCTACGGTTTGTCTTTGAGTATGAGCAGCATGAGCAGACGATGAGGGATGTGTGCCAGAGCTTCGGGATCTCGCGGGAGACCGGCTATTTCTGGCTGCGACGATACCAGACGCAAGGGGTGATGGGACTGGCGGAGGTGAACCGGACGGCACGGCATCATCCCAATCAAACGGTGGCGGAGATCGAGCAGCTGGTGTTGGAGCTGCGGCAGGCAGGCGCACATGCGTTGGGGGCCGCGGAAGCTGAAACGGATTCTGGAGCGGGATCAGCCGGGACGGCGCTGGCCGGCGGCGAGCACCATGGGCGAGATGCTGCGGCGGGAAGGCTTGGTGGTGCCGCGCCGCAAGCGGCGGCGAACCGCGCCCTACACCCAACCGCTGGCGCACGCCGCGGGACCCAACCAGGTGTGGTGCGCGGACTTCAAGGGCTGGTTTCGCACCGGTGACGGCCAGCGCATCGATCCGCTGACTATCTCCGATGCCCACAGCCGCTATCTGCTGCGCTGCCAGGCGGTGGAGAAGATGGACACGGCGCGGGTGCAAGCCGTCTTCGAAGCTGCGTTTCGTCAGTACGGCTTGCCACGCGCCATCCGCACCGACAACGGGGTGCCGTTCGCTTCGACCGGGCTGGCGGGATTGTCGCGGCTGGCGGTGTGGTGGCTCAAGCTGGGGATCGTGCCGGAGCGCATCGCCGCCGGACATCCCGAGCAGAACGGGCGGCACGAGCGCTTGCATCGCACCCTGAAGCAGGAAGTGGCCACGCCGCCAGCGAAAGAACGGAGGGCACAACAGCGAGCCTTCGATCGCTTCCGCCGCGAGTACAACCAGGTGCGTCCGCATGAAGCTCTGGCCATGCAGACCCCGGCCAGCGTCTATGAACCCTCGCCGCGAGAGTATCCGCGACAGGTGCCGGAGCCCGAGTATCCGGAAACCATGCTGGTGCGCCCGGTGCAAAGCAAAGGATATTTTCGCTGGAAGAAGCAGCACCAGGTGTTTGTCAGCGAGGCGCTGTGGGGTGAGCGCATTGCCCTGTTACCCCGCGACGAGCGCTGGTACACCGTATATTTCGCGCACCTGCCGCTGGGGAACTTTGACAGCTGGCAACGCCGGGTGCTGCCTCTGCCCAAGGCGCCCAGCTTCTACATAGCTGATGCAGGGGACGGGGACGATTGCTCCCCTTCCCCTGCACCCCTTCCCCTAACCGAAAGGGAGCAACGACTGTGAAAAGTGTCAGGCATGTGCCCGGTCTAAAATGTCAGGAATGCCCCCGGCTGTTCAGGCTGAGCTCCGCGTCCATCGGCGTCATCCGCGGAAATGAAGTTTTCCAAAGCTGCCGAGCCAACAGCTAGCGGCCAGCGGCCGAAAGCGTACTACGTCCGAATTCATTCAGAGGTTCTAATTCCATACACTAAGTCTCACGTTTTCTAGATTTTGCCCGCAACTCATTTCTTTCCAAAGATTTTACCCGGTAATTATCCCTTGACATCTTCAGTCATGGGGCTACTGATCGGCAGACATGACGACAATCGCAACTGCCTCCTCGAACTGGCCCATTTTGGGGGCACAGTAACCAAATCAAGCCATAACTCGCAGCGATCCACCAAGTTGCATGAATTACCTTTGATGGTTCAATTCCCCTTCGGAAGATTGCTGGGCTGAGATCGCCATCCTATAATTGCAGCACTCTGGTAGGGATTCTCCGTCAGGTTCCGGGTAGGCAGGCGCGGGAGTAGTTTGCCTCTCGATGGCGCTGCGGGTGGATGGTTTCAACCGCAAATCGCGTAAAGAGTGCAAAAATTTTGTCCCGCGAATTGAGGCCGGCACCCGGATATGCGAA
>QIAA01000091.1 GCA_003224905.1 Acidobacteriota bacterium
CGGCCAGCAGATTGATTCGCGAAACGTCGTACCCGGGCACCAGCCGCTGAATCTCATCCAGAATTGCCATCGGGTCGAACGGGCTCATCTTCGGCTCGAGCCCGTGAGCTTCGAGCCAGACGGAATGCCGGTCCGCTTCGCCGGACTGCGCGCCGCGCGTCTGACCCATGTCCGCTGTGGTGCCTCGGCCGAAGGGAACGAGATTACGCACATCGAAGCCCATGGCGTCGGCGATACGGACGATCATCTCAAAATCGGCCTTGGCGCCCGAGAGCTCCGCTGCCTTCTTCACGGTCTGCAGATCACCGCAGGTATTCGTAAAGGTGCCGGATTTTTCGTAAGCGTTGGCAGCCGGCAGTACCACCTCTGCAATGTGAGCGGTTTCAGTGAGGAACATGTCCTGCACGACAACGAGGCTCTGGGAAAACGCGAACGGATCGACGCCGAAACGCGCGATAGGATTCGAACCGACAACGTAAAGCGCTTGTAGTCTGCCGCTCTTCGCACTTTCGGCCATCTCCGGGAAACTCAAGCCTCGCGTCGTGGGGATGGCCCATTCCTGGTGAAACTTGCGGCTATCCGCGGCTGGCACATATCCGGGCAGCAGATCGGGGTAGAGTCCCATGTCCGCCGCGCCGCGCGCGTTTGCGTGATCGCCGAGGCAGACGAATTTAGCGCCGGGCAGCGTTGCACCGAATTTGACCAGGTTGGCCACATCATTGCCTCGGATCTCCGATCCGAAGATGATGACCAGGTTCTGTTCGGCTCGCAGCTTGTCGCGCAAAGGAGTCCACTCCTGAGCGAAGTCGTTTCCAGCTGAGTCCTCTCCAGCCAGAAACGTCACAAGTCTGCCCTCAGTGCCGGCTGGAATTTGCGTGAAGCTTACCGCCTGCCTGCGCAACTTGATATTGTTCGCGTTCACCACGTAGAGCCGCGCCCGGTGCAGGCGAACGTTGTTGCGAATCTGCCAGGCCAGCAGCGGATGCTGCTCCGTAGGATCGTTGCCGATCAGCAGGATCGCGGGCGCGTTATAGACATCGCGCATGCCGGCAGTCGCGCCGGGTTTGCCGGCGAGCGCCGCGGCGAAAGCCGGAAAATCGGCCGTACGGTGGTGGTCGATGTTGTTGGTCTGCAGCACCATGCGCGCGAACTTCTGCAGCAGATAGCTCTCTTCATTGGTGGTTCGCGTAGAGCCGACCACGCCGATCGCCTCACCGCCGTGCTGATTGCGAATTTCCGCAAAGCGCCTGCCAACCAGCTCGAATGCCTCTTCCCATGTCGCCGGGGTCAGCCGGCCATCGCGGCGGATAAGCGGCTGCTGAATACGTTCCTCGCTGTTGGCGAAG
This sequence comes from Acidobacteriota bacterium, assembly GCA_003224905.1. GTDB lineage: Bacteria > Acidobacteriota > Terriglobia > Terriglobales > Acidobacteriaceae > QIAA01. Next base: position 1,347 of record QIAA01000091.1, read on the forward strand.
TCAAAAGCGTAGCGGCCCTTGATGCAGAGGAAATCGCCGTTAATGCCGCTCTTGTCGCGATTATCTCCGCGGACAATTTCCATGCCGCTATCGAAACGGCGTACGCCCAGAGTTGTTTTGCAGCCGTCGCCGCAGTGGGTACAAGTGGTGCCCACGTGCTTCATCTCCCAGGGCCGGGTCTTGTAGCGATACGCGCCCGAGGTCAGCGCGCCCACGGGGCAGATATCGATGCACATGCCGCATTCTTCGCACTCCAGGTGGTCCTCTTTGTTGGGAGCGATAATCGAGTGGACGCCACGGTTCTGAACGCCCAGCGCCCAGACGTCCATTCCTTCGCCGCAAATGCGCACACACCGGTAGCACAGGATGCAGCGTGGCCGGTCAAAGTACACGACCGGCGACCACTGCTGCTCTTCGCGGTGCTCCTTGAATTCCATGAACCTGGATTCGGCAGCGCCGTAAGCGAACGTCATGTCCTGCAGTTCGCACTCGCCACCGGCGTCGCAGACCGGGCAATCCAGCGGATGATTCCCGAGCAGCAACTCGACCATCCCCTTGCGGGCCTGGCGGATCTCATCGCTGGCGGTGGTCACGATCATGCCTTCGCTGATGACCGTGGTGCAGGCGGTCTGCAGCTTGGGGACTTTTTCAACCTTGACCAGGCACATGCGGCATGCGCCCTGCAAGGAAAGGTTTGGGTAATAGCAGAACGAGGGCACTTCGATGCCCACACTCTTGCAGGCTTCGATCAGCAACGTCCCTGTGGGTGCCGTGACCTTCTTGGCGTCTACCGTAATGTTTACCGGGGGCATTGAGAAATTGTGGAATTTGGTAATTGTGTAATTGAAACCGCTTAAACTGACTCTCTATGCCATCACGGGCAGCTCCTGGATTGTGCTCTCCTTCTCATACGGACAGGGCCTGCCTTCCAGATGATCTTCGAACTCCTTCCTGAATTTCTTGATAAAAGCCATCGTCGGCATCGCCGCGGCATCTCCCAGGGGACAGAAGGTCCGGCCCAGCATGTTTTCTGAAAGGTAGTACATATTGTCGATGTCTTTTTTTAATCCGCCGCCGTTGTGAAAACGGGTAAGAGTCTTCTTGAGCCAATCCGTACCCTCACGACAAGGAATGCACCATCCGCAGCTTTCGTGCTGATAAAACTTCATGGTGCGCAGGGCGAATTTCACGATGCAGGTGGTGTCATCGAGAACGACCACGCCGCCTGAACCCAGCATGGAACCAGCCTTCATCAAAGTATCGAAATCCATAGCTACGTCAACTTCATCTGGAGTCAGCGCCGGCGTGCTGGAACCGCCGGGCACAACCGCTTTCAATTTTCTGCCGTTGGGAATCCCGCCGCCGACTTCATAGATCATCTTTCTTAAGTTGTAGCCCATCGGCAGCTCGTACACGCCCGGGCGCTCCAGGTGCCCGCTGAGGCAGAACAGGCGTGTGCCGCCGTTCTTGGGTGTGCCCAGGCCCGCGTACCACTCAGCCCCGCCAAGAAGAATATGAGGGACGCTAGCCAGAGTTTCGGCGTTGTTGATGACTGTGGGCCCGCCCCAGAGTCCAACGACGGCAGGAAACGGCGGTCGAATCCGGGGAATTCCGCGCTTGCCTTCGAGCGACTCCATGAGCGCCGATTCCTCGCCCACTTCATAAGCCCCAGCGCCGCCATGCCAGTAAACGTCAAAGTCCCGCCCGCTTCCGAAGATGTTCTTTCCCAGGAAGCCGTGAGCGTAGGCATCCGCGAGCGCCTTCTGCACGATTTCCAGTAAATAGCGATATTCGCCACGGATGTAGATGTAGCCCGTAGTCGATCCGACTGCCAAGCCCGCGATCACCACGCCTTCAATCACCGCGTGGGGATCGTGCTCGAAAATCAGGCGGTCTTTGCAGGTGCCGGGTTCGCTTTCGTCGCCGTTACACAGAATGTATTTCGGTTTGGGCGATTGTTTGGGAACAAAGGACCACTTCAGTCCGGTGTTGAAGCCTGCGCCCCCACGCCCGCGCAACCCGGAGTTCTTGACCTGATTAATAATGTCGTCCGGCTGCATGGTCACGGCTTTCTGAACCGCTTTGTAGCCGTCGAGTTCGAGATAGCGGTCGATATTGGTCGCACCCATGCCGAATCGTTTGGAAACGACCTTCGTCTCGTCGGGATGGGAGGTGAGAGAAGCCACTTGTAATTTGGTAATCGGGCAATTTGGTAATTGAGCAATTGAAGACCTTTTGCGCCAGATGCTTTTCAATTACTCAATTTCTCAATTACCAAATTACAAAATCCTATTGAGGCTTGGTTCGATATTCGTCCAGCACGCTGTCCATCTTTTCCAGTGTCAAGTTCTCGTGAAAGTCGTAGTTCACCTGGGCGGCGGGCGCCCAGCTGCAGGCACCGATACACTCGACTTCTTCCAATGAAAACAGGCCGTCACGCGTTGTGCCCTTGTGTCCGATGCCAAGTTTCTGCTCGCAGTGCTCCAGCAGTTCTTCGCCTCCGCGCAGCATGCAGGCGATATTGGTGCAGACCTGCACGTTGTATTTGCCCCGGGGCTTCGTAGTCAGCATCGAGTAGTAGCTAATCACGTTGCGCACCTCGAGGTCGGTGAGGTCGAGCCGGGCGGCGATTTCTGCGATGGCTTCGTCCGACAAGAAGCCGATTTCGTCCTGGGCGTAAAGCAGAGTTGGAACGAGAACCGATCGCTTCGTCGGATAGTGAGTCAGCATCACCGCGAAACGGGCCTCGAACTGATCTGAAAATCTCACTGCGAACCTGCCTTGTGGTGAGCGTAGTTGTCGGCGCCCATCAGGTGCAAGGAGACATACGGTTCATCACCGATGACCCAGCTATCGTGTCCGGGAGCGATGTAGAAAATGTCGCCTGCTTTCATCTCAATGACTCGGCCGTCGTCCATGCCAGCAGTGGCGCAGCCGGATATGACCATTCCAACGTGTTCTACGTCGCAACTACGTTTGCCCAGTGCTGCGCCCACGTGGGTTGACCATTTCCAGCCGGGAGCATAAGTCGCCCGACCGATTGTCATCCCGCCGATGCGAACTACTTCGAACTTACCTTTTTCAAAAGTTCGAATTTCGTCGGGCTGATCGAATCGTTTGAGAATCACATCAAGCATTTCACCACCGAGCACCCTGAGATCGCAGAGAACTACCTGTCGATCTCACCAAGAACAATGTCGATGGACCCGATCGCGGCTACCACGTCTGCGATCAGCCGACCTTCACACATAGTTGGCAGCGCCTGCAGATTGGCCAGGCACGCCGCTCGTATATGCACTCGATACGGCTTGGCGGTTCCGTCGCTCACCACGTAATAGCCCATCTCGCCACGGGGAGACTCGACGGCCTGATAGATCTCGCCCTCCGGCACCGCAAATCCCTCGGTAATGATCTTAAAGTGATAGATGAGCGCTTCCATCTGCGTCTTCATTTTTTCGCGATCCGGCAGCACCACTTTGGGAGCGTCCGCCTTGGTCGGACCTTCAGGCATGCCATCTAGCGCCTGCTGCACGATGGTATTTGACTCGCGTAGCTCCTGCACCCGGCAGATGTATCGTGCAAACACGTCGCCATCTGTCGAAGTCGGGATCTTGAACTTGAAGTTCTCATAGCCTGAGTAGGGCATATCGCGGCGCAGGTCGAAATCCACGCCGCTGCCGCGCAGCGTCGGGCCGCTTGCGCCCAGTGCGAGGGCATCCTCTGCCGTGATTCGCGCCACCCCCTTGGTTCGCATCCCCCAGATCGGATTCCCGGTCAGCAGGTTTTCGTACTCGTCCACTTTGGAGGGAAAACGATTGGAGAACTCACGTGTCTTTTCAAAGAAGCCGATTGGGGGATCCAATGCCAGCCCACCGATGCGGAAATAGGAAGTCATCATGCGCTGGCCGCTGACCATCTCGAACAGCCGCAGGATGTCTTCGCGCTCGCGGAAGCAGTAGAGGAAGACTGTCATCGCGCCGATGTCGAGCGCGTGCGTACCTAGCCAGACCAGGTGCGAGTTGATACGGGTGAGTTCGTTTAGAAGAACCCGGATCCACTGCGCCTTCGGCGGAATTTCGAGGCCCAGGAGTTTTTCTACTGCCAGCACGTAGCACAGGTTGTTGGTCAATGGGCAGAGATAATCGATGCGATCTGTAAGCGTGACGATCTGCTGGTAGAATTTCGCTTCGCAAGTCTTCTCAATGCCGGTGTGCAGATACCCGATATCCGGCATGATGCGGACGATGTTCTCCCCGTCGATCTCCAGAATCACGCGCAACACGCCGTGTGTAGACGGGTGTTGCGGCCCCATGTTCAGGATCATGGTGCGATCCTGACCGGGTTCGAGCGTGGGCATCGGGGAGAGATGGGCCATGAGGTCTAGCGATAGCCTTCCACGGGGTAGTCTTTTCGGAGAGGATGTCCTTCCCAGTCTTCCGGCATCTGGATGCGGCGCAGATAAGGATGACCGATGAATCTCACTCCAAACAGATCGAAGACCTCGCGCTCGAAGTAGTTGGCACCAGCCCACACCGGAGTCACAGAATCGAGCGCCGGGCTGTCGCTCTGGAGCCGGACTTTCAAGCGCACGCGTTCCTTCTTGGGAATGGAGAGCAGGTGGTAAACCACCTCGAAACGGGGCTCTCGCGGGTACCAATCCACGCACGTGACGTCAGCAAGAAAATTGAAAGGACATTCAGGATTGTCTCGCAGCAGCACGCAAACTTCGCGAATGAATGAGTGCTCCACGTAAATTGTTATCTCCTCGCGATCGAACTTGGCTCCCTCAACAACCGCGGGGTTCCAGGCGAGCAGGTTGCCAATCGCAGGATGACCTTTGAGCTGATCCAGGTCGGTAATGGCGGGTGCCAAGGCCACTAGACCTCACCTCTACCGGTAGACGCCCCGCCCCAATCCAGCACTCCCTTCTTCCATATATAGAAGAAGCCAACCAGCACGATGCCGATGTAAACCAGCATCTCCCAAAATCCGAACATCTTCAGGTCGCGTAGAATCACTGCCCAGGGATAGAGAAACACTGCTTCTACATCGAACAGAATGAAGAGCATGGCCACGAGGTAGAACTTCACGGAGAAGCGCTGGCGGGCGTCTCCGACGGGAGTCATGCCACACTCATAGGGCGACAGCTTGGCCCGGGTAGGCCGACGGTATCCGATAATCCAGGAGAGCAGAACAATGGCAGTTGCCAAGAGCGCGGCCAAAGAAAAATGGATGAGAATCGGAAGGTAGCGCGCGAAATAATTGTCGGGCATGAGGGAGGTGAATAAAATACGCCAACAACCAAACATTTTAGATTAGAGTTCACAACAAGGAGTGTCAAGCTAACGTGAGAACCACATGATCTTCGGCTTCAACACCGATATCAAGTACGAAGATACGATCTATCACGTGCAGAGCGAAGCGCGTGAGGGCGAACGACTGCTGCAGACTCAGGTCTTCGTTCGCGGACGGTGCATCGGCAAGCACGCTACTTCTTACGCCACGAAACTTGAGGACGGCGCATTCTCAGATCAGCAAAGGGAACAGTCTTTGCGCGATCAGCATCGCCTGGTGCTCGATGCCCTGCGCGAGGGTAAACTCGATGATGTGCTCGATAAACGTGAACCGGAGGTCCTCGCCGCGATTAAAGAGCTCGATGTGCACTGGTTGAATGCCCAGTCGGTACATTCAGATAGAAACCTGGTCATGCGGTTGCGCGTCACTGAGGCCGGGTCGGGCGTACAGGGCGCCCGGCTTACGATGCGGTTCGCGCGCCCTGACGCAGCACCTTTCTATACGCAGGCCGTGACCGATTCTTCTGGCGATGCTGAGATGAAAATTGAAGTCGATGAATCGTCGCTCGGGGATTCCTCGGTTCTAGTCCAGGCCAACTACTCCGGCCGTACCGCCACGAGAAAATTCCAGCTGCGTAAGGTTGAAGCTTAATCACCGTATCTCGAGACTGGGAACTGAGAACTGCCCCCTGAGAACTGATTTCTAAATTGCCCGTCGCGCTCCGAAAACTGAAAGGGCATTGCCATGACATCCGGCTGGCATGCAAAAATATCAGCGAAGGATGAAGCTGGTGTCACCAGTGAAATGAAACTTCAGATCAACGGCGACGTGCGTGACTTCCCGGAGCCTCTGTCCCTTCAAGGCCTGATCCAGCAACTTGGTATGAAACCCGATCGCGTTGCCGTGGAGCTAAACCGCGAAATCGTGTCCCGCGAGAACTGGAAATCCACTGCACTGTCTGACGGCGATCGTCTCGAAGTCGTCCACTTCGTGGGTGGCGGGTAGCCGCACATACTTCCCACTGCTCCGCCGCTTGACCCTCACAGGAATTCCGCCAAAACCTCCAAGATCAGGTACTTACCTAGTCACTGGCCAGACACAATCCACAATTGACATCGTTCATGGCCCGCCTAAAATGTTTCAAACATTCAGCAATAGAACTGTTTAAACGCTTTCAGGTGAACTTGCAGGATAGCTTCACATCTCGTGAGGTCATCGAGCTGACCAGAATCACGCCTCGGCAGCTGCAGTGGTGGGATGAGCGCGGCATCGTCGTTCCACGCCACCAGGGGCACAGGCGTTTGTATTCGATGGAGGACTTAGCCGAGGTGGCGGTTATATGCGAGCTGCGCCGCCGCGGATTTTCTTTGCAGCGCGTTCGAAAAGTAATTCGTTTCTTACAGCGGGAATTCAGCAAGCGCCTGGCTGAAACCGTTACTGCGGGGTCGGAATACCACCTGCTCACCGATGGCAGAACTCTGTATCTGGAAACCTCGGCCCGGCAAATTGTCGACATATTAAAGAACTCCCGCCAGCCCATGCTGGCAATTTGCCTGACCGATACCGTCCGTCAAGTACGCGCAGAAATTCGTGGACTCAAAAAAAAGAACGGCTCTGATACTGCGGCCGGGCGAGCGCCGCGCGAGTCTAGCAAGGCTTCATAAACCGGGAATTGGGCTCAACAGGGAGGCGAGATGGTCGCAGAACTGAGCGTTCTTACCGAGTGGATCCCGGAGCAGATGCTCCCCGGGACAATTTTTGTACTGGAGAATGCAGGGCGGCTGGGGGAGAAAGAGGATCCTTACTGGGCAGTGCTGTCCTGCCCGGATTGCGGAACACTGGGCCTCATCACGCGCAAGCAACTGGCTGGATTGTTGCCGGTAATTTGCGGCTCGGACAAGTGTTCGGCACAGTTTTTTATCAATGACAATGACGTGATGATTCGGAAGCCCTTCTAGTCACCTTCTTCGATTGCACGAGCATTTGCTCGTGTTCACTTCACTTCTGCGACAAATCCTCCTTTCTCCAGCGCAATCGGCACCTGCTCCACGATTTCAATCCCGAATCCTTCCAGTCCGGCAACTTTGCGCGGATGGTTCGTGAGCAGGCGAATTCTCTTTAGCTTCAGATCGGAGAGAATCTGCGCTCCAATTCCGATCTCGCGTTGCGTTTTTCGCTCGCTTTCCGGCAGAGCAGGAACACGTCGCTCGCGGTGAAATGCCAAAGCTTTGCGATCTCCTGCCGGCTCAACCGAAAAACCTTTCGAAGTCTGATGAAGATAGATGAGCGCACCTCGTCCTTCGCGCGCAATGACTTGCATTGAGCCTTCAATGGCCGCCCGGCAGTCGCATACCGTCGACCCGAAAACATCGCCGGCCAGGCAGTGCGAGTGCATGCGAACCAGCACGGGTTCCGTCTCATCTTCGATATCTCCGCGAACCAGCGCTACGTGCGATTCCCCACCATCGATTTCGCTCTCGTAAGCAATGAGTCGAAACTCTCCCCCTCGCGTGTCGACCATCGCCTCTCCCACCCGGTGCACATAACGCTCGTGCTGCATGCGGTAGCGGATAAGCTCGGCCACGGTCAGCATTTTCAGATTGTGCGTCGCACAGAACTCCGCCAGGTCGGGGACGCGCGCCATCGTTCCATCCTCGCGCATGATCTCGCAGATGATCCCAGCGGGCACTAATCCTGCCAGACGAGCCAGATCGACAGAAGCCTCGGTCTGACCAGCACGGACGAGCACGCCGCCTTTTCGGGCACGTAAAGGAAAAACGTGCCCCGGGCGCGCCAGATCGGACGGCCGAGTCGCAGGATCAATTGCTACCCGAATCGTGCGGGCTCGGTCGTAAGCTGAAATTCCGGTGGTGACGCCCTGCCGCGCGTCGATGGCTTCGCAGAACGCGGTGCCATAATTTGAGGTGTTCTCGGGCGTCATAGCGCCGATCCGGAGATGCTGCAAGCGTTCCTCTGTCATGGCAAGACAGATGAGGCCGCGACCATGCTTCGCCATGAAGTTGATCGCTTCCGGCGTGACTTTTTCGGCTGCCAGGGTGAGGTCGCCTTCGTTCTCGCGATCCTCGTCATCAACGACCACAATCATGCGACCGGCACGGACTTCCTCGATCGCTGTGGGAATGTCTGTAAAACAAGGGTGCAGTGCCATGTTCAGCCCAATTTTAGCAGCCGACACGAGCGGAGCCCAACGCGGAAATTGACCCAATTTGCTTTTGGCGGGCTCTTTGCGACCTTAGCGGGATCTAGTGTCCTAGGCGGCGTTGAGTGCTTCTTTGTATCAGAGTTCACAGAAAATCCGCAAACCACAAGGTTCGCCAGGAAAAGCGCGCAAAGAACCCAAGACTGCTCGCCCGCTACCCTAGGCTCCCGGATGCAGAAGCCGAATCACTCCGAAAAGCATTCCTGCCACCAGTGCCGATGCCGGGATCGTCAACACCCAGGCCCAGACAATTCTCCGGGCTACTCCCCAACGCACGGCTGAGAGCCGATGCACCGCACCCACCCCGATTATCGCCCCGGTGATGGTATGGGTGGTGCTTACCGGGATTCCGGCCTTCGCAGTGACGAATAAGGTCAGCGCTCCCGCGCTCTCTGCGCAGAATCCCCCGATCGGTTTCAGCTTGGTAATTTTTGAACCCATGGTACGGACGATACGCCAGCCCCCGAAGTAGGTGCCTGCCGCAATCGCCGCATGCGCCGCCAGAATAATCGGCCAATGGTATTTACCCCAGTCGCCTCCCACATCGTGCTGGGTCATGTACCCTGCCGTGTAGAGGGCTCCGGCAATGATTCCCATGGTCTTCTGGGCGTCATTGCCGCCGTGCCCGATGCTGTACGCCGCCGCAGAAAACAGTTGCAGCCGCCTAAACAAGGTGTCGACCGTCTGCGGCGCCGCCTTGCGCATAAGCCAGTAGCTTGCGCTCGTAAACAGCAGCGCCAGGGTCAGGCCTATTAACGGCGCAAATACAATGAAGATCAGGGTCTTGGTCCATCCCTCGGGGATAATTACGCTGAAGGCTGTACCGAATCCCCGGTGGAGAGCATGGCGTGCCATGGCAGCACCTGCGTATCCGCCAATCAACGCGTGGGAAGAAGAAGTCGGCAATCCCCACCACCAGGTCAGCAGGTCCCAGACGATTGCTCCGGCCAGCCCTGCAATGACCACAAACTGAGTCACGTCTTCCAGCCGGATCATGCCCTTGCCGATCGTCTTGGCCACGGCTGTCCCCAGCAACCATGCGGCTATGAAGTTACAAACAGCCGCCAGCAACACGGCCTTTCGGGGCGTAAGCACTCGCGTGGAAACTACAGTGGCGATGCTGTTGGCTGCATCATGGAAGCCGTTCAGAAAATCGAATGTCAGGGCTGTGGCGATGGTTACAACCAAGAGCAGCAGGCCTGTATTCACCGAGTGGTGCACCTCGCAGGGGGTGTACTCTCGTGCTTTTGAGACATCAGGCGCTCTTCAAGGTTACCGCTTCGAGCACGTTAGCGGCATCCTCGGCTTTGTCAGTCGCACTCTCCAGAACTTCGTACAATTCCTTGATCTTGATCAGCTGGATCGGGTCTCTCTCGTGTTCAAACAGATCGGCAATGGCCTTCCGGCTCACCCGATCCGCTTCATTCTCGAGCCGATTGACCTCCACGCAGTGCTCCAGCACGAGGCCGTTCTTTTCGAGGAGCGAGACTCCTCGCGCGAGTTCCTCCGACTGCTGCACTATCAAAGCAGCAAGGTCTGCTGCGGCCGGAGGAGGGTCCTTGATTTTGTACAGTTTAAGGCGCACACCAGCGGCGTTTACAAAGTCGAGAACGTCGTCCAGCGAGGAAGTGAGCCGATGGATATCCTCGCGATCAAAAGGGGTAATAAAGGTCTGGTTGAGCGTAGTTATGATCCTATGGGTCATATCGTCGCCGCGATGCTCGATTTCCTGCAGTTCTTGCAGGCGCGGCTCCATTTGAGCGGGGTTCTTGAGTATGTCGTGCAAAAGCCGGGTGCCCTGAGTGAGATTCTCAGACACCTCTGAAAACATGCGGAAGAATTTCGTCTCGCGGGGGATGAGACGGATCATGACCCCAGCACGCTCTCCTTAGATTATTATGCGGCGGCAGAAAGTCCCTGCCACCGCATCAGCCGGACAAATATCTCACGCGACCGCGGCTGGGTCAAACCGTATGGGGAGCAAAGTAAAAGGCCACCCGACGGGCGGCCTCTCCGGAACAGCTCCTGCCTGAGTTAGAGGGTGGATTCGATCTCGAATCCCCATGCCTCTAGCAAAGGTTCAGGGATGTACTTGGAATTCTTGTTGCGCCGCGCCCATTCGCGCAGCCGGGTGGAACGGAGGTATTGATCGGGCGTAAGCTTGTACTCACGCACGACCTGCTCGAATTCAGTGACGGTGGGGATGATAGGCCCGATGGGCTCGGGCTTGCCCCAGTTGGGATTTCCACGTCGCTTGGCCATGAAAATTAGCCTCGTACTCGAAATGAACTCTAAACTTCTAGGGGTTTAACTCTATGCACTTAGATTCGCTTGGCCCCGCCAAGGATTCATGCTCGGCCGAAAAGATGGCCTCACAAAAGTTACTGATACTTATCTGGAAACGCATGATTTTAAGGTTCTTGCATGTGAAAAGTCAAAAACAATTTTGTCCCCGGCGGAGTGCCCAGGCAAGCTAAATGAAAGAAATTTAAGAGGCTTAGTACGTAGCATTGCCCAGTTTGGTCCGGGTGCCGCTCTGCACGCCTCCTTTTCCGATACCCTCTCCTGGATCTGCTCGGCGATTACGGGCGTAACTCGCTGATCCCGCCAAGTCATTGACGGCACGAGCGTACCTCCCTAGAGTGCGAAAGGAGGTGACGTTGAGAGATATCTACCAGGTCCTTCGCAAGAAGCAGGTCGAACAAGAACAACTTGCACGACAAATCGAAGCATTACAAGCTGCCGCTGAACACTTGCGCAGCGTCGCCCATCTGCTTGAGGAAGAGTCAGACGAAAACTCTCGCGGGTGAATTGAAAAGGTAAGGTCTCTAAGAAGCCCATGAATCTGCAATCTCTTGTAGTCGCTGATGACGAAAAGACCGTGCGGGTGCTTCGCCGCGTCCTCAGCGACCTCGATATCGATATGGAGCACTGCAGCAACCCCGAGACTGCCGTCCAGCAGCTCACGAGGAACCGCTTTGAAGCCGTGATTGTGGACTGTTCAGATACGGAGTTGGCGGGGCGCGTATTGAAGAGCGCCCGTCTGGCCCCCTGCAATCGGCGAGCGGTTGCTCTCGCGATCGTAGACGCTAACATGCCGCTGCGCACCGCCTTTGAAATGGGTGCCCACTTTGTTCTCTACAAGCCGGTTTCTGCGGAGCGTGCCAAGAGCAGTTTTCGTGCGGCGCGCGCTCTTATGAAGCGTGAACGTCGCCGCAATACGCGCATTCCGGTCGAGATGCCTGTTACGGTGCGCGTAAATGATGGCCAATCGCCCGCGGTGAGCCTGGATCTAGGCGAAGGCGGTCTTGCGGTCAGGTTTGTCCATCGGCCACAAAATCTGAATTCCATCTCCGTGCACTTTGCGCTTCCCGGCACTGCCCACACAGTCGAATGCATCGGCGAGGTAGCTTGGGAAAATTCAAGCCGCCAGGTTGGAATCCGTTTTATCGATCTTCTTCCTGACAGCCGTGACCAGCTCAAAGCCTGGCTCGAGAGCCATTCCCCAGAGTTTGAAAAGGACGATCCGCCCACTCCTTGTAAGCTGGCTGATTTTAGTCCTGGTGGGTGCTACCTGGAATCGACGTCCCCGTTTCCAGTTCGCACCAGGGTGATTCTTTCCCATCAGATAGGTGGTCTCCGTATGCAAGTTGAAGGGGCCGTACGGGTGATGCATCCGGATTTTGGCATGGGAGTCGAGTTCACAAAGCGGACCGCGCAACAGAAGGAACAGGTCAAAAAGTTTCTCCGCGCCTTCGCGGGCACCGACCTTGAACACAAGAAACTGGAGCTGCTGGTCGAGCCAGAAGGTTTGGACTCGGACGAGCCTCTATCGCCGGCGGCATCGGAACTCGAAAGCTCGGATCATCTACTTCGCCTTTTTGCCACAAAATCGGAACTGCCGGCCAAGGCTTTCCGAGCCGAACTCCGTAGCCAGCGCAACCTCAAACAGCCCACAGCTTTGGTCCAATCTTAACCGCGAAATGGCGGTCAAGCGCTTCTGAACGGCGCACGCTCACATAGTACGTGCACCTGGCGACGTACCCCCTCGCCCAGCATCTAATATGCTAGGCTCTAAGCAAAACCGCGGGGTGGGTGTGCCCTTCATGCGACTTCACATCCGGGGATTTCAGAATTGATTCAAGCAATCGCCGCCAAGATCTTTGGCACTAAGAACGAGCGCGACATCAAGCGTGTGATGCCGCAGGTCGAGGCTATGTGTGCGCTCGAAACCGAGATGCAGAAGCTCTCGGACGAGCAATTGCGCGCCAAGACCGACGAGTTCCGCAACCGCGTTCAAGAGCGTCTCAGCCAGGTTTCCGATGAGCCCGAGGCCGGTTCCGATCACCAGAAGCAGATTGAAGAAGAACGCACAAAAGTTTTGAATGAAGCGCTCGAAGAAGTATTAGTTGATGCTTTCGCAGTAGTTCGTGAAGCCGGCCGCCGTGTCCTCAACATGCGCCACTTCGATGTGCAGCTTATCGGCGGCATGGTCCTGCATCAGGGCAAGATCGCCGAGATGAAAACGGGCGAAGGCAAAACACTCGTGGCCACGCTGCCCGTATATCTGAACGCGCTCAGCGGACGCGGCGTGCACGTGGTCACGGTGAACGACTACCTGGCCAAGCGCGACTCTGAATGGATGGGCAAGCTCTACCGCTTCCTCGGGCTCACGGTCGGCGTGATCGTTCACGATTTGGATGATGAGCAGCGCCGCGAAGCCTACGCCGCCGACGTCACCTACGGCACCAACAACGAATTCGGCTTCGACTACCTGCGCGACAACATGAAATTCGATCTTAAGGATTGCGTGCAGCGCGGGCACAACTTTGCCATCGTTGACGAGGTTGACTCCATTCTGATTGACGAAGCCCGCACGCCACTGATCATCTCCGGCGCCAGCGAAGAATCAACCGACAAGTACTACAAGGTCAACCGCATCATTCCCAAGGTTCAGAAGGGCGAAGAGCTAGATACCGCTCCCGGCGAGCCCAAGCAGCTCACCGGCGATTTTGTCGTTGACGAAAAACATCGTTCCATCACCGTTACCGACGAAGGTTGGGAAAAAGTCGAGGGCCTGCTCGGCATCGGTAACATTGCCGATCCCGAGAACTGGGATTTGAAGCACCACGTCGAAACCGCCATCAAAGCGCATTCCCTTTATCGGCGCGACGTGGAATACGTGGTGAAAGATGGGGAAGTCATCATCGTCGATGAGTTCACCGGCCGCCTCATGCCGGGCCGTCGCTGGTCGGATGGGTTGCACCAAGCCGTGGAAGCCAAGGAGAACGTCAAAATCGAGCGGGAAAATCAGACGCTCGCGACTATTACTTTCCAGAACTACTTCCGCATGTACAAGAAGCTGGCCGGAATGACCGGGACGGCGGAAACCGAAGCACCCGAGTTCGACAAGATCTACAGGCTCGAAGTCACTGTTATCCCCACCAACCGGACGCTGCTGCGGGTCGAGAATGCCGACATGGTGTACCGCACCGAGAAGGAAAAATACTTCGCGGCATCTGATGAGATCCAAAAACTGAATCAGAGCGGCCAGCCCGTGCTGGTAGGCACCACTTCCATCGAGAAATCAGAGCGGCTCTCCGATCTGCTGAAGAAAAAGAGCATTAAGCATGTAGTGCTCAACGCCAAGTACCACGAGCGCGAAGCAGAAATCGTGGCTCAGGCAGGCCGCAAGGCGGCGGTGACCATCGCGACCAACATGGCCGGGCGCGGCACTGACATTCTGCTCGGCGGCAATCCCGAATTCATGGCCAAGCAGGAATGCGTGAAAAAGGGAATCGCCCAGCCCCTGCGTGCGGCACAAGGCAAAATCGGGACCGCGCACGAAGACAGCAAGAGCACAGTCTGGTACTACGCCGGTAATGAATACGTTGTTGCTACCGACCAGTGGAACGAAATCTTCAATCGGTACAAAGTCCAAACGGACAAAGAGCACGACGATGTCACCGCCGTCGGTGGACTGTTCATTCTGGGTACCGAACGCCACGAGGCGCGCCGCATCGACAACCAGCTCCGCGGACGCGCCGGCCGTCAGGGCGATCCCGGCGCCTCGCGCTTCTATCTTTCGCTCGAAGACGACCTCATGCGCATCTTCGCCAAAGAGTGGGTCTCAAACCTGCTCCAGAGGCTGGGCATGGAAGAAGGCATCCCCATCGAGTCACGCCTGATCACCCGCCGCATTGAGAAGGCGCAACAAGCCGTTGAAGCGCAAAATTTCGAAGCCCGCAAACACCTGCTCGAGTACGACGACGTAATGAACAAGCAGCGCGAGGCCGTGTATGGCCTGCGCCACCAGCTTCTCGAAGGTGTGGACCAGAAGGATCTGATTCTTGAGGAGTATGTTGCCGGCATCTTGAGCGATCTACTCGATCAGTACTGCGAAGTCAAAGTTCATGCTGAAGATTGGAATCTGAAAGGCCTGAAAGACGGGGTTTTCACCCGTTTCGGAGTGGATATCTTTGCCGAAGGCATCAAGCCGGAAAGCTTGAACCGCCAGGAACTCGGCGATGCCATATTCAACAAGCTAAAGGAGCGCTACGAAGCCAAAGAAAAACTGATCGGCCCCGATGCCATGCGCTACCACGAGCGCATGATCATGCTCAGCGTGATCGATGCCCAGTGGAAAGATCATCTCCGCGACATGGACCACCTCAAAGAGGGCATCGGCCTGCGCGGTTACGGTCAGCACGATCCTTTGGTCGAGTACAAGCGCGAGTCCTTCGACATGTTCGAAGCGATGATGCAGCGTTTCCAGGAGGAGACGGTCCGCTATCTCTACCTGATGCAGATTTTGGGACGAGAAGAACCTGGCGCAACGGCCGCCGGCAGTGGCCCTGAAGGGCCCGCAGGTCCGGATGCCGGCGTTCCCGTACTGCGTTCAGGTGGCAGTGGTGGAAACGGTTATCGCCCGCCGCGCTCTGTTGCCACTTCGGTGGATGATCTGGAAGAGGCCTTCCAGCGCAGGAAACGCCGCGAACTGGAGCAGGCCCGCATGGCCGGATCCGGCGACTTCCAACCAGTCCAGCAGGTCGTCCGCGGCACTGCCAAGATCGGACGCAATGATCCTTGCCCCTGCGGATCGGGGAAGAAGTACAAGAAGTGCTGCGGGATGAATGCCTAATCCCAAGTGATCCCGTTCATGGTCGTATTGAAATTGATGCTGGCAGCTCAGATTATGCAGAGGACGTACCCAGAGTAGTTGCCAGTCTTTGAGCACAAGATACAATAAGGTTGTGAACCCTGAAGTCTCCGATCTTATAAAGCGCGCTCTCGCCCTTCCTACTGAGCAGCGTGCTGCCTTGGCAAATACTTTGCTTGATAGCCTTGAGCCCAATGACGAATCGGTTCAAGAAGCGTGGGACCGAGAAGTCGAGCGCCGAATGGAAGACCTGAAAGCGGGCAGGGCAGTGACGGTGCCTTGGGAGGAACTGCGCCGCGAGCTCTTAGCCAAGGTGGATGGGCGCTAAACGAATCGAATACCACCAAGGTGCGAGTGCTGATGTTAAGAGTGCTGTTGCCTGGTACGTCGAGCGCAGCCCAAAGGCAGCCTTGGATTTCCTGGAGGAACTTAATCGAGCCAGTGATGTCATCCATCGGGCTCCAGAGCGGTGGCCCGAGGGAAAGAGCGGCACAAGACACTTCGTGCTTTGGCGATTTCCGTTCACTGTAATCTACTCAGAGCGAGAATCCGTGATTACGATCTGGGCCGTGGCTCATGCTAGCCGCCGACCGGAATATTGGGCCGGTCGTCTGTAACTTAGCAATCCCAGCTGGTAGCCCACAATCATCAGACTTAAGCGCTCCGATCTCGGCGGCAGTCCTAGGCAATTAAAGATTGTTGGATCCAAATTCATTTCTTCTCTGGCAGCATAAACGATTTCACCACGATATTATTCGGCTGGATGCCCACAGGAATCATCGTGAGCAGCGAGTACTCGCTCCGCTCCAGCCGCGTCGGCTTGCGCTTCTGGATCACCGTAACGTCACCTGATTGTGAATCCAGCACCAGCAAATAATTCTCGCTTTTCGAGAGCGCCAGCCCATCCGGATGACTGCCTACTGGAAGTGACGCGATCACCTTTCCCAGATCGATGTCATACACCGCAACCGCATTCGAACCGAAATTGCTCACATACAGCCGCGAGTTATCCGAGGTCACCACACCGCGCGCCGGGTGTGTGCCGATCAAATAACTCGCGCCAACCTCATTGTTTGTCGTCTCGATGATCGAAATGCTGTTCGAACCAAAATTGCTGACGATCAGCTCCCCGCCGTCCGGCTTCAGCGCCAGGTTCACCGGCGTCTTGCCCACATCCAAAAGCGCCAGCAACTTGTCAGTTTTTAGCTCGACCGAGGCCACTTGATCAGAACCGGAGCATGCCACGAAAACCTTGCTGCTATCGGGAACGATGGCAATGTCCTCTGGTTGCTCGCAAACGCTGACCGTGTCCCGCACTTTCAACCGCGTCGTGTCGATTAGCGAGATCGTATTATCGCCACGATTGCTCGCCACCACCATCGAACCATTGGGCGAAATGCGAGCCAGGCCCGGCGATGCCCCGACGCCTATGTTGCCGAGAACCATTCGCTTCTCAAGATCAATGACAGACACGTTGTTGGATCTGGAATTTGCCACATAGGCCCGCTTGCCGTCTTGCGAGACATCGATGAAATATGGCGTCGCATGAACGCCGATAGTCGCCACAACTTCATTTCTCTCTGCATCGATGACGCTGACGTTGTTCGATCCGGTGTTGACAACGTAAATCTCATTCTTCTTGGTATTAGCTGCGATCCCGGTGGGCGTACTTCCGACGCGAATCGCCTTCAGCGGACGAAGTGTCCGCAGATCGATAACGCTGACTGTGTTGCTCTTCCCATTCGTTACATACGCATACTCACGATAGGCAGGGTCGTAGTTCGTGAGTTCGCGCTCGTGGAAATACCACCAGGCAAGTCCTGCAACAATCGGAAGCAGGACGACAACAAGCAGAAATTTTCTCAACTGATTCGAGTTGCGGGAGAAGCGATTGCCGGCGCAGCCTGGCTCAATCGTGTCCGCACCCCTATTCCGGGCACGGTCCTGCCTACTACCGGCGCAATCTGCCGCACCTGCGCCATCAGTTCGTCGAACTGATCTGGGTACAACGACTGCATGCCGTCAGACAGCGCCTTATCCGGTTCGGGATGAACTTCGACGATCAATCCATCAGCGCCGACCGCGACCGCCGCGCGCGAAAGCGGTGTAACTTTGTTGCGCTTCCCGGTTCCATGACTGGGATCGACGATGATAGGCAGATGGCTGAGCCGCTGCACCGCCGGCACAAGGCTCAGATCGAGTGTGTTTCGCGTATGGTCGGCGAATGTTCGCACGCCGCGCTCGCACAGGATCACGTTGTAGTTACCCTCACTCATCACATATTCAGCCGCCATCAGAAACTCTTCCAGCGTGGCAGACATGCCGCGCTTGAGCAGCACCGGCCTCCTGGCTCGCCCGGCGCACTTCAGCAACGAGAAATTCTGCATATTGCGCGCCCCGATCTGAATGACGTCCGCATACTGCGCGACTAATTTAAGCGATTCCTTGTCGATCGCCTCGGTGACGATCTTCATGCCGAATTTGTCGCGGACAGCCGCCATGATCTGTAGGCCTTCTTCTTCCAGCCCTTGGAAGGAATACGGCGAAGTGCGTGGCTTGTACGCGCCGCCCCGGAAAAACTGCGCCCCCGCCCGGCACACCCGTTCCGCCGCGGCAAATGCTTGGTCTCGGCTCTCAATCGCGCACGGCCCCGCAATGATCGCCAACCCTGATCCGCCAAAACTTGCATCTGTACCAGGAAACGAGATAACCGAGTTTTCTTCTTTGAAGTCGCGGCTGACCAGCTTGTACGGCTTGCTGACCCGGATCAGCTCCTGCACGCCCGGCAACTCCTCCAACGTGCCAGCCTCCACCTCGCCTTTATTCCCGGTGACGCACACAGCGGTGCGCTGCGCTCCGGGCATCGGATGTGCCCGGTATCCGAGCGATTCGATCTTCTGGCAAACAGCGCGCACCTGCTCCTCAGTGGCGTGCGCCTGCATTACAACTAACATGCACTCACCTCAAGGAAACTCAAGTTTACCGTTGCTTCCGCCATCACAGCAAACATGGGCCTCACCTCTGACCCCACTTCAATTTCGTGCGCAGCACATCGAAAAATGTTCCCTTCGTGTGAAGCAAATTCACCTGGTACTCCGATTTCCGGCACTGGACCCGATCCCCATCCAGCATTGGCATGCCAACTTGCCCATCAATACTGAGGTAGGCCTCTTCCATCCCAGTAGCGACCACAATCTCGATCTTCGATGTGTCTCGCACTACGAGCGGCCGATGTGTGAGAGAATGCGCCGAGACCGCCGTCACTACGAACGCATCCACGGACGGCATCAGGATCGGCCCGCCCGCCGCCAGCGAATACGCGGTCGAGCCAGTCGGCGTGGCCACAATCAAGCTGTCGGCCTGATAGCGGGAAACAAACGCTTCGTCAATAAAGACATCACAATGATTCAGCCGCGAAATAGTTCCTTTCCCGACTACCACGTCATTCAGTGCGTCGTAGCCTGCTATGCGCGCATCATCCCGAAGCACTTCGCAATGGACCATGGAACGCGTTTCTACGTTGCAGCAACTCTTCTCAATGTCTTCGAGTGTGGGATATAGCTCGTCCAGCGGCACTTCGGTGAGAAATCCCAGAGCACCGAGATTCACTCCGAGAATCGGAATTCCGGCTTTCGCCACGGCGCGGGCTACCGAGAGCAGTGTCCCATCCCCACCAAGTACCACAACAAAATTCAACTGCCGGGTGGCAATCTGCTCGCGAGCCACAACCTCCAGGCCTGAGGTAAACGCCGCGGTCTCCTGGTCAATTACCAATTCATATTGATGCCGCCGGAACCAATCCACCAGGTTGGGAACGATGCCAGCCAGTTCCGGCTTGTTTGGCTTCGACACAATCGCCGCTGCCTTGGCCGCTGATGGATGTTGCTTTGTAAACATGTGAAGATGGATTGTACAGAAATCGCGATAAGAGATTCAGTACGTGGAGCTCCGCAATGCTGCTGAATAGGCACGGAGTGTTGCATCTTCGATAACAAACAGAAGAGGTCCGCAGGATCTGCGTTTAGTCGCGGACTGAGGTCCTCCGAAGTCAGAATCTTCCATGCAGCAGGAACTCCCGGTTTCCCTCTGCTCCCAATATCGGAGACTCGATCGCCTCTGTTTCACTGCAACCTAATCCGAGCAAGGCTTGCCGCACCTTTTCTACGGATGCTGCCTGGGCCGCGGCATCTCGGACAATGCCTCCTTTTCCCACCAACTCCCGTCCCACTTCGAATTGCGGCTTCACCAAAACAATAATGTGCCAGCCTTGGCGATCACTTTCAGCTTGCGGAAGGGCTGCGGCAATCACCGCCGGCAAGACCAGCGTCGCGGAAATAAAAGAGACATCCATCACGACGACATCGACCTTTTCCCCCAGCTGCCCAGCCGTCAGATAGCGCGCATTAGTTTTCTCCGCGAGACGAACTCGAGAGTCCTGCCGCAGGCGGGAATCAATCTGCCCACGACCCGTATCCACGGCGATTACGCGGGCAGCGCCGTGTTGTAACAGGCAATCGGTGAAACCTCCCGTAGATGCCCCAATATCGAGACACACTTTTCCGCTTACATCGATCTGCCAGTGATCAAGGGCTTTTTCCAGCTTGAGGCCGCCTCGGCTCACATACTTCAGCTCTTCACACAGAACTCGTATCCGGGCGTGCTCATCAACTGCGGCTCCTGATTTGTCTATCTTCTGTTCGTCGACCAGTACACTTCCCGCAAGGATCATCGCCTGCGCGCGTTGGCGCGACATAACCAGGCCGCGTGCGAGTAGAAGTTTATCGAGACGTGTTTTCAAACCGCTCCAGTTTGGCGCAACTTGGCGTTCCCTGCCACGAAAGTGTTAGCAACCGTGTGTGTGCAAGGTGTTGAACTGTCTCAGCGCGAAAGAGTTACGGACCTACTCACCTGGTTTTCCACATAATCTTGCACCGTGCTGTTGAAAAATCTTGCCGATTACGTGCAGGCAAAAACTGGAAGCCGCCCTGCGGGGGCGGCCTGGTCATCAATCGGGAAGGTTTTCAGCTCGCAACTTCCTCGAGCAGCTTCTGATCAATATCGAAATTCGAGTGTACGTTCTGCACATCGTCGTGCTCTTCCAGGGCTTCGATCAGACGGATCATCTGCGTCGCATGCTGCCCTTCGAGCTTAATGTAATTCTGCGGAATCATCGCCACGCTGGAAGAACTCGGTGTAATCCCCGCTTTTCTTACCGCTTCGAGCACGAGTTCATAGGAAGAAGGCGCACTCAGCACTTCCCAGTTCTCGCCGTCATCGCGCAGATCTTCAGCGCCAGCGTCCAGCACAATACCCATCAAATCGTCTTCCTTCGCCGCAGACTTGGGAATCACGATGTCGCCTTTCTTATGGAACATCCACGAAACCGCGCCCGCCTCAGCCATGTTGCCGCCATTCTTTCCAAAGACATGGCGAATTTCACTCACCGTACGATTGCGATTGTCTGTATTGATATCGATAAGGATGGCAACACCGCCTGGCCCGTAACCCTCAAGCGAAAACTCTTCGTACGTGGCACCGGGCAATTCGCCCGTCCCACGCTGAATCGCGCGCTTGATGTTGTCCGCCGGCATGTTCTCGGCTTTGGCCGCCGCAATCGCGGTGCGCAGGCGGGGATTGGTGTCCGGGTCTCCACCGTTCTTGGCCGCGATGGAGATTTCCTTGATCAGGCGAGTAAAAATCTTGCCGCGCTTGGCGTCCAGCGCGCCCTTCTTGTGTTTGATTGTGGCCCATTTAGAGTGGCCGGACATGGCAATACCTCGTGTTCTTTAAACTCTGATTGCGTAGACGTTGAGGACGCAGGATCGCCTGATAGAGGAGTTCACTTGATTGCCTCGAAAAGAATGCAGGCGAAGAAGGATTATAGCATGTGGTCAATGCCGGGTATGGCGACAAACAGTCCCCATCCGAACATTGCAGCCCTCGTTGACTTCGCCCTCCCACCCCCCTAACATTGCTCCCCAATGATCGGTCAAACCATCTCTCATTACAGCATTCTGGAGAAGCTGGGCGGCGGTGGCATGGGAGTGGTCTATAAGGCGGAAGACAATCGTCTCGACCGCTTTGTCGCTCTAAAATTCTTGCCTCAGGATGTCGCCCAGGACCGCCAGGCTCTCGAGCGCTTCCGCCGTGAAGCAAAAGCCGCATCTGCGCTTAACCATCCCAACATCTGTACGATCTATGACATTGGCGAGGAAAATGGCCAGGCGTTCATCGCCATGGAGTTTCTCGAGGGACAAACCCTGAAACACGCGATCGGCGGCCGTCCGATGGATCTGGAGAGCCTGCTATCACTGGCTATCGAAACCGCGGATGCCTTGGACGCCGCCCACGCCAAGGGAATTGTTCATCGCGACATCAAGCCTGCGAACATCTTCGTCACGGATCGAGGCCACGCCAAAGTTCTGGATTTTGGACTGGCCAAAGTCGCCAAGCGAGACCAAAAACCTCTCGAACTAACCGCAACCGGAACCATCGACGAACACCTTACCAGCCCCGGCACGGCCATTGGCACAGTGGCGTACATGTCACCCGAGCAGGCGCGGGCAAAGGATTTGGATGCTCGTGCCGATTTGTTCTCCTTCGGCGCGGTGCTTTACGAAATGGCTACCGGAGCCGTGCCTTTTCGCGGTGACAGCACCGCTGAGATCTTTGATGCCATCCTGAACCGCGCCCCGGTACCGCCGGTTCGACTGAACCCTGACCTGCCATCCGAACTGGAACGCATCATTAACAAGGCGTTGGAAAAAGATCGTGATCTGCGCTATCAGCACGCCTCCGATTTGCGGAGCGATCTGAAGCGCCTGCAGCGGGAGACATCGAGTGGCCGTACCGCCACCATCAGCTCCGGCTCAATGCCCGTGGTCACGGAATCCGGTGTCCAACCGATTACCCCACGGCCAGTCTCCAGTCGGGGATTGCCGCTGGCGCCTTCATCCGGCGGTGTCGCAGCCGCTGAGGTCGCTCCCGCGCCACGCAGAAAGCTATGGAAGATTCTCGTGCCAGCCGCCTTGGCAGTGGTTATCGCCCTGCTCGCCTTCGGTTTCTATCTCAGGTCGCGCGCACCCGCAGTCCTGACCGAAAAAGATACGGTCGTGCTGTCCGACTTCTCCAACAGCACCACTGACGCCGTATTCGATGAAGCCCTGAAACAGGCGCTCGCGGTCCAACTGGAGCAATCGCCTTTTCTAAACATACTGTCTGATCGCAGAGTGAGCGAGACACTTCACCTCATGGGCCGTCCGCCGGGAGAGCACATCACGCAGGACGTGGCGCGCGAAGTCTGCCTGCGTACCGGAAGCAAGGCAATCCTCACCGGCTCGATTTCCACGATGGGCAGCCGGTACGTCATTGGCCTGGAGGCTATGAGCTGCAGTGCCGGCGACACCCTAGCCAAAGAGCAAGTAGAAGCGGCCAATAAAGAAGAGGTTCTAAGCGCCCTGGGGAAGGTTGCATCCACGGTACGCACCAGGCTGGGAGAATCGCTAGGCTCTGTGCAGAAGTTCGATGTTCCGGTTGAGGCGACCACTCCTTCGCTGGAAGCGCTAAAAGCCTACAGTCTGGGAACCAGAACTGGCCGCACGAAGGGTGATGCAGACGCGGTTTCATTTTACAAACGCGCCATTGAACTCGATCCAAACTTCGCCGCCGCTTATGCTCATCTTGGCGTGACCTACGCGAATCTGGGCCAAGCCAGCCTGGCGGCTGAGAATCTGACCAAAGCGTATAGCCTGCTGGACCGTGTGAGCGAAAGAGAGAAGCTGCGGATTGCGGCAGCTTACTATCAACTGGCTACCGGGGAACTGGAAAAAGCGGATCGCACCTACCAGCTCTGGATCCAGAGCTATCCTCGCGACCCTGTCGCCTTTGGCAACCTGGGAAATGATTTCATGGTGCTGGGCCAATGGGACAAGGCGGTTACGCAAAGCCGTGAATCTCTGCGGCTGGAAGCACAGAGTGTGGTTAATCAGGCCAATCTCGGCTTCCAGTATCTCGCGCTCAATCGAGTTGATGATGCGAAGAAAGCACTAGAGCAAGCGCAGGCGCTCAATCTGGAAGGAGCCTATTTACACCAGCTCGTCTATGCTCTGGCGTTCCTGCGCGGCGATGCCGCCGAGATGGAACGGCAAGTAGCCTGGGCGGCAGGCAAACCCGGAGACGAAGATGTCATGCTCTCCATGCAGTCCGACACCGAGGCGTGTTCTGGACATTTGACCAAGGCCCGGGAGTTTTCCCGACGGGCTGTGGACTCCGCGCTGCGAATCGATTCCAAGGAAACCGCCGCCTGGTGGAAAGTAAGCGCAGCTCTGCGCGAGGCTGAGTTCGGGAACGCCGCCTTGGCGCGACAGGGAGCCACGGAAGCTCTGGCTTTGTCTCCCGGCAGGGACGTCACAGTTGTGACAGCCTTGGCGATGGCGAGAGCCGGTGATACTGCTCGCGCTCAGAATCTGGTCCAGGACTTAGAGAAAAAATATCCTTCAAATACCGTTCTGAAGGTTTACTGGATTCCCACCATTCGGGCTGCGATGGAACTCAATCACGGCAATTCGAGCGGCAGTTTGGATTACCTGCAAATCGCCAGTCCTTACGAACTTGGCTGGCCTCCCCAAATTGTCATTGCAACGCTCTATCCAATATATCTGCGTGGGCAAACTTACCTGCTCGCGCACCAGGGCAGCGCCGCAGCAGCGGAATTTCAGCGCATCCTCGACCACCGCGGCATCATTCTCAACTTTCCTCTCGGTGCTCTGGCGAGGCTGGGTTTGGCGCGTGCCTATGCCCAGTCAGGCGACACCAGCAAAGCACGCGCTGCCTATCAGGATTTCTTCACCCTATGGAAGGATGCCGATTCCGACATCCCCATCCTCAAGGAAGCGAAGGCGGAGTTCGGCAAGATTCAGTAGGCGT
Organism: Acidobacteriota bacterium; assembly: GCA_003224905.1. GTDB lineage: Bacteria > Acidobacteriota > Terriglobia > Terriglobales > Acidobacteriaceae > QIAA01. The sequence goes on from QIAA01000091.1 coordinate 25,946, forward strand.
TCCTAAGTCAGCCGGTGCGCCGCAGCGCACTGGTCTTATACGCGTACACCACGGCCAACAGCGGTGGTGCTAACAGCACACCCCAGAAGGGAATCAGAATGCCTAGAATGATCGGCGCAAAGATTGAGGCGAGCATGGGCACCTTGGCCGTGCGCCGCAAGAGGTACGGCTGCAGAATCAATCCGTCAATCACAACAATTACGGCATACAAAATCAGGAGGTAGAGCAGATGCTCCCAGTCCTGCCATCGCGCGGCGGCGGCTAGCACGGGCCCGATCAAGCTGAGCACTGGCCCAAGGTGGGGCACAAACTGCAACAAAGCCGCCAGTAGCGCCCAAAGGGGCGCCCACGGTATTTTCAAGGCATAGAGTCCCATCAGCCACAGCAGTCCCACTGCGACCGAATCCTGCAGCTGAGCAAGCAACCAATTCTTCAACGCTGACCCAGTTAAATGAAGATAGCCGCGGAAGTCCATGCCTGTTGGATGCTCACAACGGTAGGCGCTATCTCATAGGCGGCAGCTGGTGAGACAGTTCAACAGATTCCAACTGCTCAGATCGATCTGCAGGTCCTTGTTGGCTAGTTGTCCTGTCAACTGAATCGAGGAACTCCGCCAGGCTCCTCTGCGTTGAGATCCCAGCCCAAGCATGCGCAGCTGAGATAGCTGCTACTTAGACGCCCCACAAATAATCTTCCTGTTCGCCGTGGTGCTCCGAGCCGGGGCTCAGCTGTGGCGTAGACGCGTTCGGGTCGGCACTGAAGGCAGCGGGACCTGGTTTGTGCAGCGGTTCGCGGGAGGACTGTCCGGCGGCCGCGGAGGCGGCAACGGCAAAGGGTTGGGTGTGGTCGGGCGTCCGGCGGCCCTTAATCAGATCGAGCAGATGGCGGTCCTCCACTGTTTTGATCTTGTCCGCAAGAAGGACGAACCGACGATAGAGTTCATCCAGTTCGCGGCGATCGAATTCGTGGCCCAGCTTCTCGTAACGCTGCGCTAACGCGTGTCGTCCGGAATGTTTTCCCAGCACCAGAGTGGAATCTGGAACGCCCACCGTCTTTGGAGTGATGATTTCGTACGTAAGAGGGTTCTTGAGCATGCCATCCTGGTGGATGCCGGCGGCGTGCGCAAAAGCGTTACGGCCAATGATGGCCTTGTTCGGCTGCACCGGAACTCCAATGGTGTCACAGAGCATCTGGCTGGTGGGGTAGAGCTGCTCGGAAACTACGTCGGTATCGTAGGCGTATTGATCCGGGCGGATGCGCAATGACATTACGATCTCTTCCAGGGCTGCGTTTCCGGCGCGTTCTCCAATACCGTTGATGGCGCATTCCACCTGCCGGGCTCCGGCTTCGATCGCGGCGAGCGTATTGGCCACCGCAAGTCCCAGATCGTTGTGGCAGTGGGCGGAGATGACTACACCTTTCTCCTGATTTTTGACTTTCTGGCTGATTTCCCGGATAAAGGCGCCGAAATCCGCCGGCACGGAATAGCCGACGGTGTCTGGAATGTTCAGGGTAGTGGCGCCCGCTTCGATGACTTCGTTCAAGACCTCACAAAGGAAATGCATGTCAGTGCGGGTGGCATCTTCCGGTGAAAACTCGACGTCCTGACAGAACGACTTCGCGAGGCGGACCGCCTCACGCGCCTGCTCCAGGCATTTCTGCCGCGAAATCTTGAGCTTGTATTGCAGATGGATGTCGGAGGTGGCCAGGAAGACATGGATGCGAGGGCGGGCCGCGCCCTTCAGAGCCTGCCACGCGCGCTCAATATCCTGAGGAACGGCGCGGGCCAAGCCGCAGATAATGGGACGGCGGATCTCTGCTGCAATGGATTGCACGGCGGTGAAATCTCCATCCGAAGCGATGGGAAATCCGGCTTCGATCACGTCGACACCGAGGCGATCCAGCTGGCGGGCCAGCTTCTGCTTCTCCTGCACATTCATGCTGCAGCCCGGGGATTGTTCGCCGTCACGAAGCGTTGTGTCGAATATAGTGATGCGGGTGCGTTCCATCAGTTCCTCCTGGGTTAACGTCTATGCTATGGGAGGCAAAGAGGTGAAGCAAAGCTTATAATGCTTCACATATCATTAGACATACTTAAGTTATTAGCTGTGCTACTGCACCCTTAAGCTTTGCTGAAGGTGAAAGCGCATGGACTTGGCTCAATTGGAAGTGTTCCTGATGGTTGCGCGCGAGGGCCGGTTTTCCCGCGCCGCGGAAAAACTTTATCGCACCCAGTCGGCCGTAAGCCAGTCGATTCGCAAGCTGGAAGAAGAAGTAGGAGAGGCGCTGTTTGACCGTTCGTCGCGGGACGGCCTTTTGACCGATGCCGGCCATGTGCTGCAGGAATACGCGGAAAGGCTGCTGAACATGCGGAACAACGCGCGCGAAGCGCTGGTCGAACTGCGCGAGCTGCACAAAGGTAAGCTGGCGATTGCGGCCAATGAGTTTACCGCGCTTTATCTCCTGCCGGTACTGGGGGAGTTCCGGCGACTTCATCCGATGATAAAGATTGCTGTGCAACGCTCGCTGGGGAGCCGCATTCCGGACGATGTGCTGCGGCACAACGTTGAACTAGGGGTGCTCACCTACGATCCCCAAGAGCCGCAACTATGCTCGATTGTGGTTTATCTGGATGAGTTGATCTTCGTGGTTCCTTCCAGTCATCCTCTGGCGGGGGAAGGGCAGGTAAGCATTCGCCAGCTGGGGGCGGAATCCTTTGTTGCTCACAATGTCTCATCGCCTTATCGCGAGAAAGTGATTCAGACTTTCAAACGACACAAGACGCCCCTGCACATGGATATTGAATTGCCTACGCTGCAGGCGATCAAGCGCTTTGTGGGGATGGGAAACGGAGTTGCCCTAGTGCCGGAAATCAGTGTTGAGGCGG
>QIAA01000222.1 GCA_003224905.1 Acidobacteriota bacterium
AATCACTCTCTTTCTCGAACCCAACTGAGAACTGGGAACTGTCCCCTACCAACTGATATTAAGGACTCACGCCTGTGTTTGAACGACTAGACCAAATCGAGGCCCGTTATGAGGAATTGACCAAAGCTCTGGCTTCGCCGGAGGTGATCCAGGATTCTTCCAAATACCAGAAGGCTGCCAAAGCGCATAGCGACATCACGCCGGTGGTTGAAAAATACCGCGAGTACAAGGATTTGAAAAAAGGAATTGCTGAGAGTCGTGCGGTGCTGGCGGACGAAAAAGATTCCGAGATGCGTGCCTATGCGCAGGAGGAACTGGAAAAGCTGGAAGGACGCGTGGTCAAAGTCGAAGAAGAATTAAGGGTTCTGCTGCTGCCGAAGGATCCCAACGACGAGAAGGATGTTGTGCTGGAAATTCGGGCTGGCACCGGCGGCGACGAAGCCACGCTTTTTGCCGCCGAGATCTTCCGCATGTACACTCGCTATGCGGAGACGCAGCGCTGGAAGGTCGAAGTGCTCTCGACATCCGAATCTGGGGTGCGAGGACTGAAGGAAGTGATAGCCCTTATAGAGGGAGACCGGGTCTATTCCCGATTGAAATATGAAAGCGGAGTGCATCGTGTACAGCGCGTACCGCAAACCGAACAGCAGGGGCGAGTGCACACTTCGGCAGTTACCGTTGCCGTGCTTCCGGAGGCCGAAGATGTGGATATCAAGATCGATCCCAAAGATCTGCGCATTGATACATTCTGTTCGTCTGGTCCCGGCGGCCAATCGGTCAACACTACTTATTCCGCGGTCCGCGTCACACACATCCCGACCAATACCGTTGTGAGTTGCCAGGACGAAAAATCACAGATCAAGAATCGCGAAAAGGCCATGCGCGTTCTGCGTTCCCGACTTTACGAAATAGAGATGCAGAAGCAGCAGGAGGCGCTGGCAAAAGAACGCAAATCGATGGTGGGTACGGGCGATCGCAGCGAGAAGATACGCACTTACAATTTCCCGCAGAACCGCGTCACCGACCACCGAATTGGGCTAACCATTCACCAGTTGCAGGAAGTAATCGATGGAAAGCTGCAGCCGATCGTCGAGGCTCTGGTGACACACTTCGAGGCGGAAAAGCTGAAGGGCGAAAGCGGCGGTGTGATGTGATGTCCTGCTTTCACGGACCCTGGATCATACCTGGTCGATCTAACGCTGTTCCTCTGTGGCCTCCGTGTACTCTGTGGTTAAAATCTGGCGTGGACCTGCGGGAAACCTTACATTCCGCCGTCGAACGCCTTGCCAAGACGCGGGTTCCCTCCCCACGCATGAATGCCGAGCTTCTGCTGATGTTCACGCTCGATTGCGACCGCGCGTATCTGTATGCCCATCCAGAGCGCGAACTCACGCAGGAAGAATCTGGTCGATATGGCGATGCTTTAGCCCGCCGAGCCGAAGGTATTCCGGCGCAGTACATCATTGGACATCAGGAATTCTGGGGCATGGATTTCATTGTGAGTCCTGCCGTACTAATTCCCAGACCGGAAACGGAACATGTAATCGAAACGGTTCTGGCAGCCTGTGTGGGGCGGGCGCCCTCGCCCGCCACCCTACTACGCTTCGTTGATGTCGGCACCGGATCCGGCTGTATCGCGCTCGCTCTCGCCAAAGAACTGTCCCAAGCCGAAATTCACGCTACCGAGATTTCGTCTGACGCCCTCGACATCGCCCGCGTCAACGCTGCCCGCCATCAACTCGAAGGTCGAATCCAGTTTCAGCAAAGAGATCTTTTACAGGGACTTACTGGGGACAGCTTTGACGTTGTAGTTTCCAACCCTCCCTACGTGGGCGAATCGGAAGAAGACCAGGTGCAGCTTGAAGTCCGCAAATTCGAGCCGCGTTGGGCGGTTTTTGCGGGCCACACGGGATTGGAAGTAATCGAACGGCTCATCCCCCAAGCGCACGAGGCGCTCAAGCCCGGCGGTTGGCTTGTGATGGAAATCAGCGGAACCATTGTGAGCGGCGTAAAAGATCTGCTGCGAAACTGGGCGGACGTTCGCATCACCAACGACCTGCAGGGAATCCCGCGAGTTGCGGCAGCGCGCAAGTTCTGAGCACTTCTTCGTCAACACTGGCAACTGTGGCAGGATATGGCTGGACAGGGAACGGGCGATGAAGAGGACTGACCGGTTTGTTGGGTATTCAGGTGAAACTGCCAACGAGCTCTTCTCATATCCGCCGAAGGACCAAGAAGTGTCGTTGGTTCAGGCTTTCAGAGAGGGGATTCAGCGGAAAGCCGCTCGCAAAGGTAAGCGTGCTGTGAGCCATGAGGAACAAACGGTGCTGGCTGTTACGGCATTAGATCAGGAGGTCAACAATGGCGGATACGATCAATTCCTCAGAAATTCGTCCCGGGTATTTGCTCCGATCGTGGTCGAATCGCTATTGCGTGTCGGGTGCAAGAGACGGGCAAGGATCACTGAAAGGGCCCTTGAGGCACTTCGCCTTCCAACTCTGACTGTTCGAAAAATCGACGCCGTCATGCGTAACGAGAGCACAGAGCGCGATCAAGAACTCGAACGTTGTGACCAGATGTTTTACAAGGCACGGCGAAGCTTGGCCAAGCAGCTGTACACTTTCCTTTTGACAAACCGAACCCGCATCAACTTCTGAGCTTTAGATACAGGGAGTTACATACTGACCCTTTGTTCGTCTAAACTACTCTGGTTTTCTTAGCTCAATCTCCCAGCTGGAGTCACACAGTGCGAAACCGTTTCTGGTCTCTCCTGATTGCATCCACAGTTTTGACAAGTACAGGTTTGGCGCAGACCGCCGTGGATGGTACCCTCCGCGACGTCACGGGCAAATCTGTTTCCGGTGTAACCATAGCCTTGCAACGGGCTGAAGGCACCGCCGTACAGCAAACCACGACTGATGCAGCCGGAAGGTTTCACTTTGCTGCCATTGAGGCCGGGGCATACACGCTGAAGGTCGAAGCACCAGGGTTTTATCCGGCTCGCTATGATTTCGTGCTGCGCGCACGCCAACCGCTCTCGCTTAGCGTCGAACTGCAGCCCAAAAAGTCCGTGCAGGAGAAGGTTGAGGTCACAGCTGCGTACCTCACGGTCGATCCGGAAAAGACCGGCAGCTCGTACACGTTCACACATCAGGATTTGGAGAAACTGCCGGATCCACTCACCAACTCAACAAACGACCTTGTGACCAACCTCATGCCGGCCGCGAGCGACAGCCATGATAATTTTCTCGCGGTTCGCGGCACGGAATTTTCATTGCACGAGTTCATCAACGGGGTCTCCTTTCTGGAGAACACTCAACCGCAGTTCAGCCCCGGCGTTAGCCCGCAGATTTTTGAAACCGTAGATCTAATGACCGGCGGCTTTACGCCCGAGTATGGCAACCGCTTCGGGGGCGTGCTGGACATCACGACACGTTCTGGAGCTGATCTCGGCGGGCACGGTGATGTGAATTTTCGTGGCGCTACAGTCGACAACTACGATCTGAATGCGGATTACGGCGGCCAGGTGGGAAAGCTCGGCTATTACTTTTTCGTTGACGGCTTCACCTCGGGCCGATTCCTGGACCCGCCCGAGCCGAAGGAACTTTATGATTTCGGCAAAGGCTCGCGCGCCACTGCGCAATTCGATTGGCATGCCGGTAGCAAGGATTCCATCAAGTTTCTACTGATGGGCGGCGGCGACAATTTCCAGCAGCCTAATATCGGCGAGGATCAGGAGGCTGGACGAAACGCACAGCGCCATCTGCGGCAGCAGACGGGGATTCTTTCATGGCTGCACACGTTCTCGCCCGAAACGCTGATTAGCACCTCTCTTTACGAGCGGACTGGGTCGGATCGCGTGCTGCCTACGAGCGATCCAGATACGCCGGTTTCAATCGCTTCGCGGGCGCCGCTAACGCTGGGAATCAAGAGCGATCTCTCGCATTATTGGCGCGGACATTTTTTCAAAGCGGGCGTCGACCTGACGCGGTTGCGCGAGAACGAAAGCTTCTTCTTTGACAGTCGTGGTGATCCCGATGTGTTTCCGCCGTTCAGTGGTAGTCTGCTGGGCGGACAAGCCAGCATCTACGCGCAGGACCACTTCTCGCCCATCCGCAATCTGACCGTGGATCTTGGGTTGCGATACGACTACTTCGATCTCGTGGATACGGGGGCACAGACTAGCCCGCGTGTCGGACTGGCGTACCACTTCGCGAAGACTAAATCTGTACTGCACGCGGCCTACAACCGCTACTTTTCCCCGCCACCAATTGAGTACTCGCTGCTGGCTAGTTTCATTGGGCATAACGCAGTTGACCCGGATCAACGAGTAGGCAATGTGCGTCCTTACGCACAGAATTATTTCGAAGCGGGATGGGCACAGGAACTGCACCCACGAGTAAGCCTGGAGCTGAATGCATATCTCCACACCGGCCATAACAGTTTTGAAAATCACGAGATCTCGATCAGCCGCATTTTTGTCCCGATTAATTTCCATACGGCGCGCTCCGAAGGCATGGAGCTGGTGCTGAACATGCGCCAACTGGAGCGCATAGGTATCAGCGGGCGCTTCCAATATGCATTGCAGAAAACGTACTTCTACGGCCCGATTACCGGCGGCTTTGCGGGAGATGAGCCGCTGGAGCCGGGTGAGCGGATTGTGCCGGCGTTCGATCAGACTCACACCGGCACGGCGCAGATCTTCTATCACAATCGCTGGCGCGGATTCTGGACTGGCACCGCTCTTCGCTACGGAAGCGGGACGATCGTCGAGAACGGTCCACGGTTGCCGCAGCACTTCACGTGCGATCTG
>QIAA01000218.1 GCA_003224905.1 Acidobacteriota bacterium
ATTACTGCGATTCCCGCCTGGCCGATCCGACAGTCGCTACTCCCAGCTTGCGCAACCGCTCTCTGGCCTGTAACGCCTCATTTGTTTTTGGATAGCGCTGTACTACATGCCGTAGCGCAGCCACTCCATCATCCTGCTTTCCAAGTTCCAGCAGCGCCATGCCTTTTTTTAGTTCGGCAGTCGCAGCCTTATTTCCGTCAGGAAAGTTTTGCAGCACCTGATCGTAGGTCTTGACCGCCTGCTGGTAGTTGCCCTGCTTGAACTGAATATCAGCCAGGTAAAAATAGCAATTTCCAGCCAGATCGGTGTTGGGATAATTCTTTACGTAGTCGCCGAATTCCTGAACTGCCAGATCGTTCTTGCCCGCCTGGTAGTCGCGCAGCGCATTGTTGTAAAGAACATCCGGCGGTGGGACCTGAGCCTGTTGTTGCTGTTGTGACTGCTGCGCCGCCATATTCTGCTGCGTGGACTGCATGTCTTCCAGTTGCTTGCTTACTTTGGTTAGCCGCGCTTTGAGTTCATCAAGCGTGTCGTTGAGCGATTGAATCTGGCCCGAGAGCTGGTCCACGTGGCTGCCGCTTTCGCTCTGCTGTTTCTGCAACGTGTTCTGCAGGGCGGTCGTGGCAGACGCGGCTTTGTTGATCGTATCCGTGTTCTGATCCAGCAGATTCTTCATCACACCCATGCGCTCGTCAAAGGACTGCTGCATGTGCGTCATCTGCTGCTGCAGGGTATCGACCTGCGTCTGTAGCTGAATCATCTCTTTGCTGACGCCCCAGGCCGGAGCCGCCGCCAGCCAAAGCGCTACAACCGAAACCATCGAGAATCGTTGACTTTTCATACGCGTTTCCTAGGATGCAAAAAGTATGCTGCACGCCGGCCAGAAATTGAAGTGGGCTTGTATTCAGAAGGATAGCTTGTTTCGCGCCATTTGCGAACTGCCGCTGTTAACCAAAAGGGAATCGTGCCTTAGTACCGCTGGACGAGTTACTTGAGCAGATATTCCTTCACAAACATCACTTCGGCATAAAACTCGTAATCCTGATTCTTCTTCTTCCGAAAACCGTGGCCCTCATCTTTCGCCTCTAGCCACCATACAGGCGTGCCGTTCTGCCGGACGATCGACACCATCTGCTCCGATTCGCTGGCTGGCACGCGGGGATCATTTTTGCCCGCCACCACGAACATCGGTTTGGTAACGTTTTTTGCCTTGTTAAGCGGCGCAATCTGTTCCAGAAACGCCCGAACTTTAGGATCGCGTTCGTCGCCATACTCGACCCGGCGCAGGTCCTGGCGGTACCCCGAGGTGTGTTCGAGAAACGTAACCAGGTTGGAAGGCCCGACTACGTCAATCGAGCAACAGATGCGATCGTTGTAATTGGTGGCGACCGCCAGGGTCATGAACCCGCCGTAACTGCCGCCGGTCACCAGCACACGGGATGAATCGAGATCGGAGCGGGCTTGAATCCAATCTAGCAGGGAATTGATGTCCTTATACGAGCCTTCGCGCAAAAGACCGTTGTCCAGAGAGAGGAAGGTTTTGCCGTACCCGGTGGAACCCCGAACGTTGGGAAAAATCAGCGCGACCCCCAGTTCGTTCAGAAAATAATTGTCGCGCTCCATGAAATCAGGACGGGACTGGCCCTCCGGCCCGCCATGGATGTCGATGATGACTGGCCGCTTCCCGGTGAACTTTGCCGGCGGCGTGTAGAGAAAACCGCTGATCTGCCGGTCATCCCAGCTCTTCCAGTGAATGAGCTGCGGCTCGGAAAAGTTGGCCGTATTCAACCCGCCAGTTTCGCTGTAGGTCCAGCGATCCACTTTGCCGGTCTGAACATCCAGCGAATAGACGTCCGAGGTGGAACGTGCAGACGTGATATTGAAGCCAAGATCGCGATTGTTCTTGTGCCAGCGCACGCCATAGACAATGCCCTTCGGCAGGTTGGGAACAGGTTTCTCCTTTCCCGTATTGGTGTCGAGCAGGTGCAACACGCCAAATCCGTCTTCGTTTACCACGAAGGCAATCGTCTTACCGTCATGGGAAAGATCAAAGCCGTCTACATCCCATGAAATGTGATTGGTCAGGTAACGATGCTGTTTGCTGGCAAGGTCGACGTAGGCCAAGCGCTGAAACTCGGAATCTTTGTCGGTCGTGACGTACAGGCCTTTGCCATCTTTGCTGAACTCAGCGCCCGTGTATGCGAACTTTACGTTGCTTTTCGGCGTGATGAGGGTTTTCTCACCGCTGTTCGCCACGATCCACAAATAAGTTTCCTGCGCCGAGATTTCCTCCCGCACCAGAATCTTGCTGTTGTCCGGAGACCAGTCCAACGGCTCCCAGCCTCCACCCTTAAGCTCCGCGATCAGGCGGTCGCTCTTGGGATTTGCAGGTTCAACCACGTACAGATCGACGTCATTTCCATTGCGTCGCGTGGAGCCGTACGCCAGCCTTCGCCCGTCATATGACCATGCGCTCGCGATGTTGCGCGACTTGCCGTCGGTAAGAAGCGTTATGTCACCGCTGCCGCTATCGAAGCGATATATCTGGAAGAACTCGTTCCCGCCGATATCTTTCGAGAATACGAATGTGCTGTCTGATGCCGGCGAAAATAGTGCCGCGTAGACAGAGTCCGGATAGAAAGTCAGTTGTGTGCGCGCTCCTCCCGGCATTTTCACCAGGTGCACTTGAGACGTGTCGGCAAACCGCGTGGAGATCAGCATCTCGCGCTTTGCCGGATCCCAACTCTCCAGGCTGGCCCCCCGAAAATTCGTGTAGCGCTCGACCGTTTCGGCTAGCGAGGCGGGAATTTTTGGAACGCCCTCTACGATGAGGTTCTCGTTCGGAGCAATTTCCGGATTTTGCGCAGGCGTGATTATGGTCAGAAACAGGACCAGGATAAGACCGCTGAGTCGTTTCATTCTTGTCTCCTGAGCAGGTTGGCTCTTATCCGGAAAACTAAGAGTGGCGAATGTTAGGCGGTCAGATTGCGCAGAGTCAACAGCAGAGGCGCTGGCAATCGACAGGCTCTGCCCTTTGCGGACCCCCAGACTACGGTCCTCACGGTATTGGCTTAAATCCAACAACCTGGAGTAAAAGAATGTGTTCCGTCGGTACCTTCGAGCCCAACTGGGTAGATTTAGGTCCCATTTGTATCGGTGCGGTTCAACCTTGGGCGAAAGTCTATCTTCGCGAAGTATGCACCGAGACCTGTGGCTCCGGCCAGGCCACCGATTCTTACATTTAAACCGACGTCCGCACCTGGAACCGGTGACCTAGGTATCAACAGAATTCCGCAGAATCCGACAGGGTGGTGGAAATTCAGATATGGGTGGGTGCAATATAGGAGAGTCTTGATGCAGATAAAAAACTGGTCACTCGTGATACGGGTCCCCCATGCGTTACCAATCCTCGATTTTCTGGTTGCGACGAGGGCCCGCTTCTGTATCGATCAGCGAATGAAGACGCTGGTGCCGGAGTGGAATTGACCGTGAACCATACCAACGAGCTTGCCGAATCGACGCGTCTCAGAGAAGCCGGACAAACGCAGCAGGCTGCCGCTTTGTTGGCGAGGGTCCGCAAGGAATCAAACGATCCCGTGGAGACTGCTTTCTTGGCGCTTATGGAGGCGAACTGTCTGATTTTAGCGGGAGATCTTCGACGGGCGCGCCCACTATTGGATGAAGCAGAGCGCTTGGCCGGAAAGGATCGAGAGGTGAGGTTCGGGATCGAGCACGAGACTGCACGCCTCGAGGGCGCAGAAGCCAAACCAGCTCTCGCTCTGAAGAGAACGTTGCGCATCCTTCAGGAGTTCAAAGATGTGCTTAGTGGTCCAGATTACAAGACTCGATTAGACGAGTTAAACGCGGAAAGAGCTATGTTACTCGCTGAGATGGGTCAATATGAGGCCGCCATGCCACACTTGCTTGCTTCTCACGCAACCGATCCCGACAGAGCAGACGTCACCTACTATCTCGGGGAGGCCTGTTTTCGTATCGGTAGGCTTGAAGATGCAATTTCACATCTCACACAGGCTCTCAAGCAATCCGATCTGCCGCCCGTACTTCGATCTCGGGCTCAATACTTCATTGCGTACAGCAATTATAAGATCGGAGCATATGCACAAGCTATCAGCTGGCTCCAAAAGCTGGAAACTGACGGTCTGGATGCCGAAGTTCCCAAAGAGTCTGTGTACGAAATGTTTGCAGACTCATTTGCAAAGCTTGGCATGCATGCCGAGGCTGACCGCTACAAACATCTTGCGCAATCCTGCGACGGCTGAGCTGTGGACGGGTTCTATAAAAGGGGATGTCCAGAGAAAGCACCTTTCCATCTCCGGAAGGGTTCTATCGGAGGCTCGCGACAGGTCGCGGCGCTATGGCTTTGTTGGGTTGTCCGAGGGAGCATATGGTGGCCCGTGAGACTCGTGGTCTATCCCGTCCAGGATACTTGCCCTCGAACCCGTGCGCGCAGTCACCCGAGCTCCGAACGCCAGCCCGGTGAACGATCCGGCTGCGTGGTGATGCGCGCTTACGCTGCTTGTGAGTTCAGATGTTTGGCTTCGAACACCTCTCCTTTCTTCCACAGAATCAGAGCAATGGCTGCCATTTTGCGGGCCAGCGTCAGCCGTGCCAGCGCCGGCTGCATACCCTTCGCTACTCTCGCCTGGTAGAACTCGCGCAATGGGCCCTGCATCGTGCTTGCCGTGGTGGCCGCGCTCTGGAACAAGTTCTTCAACGGGTGGCTATGGTTCCAGTTCAATCCGCGGATGTACAGCGCTCGCCGGCGGCGTACCACCTCGCCATTTTGGATCACATAATCGGCGCTGCTGCGCGTCTCCAGCCCCAGCCCGCAGTAAGCCCAGAACTG
>QIAA01000092.1 GCA_003224905.1 Acidobacteriota bacterium
CGATGACCTCCAGGATAATGTCATTGATATTGAGCCAATCCTTTTGCGGCGGAGATTTCTTGACGAGGGCGCGAATTCGCCCGATCACTTCGCTTGCACGGCTGCCATCACGGATGATGCGCTCCACGGCGGCTCGTGCCTCATCCAGGTCAGGCGATTGGCGGGCAAGCCAGCGCAAACAGGCATTGGCGTTGGTGACAACAGCGGCGAGCGGCTGGTTGACTTCATGGGAAATAGAGGCAGTCATCTCGCCGAGAGTCGCCACCCGTGTGACATGCGCCAGCTCCACGTGCGCCTTGTGTAGCGCTTCTTCCGCCCGCTTGCGCTCAGTGATATCATTGTTAGTCTCCAGGACCGCAATCGGCTTTGCCCGTTCGTCCAATTGCAGCGCCCACCGGCTCGCCACCACGACCCGTGTCCCATCGCGGCGTGTGTGGATCAATTCCCCCTCCCAGCGTCCCGTGCTCTTTAGCTCTGCCGTGATCTCTTCCAACGGTACCGGGAAGATCGTCTGCGTGAGATGGTGAGAAACCTGGCCGATCGCCTCGTCTCTTGTCCATCCGTACAGGTTCTCGGCACCACGATTCCAAAAGGTGATGACTTCATTGATGTCGCGCGCGAAGACTGTGTCGTGTGTCAGGTCCAGGAGGTTTGCCCTTTCGCGCAAGGCCTCTTCGCCCCGTTTGCGTTCCACGATCTCGGCCTGCAACTCTTCAGTAGCCCTCCGGAGGTCGGAGGTCCGTTCCTCAACTCTTGCTTCCAACTCATCGCGCGCCTGCTTGAGCGCCTCTTCTGCCCTTCGGCGTTGAACAGTTATCCAACAGGCGACGAGGCCTGACAATAAGAACAGGAGGATGAATGGCCAGTTGTCTATGCTTAACACCGACGTCTGGCCCCTCGGTGCAAAATAGTAGTCTACTGCCAGCGTGGAGAGCGCTACGGCAAGCAACCCCGGCCCCATTCCACCGAACCATGCGCTGATGATTATGGCTATGTAAAAGATCGGAGTTCGGAGTGTGGTGTAGCGCTCCAGCGAGTTCGTGATGCCCAGCGCCACTGCGACACTCATCACGGCGAGTCCGTATTGCCAAACCACACGGGAAACTCGCCGTGCCCAAGACTCTACCTTCAACACGCTTGTGCCTCCACCAGGATGAATCAGATATCCTTCTCAGTGTATTGGTCGAATGATGCGTAGAAGACCAAAACGTCAGCTATCCTATCAAAGCTCCAGGGTTATCAAAAGATCCCCCGTCAGAGTCGATAAAGCGAAGCCTACGTAGCTAAACTTGAGAGCTTCGACCCAGCACCATCTGAATGAAACGGGTGTGTGTCGCAGAAAGTTCACGATGCAAAAATGTCTCTCGCGTGGCCGCTTCTTCGTCGCTGCCCCTCACTGATGGTGATATGCAGTGCAATCATTCGGACGTCACGAACAATTGCGCAATCTCTCGAGGCAAAATTAGCAAACCGAATGACAGGGGGCTGAACGGTTCGCAATAGCATCCCGAATGGCCTGATTTAGGAGACCTTGAGAGTGCTCCGGCTCGCTACGTTGAAGTTAATGGGATTCGCAATTCCTCGCGCAGTTTTTCAATACGCCGGCATATCTTTTTCAGCGCTTTGGTGAAGCGGGTAACCGACACTGCTCACTCAGTTGCTCGGGGATCAGATGTCCGAGACCCGCCGCGTCGTGTTCGAGCCGTAGTCGCCGCGCATGAAACCGCGCGAGGTTTGGGTGGTGGCCGGTACTCACAATACAGGTATCCGGCAGGCGTTCGCGTAACAGGGTGTAGAGACGCGTCTCGCTGGCATCGTCGAGGGAGGCCGTGGCCTCATCCATAAACAGCCACTGCGGTTGGTAAAGCAACGCGCGCCCAAACGCTATGCGCTGCTGTTCCCCGCCGGAGAGCACTTGCGCCCAATTTTGTTCCTCGTCCAAGCGGTGCGCCAACTGAGGCAGCCCGCAATCGAGCAAGGCCTGGTTGAGAACACCGTCAGGAACCGAGCCACCTTGAGCCGGATACGTCAGCTGGTCGCGCAGCTTGCCGACCCCAAGGTATGGCTTCTGCGGCAAAAATAGCACGCGAGCGGCGGCGGGCCACTGAACCGTGCCGCTGCCGAACGGCCAGATGCCGGCGAATGCGCGGAACAGCGTGCTTTTGCCTGATCCCGATGGCCCGGTCATGAGCACGGAACTGCGTGGAGCCAGCGTAACGTCAGTCGGGGCGATCAACGGTCGCCCGTTCGGCAGCGCGACGTTGAGGCGCTCCACCGCGAAGTTCGGTTGCGCGATGTTCGTGACCTGAATGCCGTCCCCGTCCTGTGCGGCGAGACGAGAACGCTCGGTGTCGTTGTAAAAGCTCGTGAGACGATCGACGGTCGCTCGCCATTCTGCAAGGTCCACGTAGGCGCTGACGAACCAGGAGAGGGCTTCCTGCACCTGCCCGAACGCCGAGGCGGTTTGCATCAAGCCACCAAGCTGGATGGTCCGCGTGAAATAGTGCGGCGCGGCGACCACGAACGGGAAAATGATCGCCGTCTGGCTGTAGCCGGATTGGAACCAGGTGAGCCGTTTCTGGCGCTTCATGATCGCCCACCAGTTACGCACAACGTCACTGAAGCGCGCAGTCAAATGGCGCATTTCATTGGCTTCACCGCGGTACAGGGCAATGCCTTCGGCGTGCTCGCGGACGCGCACGAGCGCAAAACGGAAGTTGGCTTCGAATTTCTGCTGATGAAAATTGAGTCCGATCAGGGGCCGGCCGATGATGTGGGTGAGCCATGTGCCCACCAGTGCATAGGCGAGCGCGAACCACACCATATACCCGGGAATACTGAAGGTGTGCCCGCTGATGCTGATGGGGAAAGCGCCTGACAGGCCCCACAGAATGGCGATGAATGAACCCAGCGTGACCACGGCCGACAACATCCCAAGCGCGAGATTCAATGTTCGGTCGCAGAACAGGGCCAGGTCGTCCGCGATGCGTTGATCGGGATTGTCCGTACCGGAGTCGGTAAGCTGCATGCGGTAATAGGTGCGGTTGCCGAGCCACGCGCCGAGATAGGCGCTAGTGAGCCAACGCCGCCAGCGAATCTGCAGCATTTGATTGAGATACAGTTGGTAAACGGCCACGACGATATGGCTTGCCGCAAGCAGCGCGAAGCGCATCAACTGCCGGTAGAAGGCGGATTGATCGAGATTTTGCAGAGTGTTGTAGAAGTCGTTATTCCACAGATTAATGAGCACGCGGATATACACCAGAGCGAGGTTGAGCGCGATTACAACCGTGAGTAAGCTGCAAGCGACCCAACGCTCCTCGGAAAACCAGTAAGGGCGCGTCAAACCCCACAGATCGGTAAAAAACGTCTTGGCCTGTTTCAACATGGGAGCCTGCTGCGTTCCATTTGGAATGCCCATAATGAATTCCATCCCGAATACTTATTCGTTCCTGATTTGGGCAAGGCGTGTGCCATCCGCCGTAAAGGGACGATTAGCTCACGATGGACAAGAAAGCGGAGCGCGTTGTTTTTACTGAACTAGTTCTTTCCTTTGGGAAAGATAACGTTGACTCTGGACGGGAACTGAAGAACTGAACATGAACCGCAGATTCAATGTTACGGTTAAGCTCCCACTAGTGGCGTCATGCAGTCACTGTTGCAACATTTCGACACCATAGGTTCGACACCAGACTGGAGGAGCGCTGGGGAAATACAGCGGGCCGGTTCCTGGCTGCCAGTGTGATGACTTCATGGCGCGCATCAAAGCCGTTCTCATCGCTATCAATAACTGGTTCAGGATCTGCTGGCGCTTATCGTTGCCTCTCCCCATGCCCAGGCCCCGATGGTGTCGAAATATCGACACCATTCGACATATCGACACGCATCTCCGTGCGGAGCAGCTACAGAACCAAAAAAGCTTGTCGGTTGTGGCCCCGCTTCTTCATCTCTGTTGCTCACAATGGATAATAATTGCGGTGCTCCCTTAGATCGATGCCAAGAAAGTCAAAAACGTTGGCTGGCTTAGTCCTTGCTGCTTCACGACCAAGCAGCTGAGCGATCACCCGAATGAAACAGCGGCGCGCAGTGATCATCCACTGCAGTATGCATAAACGCTCGGCTGAAAAAAAAGCGTAAGGATGGCCCATGGCTAAGAAAAAAGTAGCGGACTTATTGGTGGATGTTCTCGCTGAAGCAGGAGTTCGGCAAATTTACGGTGTTTACGGCGACTCGCTCAATGCCATCACGGACTCGATTCGAGCAAAGAACAAATTCAATGGATTCATGTGAGACATGAAGAGACGGCAAGGGCGACGGATTACAGAATCTCTGCCTCGACGAAGATATCCAGCCACTCGCCCTGACGGAGAGAGATTGACGACGTGGTCGCTTTTCTCTCGTCGCTCACAAGCGACGACTACAAGAAACCCGCAGTTAAAGAATTGGCGCGCCAGCGCGCGCTTTCACGCACACAACGGCCGCAGCGCGACACGGCACGCGCATTTGGTCCGAAACCGACTCAGCCCAAGCCGGCTCAACTGTGATCATCGCCGGAGCATGTGCTGAGGGGAAATTAAGTGTCGAAGCCTCGACAGCCGTCGAAGGCGGGTCGAACGTTCGACACTTTCTCCGGCGGGTCGCGATTCTCAACCAGCCTAAATCTCCCCCGTATTCTAACAATTTCGGCTCAAACAATTTTGGCAGGTTCTTTGCGCATGGCTTTGGGAAAGGAAAGAGCCCCTAGTTCATCATCATCCGTCGTCTGCGACGGTACTCGAGATCGAAGACGACCAAGCCAAAAAGGAATAACTATGAAAACGGTATATTTTCTGGCAGGCGTTTCGTTGACTATTTTGCTCGCTGCCTGCGCGACGATCCGAGGCTCTGGCGATGTCGATCAGGGGAGACAAGCATTGCTTGAGGGCCACTATCAACGCGCCCTCCGTTTATTTCAGGATGGCGAGCAGATAGATCCCACGTATGTATATGGTACTGAGCTGCGGGGCGGGGTCTCGAGCTATCTGGGCAGAACCCAATACCTAACTGGTAACTATACGCAAGCGCGCCAGACTTTGGAAAAAGCGCTTTCGCAGCACAAGAGCGACAATGTCGCGCGGCTATACCTTGGCCTTACGTTGTACCGGCTCGGAGACCAAAAGGCGGGGTTGGCGAACATCCAACGGGGTATGCAGGGAATTTATAACTGGCTGCAGTATATAAACACGAACTTTCGTTTTGATTTTGGGAAAGACTGGGACGAGAGCGGGACAATCCGTGGCGGCATAAAAAGCGATCTCGCCATGATCTCCAGCGGCAAGATCAACGGGCCGCAACTTGTTGCTGACGGAGAGAGGCTCGGGATAGGCATTGAACAAGAGGAAGAGTACTTTCGGGACGAACATGCGAGAAGGTAGTTGAGCCATGATATCTCCTGTCATCTGGCCTTAAGAACCGGGCAGGCCGCGAAAACTTTTAACAGAGTAGAGATATTTTTTAATCAAAAACTCTTTGCTTCGCGGCCTCTTGCGCCTCCGCGGTGAAGGATCGCCGGGCTCTTGGGGCCGGTGAAGGTATACTAGAGCGAATTTTCCCCTCCCGTGAAACGTCATCTCGGCGAACGCTTTTACTTTTTAGGTATCGGCCGTCCCCTTACAAAGGGGAGGAGTCTCAACACCCGTTCGTCGAGCTTGTCGAACGTCAACGGCTATTTTTTCACAGCTTCCCCGGATCAAGTCCCGGGGCAGTACGTGCAATTCGATTGCTAAACATTTTGGACTTTCCTGTGATTGATTGTGAACCCTCGACATCTGTCGTGAGCCGCGTCGAATAGTCGACGCTTTCTTCGGCCGTGGTCATCCCGCGCGCCTTGCTGCAGAGGCCCGCATGGCCGTTTCTGGACGAGGCTACTTCGGCACTGGACGAGCCTAGTCAGGCGCAGGTGTACCAGTTGCTAGCCGAACGCTTGAAAGACACGACGATTATCACTATTGCGCATCGCGCTGCGCTCGTCGACTTCCATACCAAGCTGCTGGAGCTAAGGCCCGACGGCCACACAAGAGGGCGTGTGATCGTTTCCGGTGCGCCAGTATTGGCTTGATGCGTTTGGCCGGGACGTTAAATCGGCAACCAGCGTGCATGTCGGCATATCGACAGACAGTTCCGATATATCGACGCGAGTCTTAACCAGAAAAAAAAGCACGCCGCTTCTGAACCGCTTCTTTGTCTCCATTCGTCATACATAATCATACCTCGCAGCGCTCTCCTTAAATCGACGATACGGAAATCAAAAGGTTTGGCCGGCCGGCTTATTTCTTGCTGTAGCGCGTTCAGCTAAGCGTCATTCGAATGCAAGAGGGACGCTCAGCGATCATCGACCGCGCCATGCATGCGCGATCGGTCGAAAAAGGGGGGACCGTCAGAGATGAGAGCAATTATTATTCGATCTGTCGTTCGGCCCTTGAATCATCGGGTCGGGCACTTGGAAATTCCTTCGCAGTTGGATGGCACATGGATTGCCAATCCTCTCAAGCAGTGAGGAGGACATGTCTTATGTTCCTAAATCAGCGACTCGGACAGCGTGAGCCAATCGAAGCCAAACGTGCGAACCACCTGGCTCATGTTGAATCTCAGTTTTGTTGGTGTGACCCGGTCGTCGAGATAGACGAGTATGGTCAAAAGATTGTTGTGCATATAGAGGTGACATGGCATTGACTTGCGGCGGGTCGAGCCAGAATCGAAATCAACACTCGCCTGGAATCAAAGGTCAGCCAGTGAGTCATGTGGAAACTATATTGATCTCCCACGAACTGCACCTCAACTTCGAGCTACAAAAGGAGACAGGTCGACATGGACACACAATCAGCCGAAAAAAACCACAATAGCTCTGGTCAGCGTGAGAGAGCAGCCATCGGTATCATTATGGAATCATGCTGGGTCGCCGATATGGCGACTTTGATTAGCGATGGCAGCTCGGAGCAGCGCGCGTTTCCGATCGAAATTGAAGTGCAGGGAATGAGTTGTTCGAGATGCCGACATGTCTTTCCAGTCGGATTTTATTGTATCGAGTGCGGCTACGTACCCACGGGTCAGGAAAACTGACGATCTAGGAATGTTTCTAATGAGCCCAAAAGCGGGAGTGTAATTCGAAAAATCTGTAGCTGCTAAACCTGCAAATCGAGCAACTGAATCAGGCAACCAAACAAATGGCCATGGACAGCAGATTAGTTGAAGAACTTGCGAACCAGCTCCGCCGAAAGCGCTTGTCTTTACTGGAGGGCGTTGCAGGAAGCCAACGAGCGGCACGAGCGCTTATCGAAGAGCGTGGGAGCGAGATTGAGGAGAATGCCCAAAAACACCGCATCGCGGGTTTGGTAAGCTGTCTCAACGACCGCGATCAAAAAATGATTGAGGAAATCGACGTGACGCTGAAACGCATCGATGAGGGTACTTACGGGCAATGCGCCTCGTGCGAGGACGAAATCGGTTCGGAACGTATTCGGGCGCTACCTACTGCAACTCTTTGCATCGACTGCGCAACTGCGCGAGAAAAACGGCAGCGCTCGATTTCGGTCAATCGAAGCTCTGAATGGTTGATTACCATTGACAGTGAACATTACGACCGGTCTTGAAGCAACAGGTAAGTTGAGAAATCTCGAGCCGG
Source organism: Acidobacteriota bacterium (assembly GCA_003224905.1). Lineage (GTDB taxonomy): Bacteria > Acidobacteriota > Terriglobia > Terriglobales > Acidobacteriaceae > QIAA01. The sequence continues at coordinate 7,661 of QIAA01000092.1, forward strand.
AAACGCCATAGCAATTCTAAGCCTTCCGTCTTTTCGACCTCTATGTTCAAGTTCGTGCGTGTCTCGCTGTGAGCGGTCAGTGCCTGTCGCCAGTTCGACACTTGTCATCATTTCTTCGACAGTTTTCGCTACGGTACATTGCCGTGCTCGAAATGGTCTCGACAACTCACCGATTTGTCACAGCTAGCGCATACCGTAGCTTTGGCACGAGCGTTGCGCTTTCCGAGGCTTACTCAGGAAAACCTGGTGAGAGAGGTGTGAAATGAAATTTACTCGAGTGATGCTAGTGGCAACTCTTACGGCTCTTGCTGCCTGTGCCAGCCCGGAGGCAACGCGTACCCGCGGGGGCGGTCCGGGCGCCGACGGCGGCAACCGCACCAAAGTCCTCGAAATGCACGGAGGCTCGCTACCTTTCTGGAAAACCCCGCAGATTATCGAAAGTAAGCATGCGCCCATAGGGACGGCCGACCAGGCGTATGAGCTCAGCCGCCGATAAGGGCTTGCGTAAATTTTTCCGAGGCGACGCTCCATATCGGGACGTGTCTGGCGCGAAGCATGTTTCAAGCTAACGAAATACGAAATCCGAATATCGCCGTAAAATTCCGCACTCCAAAAAACTTCAAACAAATCAACGCGGCTCCGTGAGAATTACCCTCCGAATTCGAGTCTCACCAGCCAAAGGTCGACGATTGCATCCGACGAAATGTCGTCAGACGAAGAAAGCCGCAGCACCCGTTCAAAGCTTGCCCCGGACGTGATCCGGGTTTCGGGTTCCGAGTTGAACGTTTCCTCCCCTAAATCTTGAACTTTGTTTCGTCACCATGGCAAAAGCCCTGCCAGTGCTGACAAGTTCAAGTGAGCGCGTGGTCACTAGCTCGCGCAAACTCCCCGCTACGAGCATCCATCTCATCAAAGCACTCAGCGGCGGATGGGATGCAGGCGCGACCGGTTCACCTTGAGAACGAAATCAGCCATGACTCACGTGACAGAAAGGTAAACCGTCGACACTTGTCGCGAACTGCGTCGAGTATTCGACACTTTCTTCGGCAGTGGTTATCACGCGCGGGCTAAAAAGTTTCCTATCTCTTAGTTCTTTCTCCTGAATCAGGATCGCTCAACGTTGGCAGCGTATTTGCGCTGTGTCACTGCCAGAAACGCATCATCAAGCTTTCGCGTCGTAAGGATATGCGCGCAAACACCGCCACCTCTTTCCGCTCCCGCGCAGTGCGCGGGAGCGGAAAGAGGTCGGGACGCAACAAAAAATAGGAGGGGAACAGTGATTAGGAAATCTACATTACTACCCTTGGCTCTGATCGTTTTCCTGGGCGCAACCGCAGGCTGCTCGACACCGCTAACCACGCGCGAAGAAGGAGCGGGAATCGGAACACTGGGTGGCGCCGCTGCCGGAGGTCTCATCGGGGCCGCCGTTGGACACGCGGGGGCCGGCGCGGCGATTGGCGGACTACTTGGCCTGGGAGCGGGCGCTCTGATCGGCGACCAGCTTCAAGGACATGAAATAAAGGAAAACGAGCAGCAACAGCAAATGAATGAGCAGCAGTGGGAGATAAATCGACAGCAAAGCGAAATCGAAAGACTCAAGGCGGACGAATATTAGCGTCCGGTATTCGGGTCCATGACCGAGACGGGCAGACGGTGGGCAAGACCTAATCGACGCGATTCCACAGTGCCCACGATTCCGTCTTGAGCCTGAGAATGAGCGAACCGTTAAGCACGTGAACTCTGATCACAAGTTTTCGTCGTGAGGTTACTACAAGCATGAACGGAACGTTCACGACTCTGCGTTGAACGTGACGTGCAAATAAGTGGTCTGGAAATCGCCTGGCACAAGCCTTGCCGTTCGTCTGACCTAGATGAGTAGGACAGAAAGGCTGTTCCGTTATTCCGGCAGGGTCCGAGGAGATGTTTATGAAGATCGAAAATCCAATGTGGCTCTTACCCTCGTTCACACCGGTGGAGATGCCGGTAGGCCTCATCCATTTGGACTCGGACTTCTGTTGGTGTGATCCACCGATCGAAGTGAACGAGAACGGCCGGCAAATGGCGGTCCACCGACAAGTGATGTGGAATTGAATGTAGCCTGAACAAAATTGTCGGGTTAAAGTTAAAGGCTATCCTTTTTGGTCTCCAGCCAGTCCATTCTTCCTAGAAGCCAACCATCGAGAGTTCCGCCGGCTGTGAACACCACATAGCCCGCGACCACTCGTGTCTATTATTCCTATTGAAGCACCCGAGAGAGTCAATCGAGTTCGAGTCGTGTGTATTTTGTTGTTGAGACGTTATCCTGTCATCTGGCGCTAATTCGTCAGAGTTCTTCGTCACGCTTCGTTTGCAGTTTCACTTAACCGATTAGTTCCTTTAATTATCAACGGTGTTGGCATTACTCCAAACTTCTATCGGGTCGTGGCACATGCCTTGCGCTGTCTCGTCTACAAGAAAGGAGGTGAGAACAATGAAAATTACAAAGTCATTTTTAGCTGGCTTGCTTTTGGTTGGTTCGCTGGGCGCGGTGAACACCGCGGTCGCTGCGGACGGTGTTATCGAGAAAGTGCCACTTACCGCAGACAGCTATTGCCATGAGCAATTCCCTGCGATCCAGGGGCGCACTTTAGATACGGACGATCCGACGCTCAAGAGCGCGAGCACGGGTGATGTGATCGACTATTACGGGCCGTGCAGTGAAACGCCGACCGGAAAAGATCAACAGTGGGAACAGCGCCTCGAGCAAGAGCATCGTTACGAGAACAGCTACGAGGATTAATTGCCCGGAGCTGCAGTGCGGGAGGGCGAAAGCCCTCCTCGCCCGTATGGCGGAATAATAGTTTTGCGAAACTTCTCGCGCCTCTTTCACCGTCCGCTTCTTTGCTGAAAATCATGAATAGTGTCTCCTGCTTACCTGCCGAATCGAGTTTGTTTTTTTTCTATGTCTCAGGGGCCCTGCGAGTCTCAGCGCAGCGGATGTGCCAAAGCCCTCGTGAAAAGTATTCGGGAATCACCAATCTCTAAGAAGTCACGGAATACTCTATCAAGCGGCTCGGATCACGAGCCATCTAAATTAACTTCGGTTAAGTAACAAGGACGCCATTTCGGCATTTGTTCGAGATGCCGTCGCCGAGCAATGCGAGATTGTGTCCTAGCGGCTACCGCCGGCTCAATTTTTATAGCGATAACTCCCGGTTCGCTGCTTTCAAAAGATGGCATGTGATTTGCGCACTCTGAGTTGAGCAATGCCGAGCTAGAAATTGAGTCGATTCACTAACGGAGAACTTCCATGAGACGTTTAGCTATTGCGAGTTTGTCGATAGGTTTGTTTTTCATCAGTTATGCTGTGAGGTTCGCAGAAGCTCAACAGCCGGATTATCGCTTCCAACACAATCTGGAGCAGCTTCAGCAACAGCAACAAATCGATCAGCTTCAACGTGAGCAGGAGGAAGATCAGTTGCAGCAGCGGCTCGATGAAATGCAGAGCCGCCCGGAAGCGCAAAGACAACAATCAAATCTGCAAGAGCGATCAAACGAGCTCCAACTCGACCAGCAGCAAAATCAACTTCCCGAAGAACAACAGCTCAATCAGCTGGGGGAGCAACAGCGGCTCAATCAAACAACGAGCCAGCAGCAGCTAGAACAATACCGGAGTGAGCAACAGCTTCAGGGACTTCAGCAGGAACAACAGATCGACCAGTTGCGGGAGCAACAGGAGAAGCTGCCTCACTGAGAATGAGCCAATCGCTTTTGTGCGTATTTCTGGAGGAAAGAAAAATGCTGGCTAACATAATCCGAGCATTTAAGAAACTGATAGAGCGCGGAACTTCCGCATCGATGCTTTTGGTCGTCAGTGGATTACTAACCGGCTGTGCGGCCCTTGGTCTCGAACAAACTAAGCCGCCGGTTAGTGTCAGCGAAGTTATCCAAATGACAGAGGAAGGTGTCCCCGCGGAGACCATTATCCATAAGATGCGCGACGCCAAAAGCGTTTATCGCCTCGATGCGGCGGAGCTTGCGCAGTTGCACGATCGAGGCGTCCCCGATCCTATCATCAACTACATGCAACAGACCTATCTTGACGCCGTTCGTCGAGAACAAAGCCGCGCGGATTGGAACGATTGGGCAATGTGGGGAGATTATTCCGTTTGGTAAAGGCACGGGCAGACCTGATTGACCTGATACGGCAATGTCATGACAGTCTGGCCGGCAGGAGAAGTGACTATGTTAATGAAACGTTTTTTGGCAGGCGCCCTTTCAGGCGCGGTTATATTCGTAGCAAGCGGCTGCGCATCGAACGCTGCATGGGAGGTGCCAGCGGCTACGCCATCTGAGATTCAGCCGGCCAAAATGACGCCGGAATATTTGCAGGAACTGGTGGCGCCGATCGCGTTGTATCCGGATGAGCTCGTTGCGCAGGTTCTGGCTGCATCAACTTATCCAACCGAGATTGTCGAAGCGGACCGGTGGCTGGAAAAGAATTCGAGTCTCAAGGGAGCTCAGTTGGCCGCAGCGGTGGATAAAGAGACCTGGGACCCAAGCGTGAAAGCGCTGACGCAATTTCCGTCGGTGCTGGCCAATATGGACAAGAACGTCTCGTGGACCTCCGCTCTGGGAGATGCCTACTTCAACGACCAGCAAGACGTGATCAACGCTATTCAAGCACTGCGTAAGCGCGCGCAGGACGCCGGCACCCTCAAAACTACGACGCAGCAGAAGGTGACAACCCAGGGCCAGACGATCATCATTGAGCCCCCGAATCCAGAAATCGTCTATCTTCCTACGTATGATCCTTGGATCGTGTACGGGGCACCGCTAGCAGTCTACCCAGGTTACTTCGCGGGACCCTGGGTGGCGGCGCCATTCTTATCGTTTGGGGTTGGGTTTCCGATCTGGTGGGGACTTGATTTTGACTGGGGATGGCACGCATGGGGCTTTGACTGGCGGGACAGATTCGTGGTTTTCAACCACAACAGATTTGTTTCACGCAGCCCCACCTTTATACACCACGGTGATGGATTTCGTCCCGGCGGAGGGTTTCGAGGCTATGAGCACGGTTTTCTCGGTCACGCCGAAGGCTATCGACCCGCGCCATTCGATCGCCGTGTCGACCGTGGATTCGTCGCGCCGCACGTGGCGCCGGGCGGCCACCCGGGCGTCTTTCACGGCTTTGAACACGGCGGCCTGGCGAGCCAGCATTTCTTCCGGGGTCAATCCAGCTTTGGCGGAGGCATGCATGGCGGTGGTTTCGCGGGCGGAGAACACGGCGGGTTCGGAGGCTTCGGTGGGGGAATGCACGGCGGAGGCGGCGGCCGCAGGTAATCGGAATTGTGGGATCAACCTAAAAAGAAAAAACGTGAATGGAGATTAAAACGATGCTGTGGACAAAAGATGGCTGCAAACGAGTTTCTTGGCGCGCGATTGTTAAATTCATGCCCCTAGCGCTGTTTGGATTGTGGTCCTTAGCGTTTACATGGGTTCTCTGGGCCGAGCCGCCTACCCACCAGACGTTTTCTTCTCCGGCGCAAGCCAGTGAAGCGCTGTTCCGGGCCGCTCAGGCGGGTGATGTGACGGGCCTCCTCAAAATTTTTGGACCCGACGGCAAGGAAATCGTTTCCAGCGGCGATGCAGTGGAGGACAAAAACAATCGAGAGCAGTTCGTAAAGAAATATCAGGAGATGAAGCGATTGGTCCAAGAGCCCGATGGAACCGTCAGGTTATACGTAGGCGCAGAGAACTGGCCGCTGCCGATTCCTCTCGTGAGCAAAGATCATCGATGGTACTTCGACACCGCAGCCGCCAAGGAGGAAATACTGCTTCGACAGATCGGACGGAATGAAATTACCACTATGAGAGTTTTGCACGAGCTAGTGGATGCGGAAAAGGAGTACTACTCCCAGCCACAAGATGGGAATGTCAGAGAATATGCGCAGAAGTTACGCAGTGATGACGACAAGCACAATGGTCTCTATTGGAAAACACGAGCCCCTGAACCCCAAAGCCCTATCGGGCCGCATTTGGCCTCTGCCTCCTTTGATAAGGATACGGCGGGTTCAAAAACAGAAGCGAAGCCGTTCTATGGCTACTATTTTCGGATCCTTAGCAAACAAGGCGAGAACGCAGCAGGGGGAGCGAAGAACTATATGGTTGATGGAAAGATGACCGGTGGGTTTGCCTTTCTCGCTTATCCTGCGGAATACAGCGTCTCCGGAATCATGACGTTCATTGTCGGTCCAGATGGAGTTGTCTATCAGAAGGACCTCGGCGCGAACACCGCTGCGGTAGCTAAGGCGCTTGACGAGTACAATCCGGATAAGGAATGGGAGAGAGTCGAATAATCAATGATACCGATGCGGATGGAACAGGCGGAACAAGGAAACCTCCAACATTCCCCTGTTTTTGAATGTAGTGAGCTACATAACGCGGATCATCATTTGACAACCGCGGAGGAGATGGTTGATGTAAACTGTCATTGGTCGATTTCACCAGCCTGGTGCTATGCAATCGCTACACTCAATCGCTTAGAAGAGGAAAGGCGCCGGTGTTTTAAAAATCATCCAGCAGACGCGTAGTGACTCTTCATGGTAGAGCCGAAGATAAAAACATCCCGGCGGGATTTTCTTAAACTGGGCGCAACCATGGTCGGTGTGGCGTCCACTGTTTCAGCGGGCAACGGGGCGGTTGTTTCCTCTGCCGCATTAACGCCAGAAGCGCTGCCGACCGCCCGCAAGGGCGACATGCTTTATCGCACCCTCGGAAGCACGGCAGAGCGGGTATCGGCTCTGGGAGTCGGCGGCCATCATCTCGGTGATCTCTCGACCATAGACGAGGCGATCCGGCTCGTCCACGAGGCAATCGATGCCGGCATCACTTTCTTCGATAACTGCTGGGAATATTATAATGGCAAAACCGAGAACATATTAGGCCGCGCGCTCAAGGGCCGCCGAGACGAGGTGTTCTTAATGACCAAAGTCTGCACTCATGGGCGCAGCGGCCGACTGGCACTGCAGATGCTCGAAGAGTCGCTGCGCCGGCTCGGCACCGATCATCTCGATCTCTGGCAGATTCATGGAATCGTCTACGACAACGACCCGGAGCTTGCTTACGCCAAAGGTGGCGTGCTCGAGGCGTTTGATCAAGCCAAGAAGCAAGGGAAGACGCGATTCGTTGGCTTCACCGGGCACAAGGATCCGGCTTTTCACCTGAAGATGCTCGATCTCGGTTATCCGTTCGACACGGTGCAGATGCCCCTGAACCCTTTCGACGCCGGCTTTCATAGCTTTGAGAAGCAGGTCTTGCCTGAGGTCAACCGGCGCGGCATGGCAGCTCTGGGCATGAAGAGCATGGGCGGCACCGCGTGGGCGGTGAAGAATGGCGTCGTCACGGCCCAGGAACTGCTGCATTACGCGATGAGCTTGCCTGTGGCTACGACCATCAGCGGCATGGATTCGTTGGAGGTGCTGCACCAGAATTTGCGGGTTGTGCGGGGGTTCAAGCGGATGACGGACAACGAGATGGACGCCTTGCGCGCCCGCTGTGCGTCCACCGCCGCCGACGGTCGTTACGAGCCTTACAAGGTTTCACTGCGCTACGACAACCCGATGACCCGTTTACCGCACGGGTTCCCTGTCGATCGCACTCAAAGAGAGGTCGCGGAGATGTTGGAAAAGGGAGACGCTCCCTGGCTGGCGCCATAATCGTGATCGTGCTCGTCATTCGTGCTCGCAAACGAACACGAGCCACGAACACGAACAACGATTTCCCACGGTCAGAAAATCGAGGAGGATGGGAAAATGGCAGAACACTACCAACCAAGCGGGCGATCCGAGGCAAGTCCCGAAATCGACCGGCGGCGCTTCTTGCAGGCAGGCTTGGCTAGCACAGGCGCATTAGTTGCGGCGTCACTGATGCACAGCTCCGCCGCAGCCGCGACGACCCCGCTAGCCATGACCAACACCGGCCCTGATCAAATTCCTCGTAAGCCCCTCGGAAAGACCGGCGAGCAGGTATCGATCATCGGACTGGGCGGGTATCACCTCGGGACTATGCGCTCGCTCGATGATGCGGTGCGCTTAGTTCAGGAGGCCGTGGACGCAGGCGTGACTTTCTTCGACAACGCGTGGGAGTACAACGACCACCGCAGTGAGGAATGGATGGGGCGTGCCTTGCAGGGCCGGCGCGACAAAGTCTTCTTGATGACCAAGGTTTGCACCCACGGGCGGGACAAAAAGGTTGCAATGCAGCAACTAGAGGAATCGCTGCAGCGCCTGCGCACCGATCATCTGGATCTGTGGCAGATTCACGAGGTCGTCTACGAAAACGACCCGGACCTGCATTTCGCCAAGGGCAGTGTGATCGAGGCGCTAGACGAGGCGAAGAAGCAAGGCAAGGTCCGTTTCGTCGGCTTTACCGGACACAAGAACCCCGCGATTCATCTCAAGATGCTGGCGCACAATTATCCGTTTGATACGGTGCAAATGCCGCTCAACTGTTTTGACGGGACCTATCGGAGCTTCGAGCAGCAGGTATTGCCAGAGCTCGAGCGCCGCGGCATCGCCGCGCTGGGCATGAAGAGTTTGGGCGGCGACGGCCAGCCGATCCTGCACGGCGTCGTGGGCGCGGAGGAAGCGCTGCGCTACGCCATGAGCCTGCCCGTCGCGACCACGATTAGCGGCATGGAATCGCTCGATGTACTGCGCCAGAATTTGACAAT
>QIAA01000093.1 GCA_003224905.1 Acidobacteriota bacterium
CTTTGATTGTGAACGGCACCTGCGAATCCGAATTGCGAACCAGATTTTGCCCAAGTCGATTCACATACTCCGTCACGACCGGGTCCTGAACCAGCTTGACTGTGGACTCGATCTGCTGAGAGTACTGCTTGCCCATCGCAATCTGTTTCTCAACGCTATACCAGTTCCCCAGGCCCTTACTGCAGCCAACATTCCGGTTTCCCACAGCTTCGACGTCAGTCCTGCCGCCTTCGTGCTTAACCTTATCGGGATCCGCAGCCTGGATAGGCTTTTTCGCCGGCGTTGTCGCGCTCGGTTCGGCGGGACTGGCGCTGTCCTTATCATCCTGCGAAAAACTGAATGGAGTTACGTAGCTGAACGTCAGAAGGGCAGCCGTAATCGCCAAGAACCGTCGTTTCATATCGAACTCCTATTCAATGCCACGATTATACGCCGGAGCGAAGGCAGGACTCCCTTGGTGGCCCTAATCAGTTGGACGCAGAAGAAAGACGCAAGGTTACCTGCTACCGAGCGGCTCCGCCGACAATATCGAATTCGACCCTTAGTTCGTTCTTCACTTTCACCGCCCCGCCTCCAACTGTGATCGGTGTGATTCCGAAGTCCTTTTGTTTCAGTTCGGCCGTGCCTTTGTAGCGGCCGTTCTGAGCCTCGACATTAACCTTCACCGGCCGGGCCTGGCCGTGCAGGGTAAGGTCGCCTGTCACGAGCCATTTGCCTTCCCCGAGGCGGTCAACAGTGGTTGAGTGGAAGCGAATCTCGGGAAATTTCTCGCTGTCCAGCACCTTGGGGCCGAGCATGTCCTGCTGAACCTGGGCACGGTCCTTTTCGGAAATTTCTTTGTCGATAACCCGAAGCTTGCGGGCGTCGACGGTCAACTCCACTGCGGGATGGGCCTCATTGAAGGAACCTTGCTGAATCGGGGCGCGGATTTCGTGCTCATGTCCGAAAGCAGAGAACAAACCGGCTTTGAAGACGTGCACGGTCATGACGGATTTCTCCGGGTCAATGCTGGTTTGAGCCGAGGCGCCCAAGGCAATCAGACATAGCAAAAGCGCGATGAAAGGCGATATACCCCGCCCCCCTCGATCTTTTGGAATCATGAGGATAGCGGCAGAACCTGAGCAAAATCTTTGAGGAATAAGGAGTTGCAGGCAAGATCTAGAGAACAAAGAGTTTAGGATTCGAAATGTGGAAGTCGAGTTCGTCCGAACTAATGCCGCAAAGCGGCACTCGGGTTCGTGCAAAAACCTGGGGTTAACAGCCACTAATCGGCTTCTCGGGTCGCTGGATCAACTTATCTTGTTCTGTTATGGCGTATGAGAGAAGGCGAAGTCAATGGAAAAAATGTCAATGGAATGATGCCTCCTCGGTATGGAAGGTAGCGTCCCAGAGAACTCCTTCGAGTTCTCTTTGTGGGTGAATCGTGACGGATGGAGCTTCCGAATCGGAGCTTCTACAACAACCCCAACGGCTGGGGCTCGGTTCGATGTCTCCACCGGGGTAGAATGGTAGAATTATAAGGTATAATATCTACCCAACATGAGTCTAAACATCAAGAACAAAGACGCCCACAAGCTCGCTCGGCAGCTGGCCCGGCTTACCGGCGAGAGCATGACCGAAGCGGTCACCGAAGCGGTCCGCGAACGGCTCAAAAGGGTACAGGACAAACACGCAGCCAGGCTCTCCGATCGACTGCTCGAAATCGGCCGGGACTGCGCCACGCGTCTGAAGGAACCGTTCCGCTTGGCCGAGCATGGCGACCTTCTCTATGACGAGAAAGGGCTGCCGAAATGATTCTCGACACTTCGGCCCTGATCGCCATTCTCCGCTTGGAAGCGGAGGCGCCCGAGTTCGCCAGAATCATTGAGCGCGCTGCGCGGCCTCGCATTTCGGCCATGAGCTATGTGGAAGCCGGAGCGGTGATTGATGGCAGCAAAGATCCGATTGCCAGCCGCCGGTTTGATGAATTGATCGAGGAAGCTCAAATCGCGATTGAGCCGGTCACCGAAGCCCAAGCTCACATAGCGCGCCAGGCCTATCGCGACTTCGGGAAAACCAGCGGCCACCCCGCCAAACTGAATTTTGGAGATTGCTTCTCCTATGCGCTGGCGAAAACCAAAGCTGAGCCTCTTTTGTTTAAAGGCCAAGACTTTTCGCAGACGGATGTGAAGTCGGCGCGGGTGTGAGTCGGCTGCGGACAACTACCCCACTCAAGCCAAAAGAGGGCTTGAGTGGGCCACCAGGCCTGCCTACCCGTTCAAGGAAGCATTCAAGCTATTGATAATATCGTAGTTGAACTTATAATATGTACTGGAAAACATATGACTCTTGATACATACCATTTCTGTGCCGTGGCAAGTATTTTTCCACGCCGAATTCGAGCCTGAATTTGATGCGCTGGACCCAGAGGTCCAAGACGAGCTGCTGGCGCACGCAAGCTTGCTGAAAGAATTCGGACCACAACTCAAACGTCCGACTGCCGATACCCTTCACGGATCAAAGCACGACAACATGAAGGAGTTGAGGTTCAAAGCGGCAGACGGAGTTTGGCGGATAGCTTTCGCCTTCGATCCCAAGCAAAAAGCCATACTGCTCGTCGCCGGAGATAAATCAGGCGGCAGTCAGAAACGGTTTTACCGGCAACTTATTAGAGTGGCGGATGAGAGGTTTGACAGACACCTTGCATTTCTCAAGGCAAAAACATCCAGGAAGGGGCCCAAGTAGCAATGAAGACTTTAGAGCAAAAACTTAAGGAGATCAGTCCAAAGAGGCAGGAAAAGATCAAGGCTCGCACACGCGAATTGGTGGCACGCGAAATGTCTCTACGAGAACTCAGGCACGCGGTCAACAAAACTCAAAAGACTCTGGCCCGCACACTCAATATGGGTCAGGATGGAGTCTCGCGACTGGAGAAGCGAAGTGACTTGTTGCTTTCTACTCTGCGGAATTATGTGGAAGCTGTTGGAGGAAGCCTGACTCTTGTAGCTCAATTCCCGGATCAGGAGCCTATAGCGATAGGTGGTTTAGGGGACATCGTCGCTGTTAAAGAAAATGAAAAGGCTAAGCGACGCGCTGCCCACGCGAGATGAAGACAGATAGAAAATTGGCCGCTTACCGAATAGGAGAAGTGCTTGCCATGCTGCCCGCGGTGAGCCGAGGATTCGTCTTCTTCTCGCCTGAGACCCTAGTTCACGGAACGATGGCACCACGAGAGCCATGCCTCCCACCCCGCGCCCCCGATCCAACGCATGGACCTGGAGAAGTGGCTGTGGACGACGCACAAAATTCGCATTCGCGGCGGCGAACCGAGCAAGCTGCGATTCTCCACGCCGTATTAGCTGCAGAAGAAGGAGATTGACCGGTTCCTGCAGAGGTTTGATGAGTACAGGAAACAAAGAAACGCGTGATTCGTTTTGTTGCTCAAAGGCAGGAGTATAATGGTGGTATGAAACAGAAGACTTCTGTCACACTTTCGGGGGATATATTGGCTGGGATCGACCGTTTAGCTGGATCCAGCCATTCGCGCTCCGCTTTCATTGAGAGGGTACTGCGCGGTTATTTGCGCCACCGCCAAAGGGCAGAGGTGCAGAAACAGGATCTCAGGCGGCTGAACCGCGCTGCCAAACAGCTGAATGCAGAAGTTGCGGATGTGATCGAGTATCAGGCGCCGGAAGAATAACCGAGAGCATTCGTGAGGCGTGGAGAACTATATCGAGTTTACAAACCGAGCGGTGACCCTAAACAATATCGAACCTTCGTCGTAGTCAGTCGCCAGGTACTGATTGATTCCAAATTCTCAACCGTAATCTGCGCACCGATCTTTACCAGTGGCCAAGGACTTTCCACACAAGTGGAATTAGGTCCCAACGAAGGACTCCGGCACACCAGTTTCATCATGTGTGACAATCTTGTCAGCCTTCGCAAAACCGATCTCACTCATTTCGTGGGCACCCTTTCGGCGCTCAAGGTGGCAGAACTGAACCGCGCTCTGAAGATGGCTCTAGATCTAGATTAGTTTCGATCTTAGTCGTAATACTCCAGCCCTAAATGCGTGATCAGCTCTTCCCCGCGTAAGTGCCGTAGCGTGTTCTTCAGCTTCATCATCTGAATGAAAAGATCGTGCTCGGGATATAGACCCGGAGCCGTCATGGGAGATTTGAAGTAAAAGCTGAGCCACTCCTGAATGCCAATCCCCTTCAGATTGGAAGTACGCTGGGCGAGGTCAAGGAACAACACCAGGTCGAGAACAATGGGCGCTGCCAGGATCGAGTCGCGGCACAGGAAATCAACTTTGATCTGCATCGGATAGCCGAGCCAGCCAAAGATATCAATGTTGTCCCAACCTTCTTTGTTGTCACCGCGCGGCGGGTAATAGTTAATGCGGACCTTGTGGAAGATGTTCCCGTACAATTCGGGATAAAGGCGCGGCTGCAGAATGTGCTCCAGCACACCTAGTTTTGATTCCTCCTTGGTTTTGAAAGACCCGGGATCGTCGAGCACCTCGCCGTCGCGATTGCCCAGAATGTTGGTGGAGTACCAACCGCTCAGGCCGAGCAGGCGCGCTTTGAATCCGGGAGCGAGAATCGTCTTGATCAGTGTTTGCCCGGTCTTGAAGTCTTTGCCGCAGATGGGAGCCTGGTTATGGCGCGAAAGTTCGTGCAGCGCTGGAATATCGACCGTCAGATTCGGTGCGCCATTCGCGAAGGGCACGCCTTCAGTCAGCGAGGCGTAGGCGTAGATCATCGAAGGAGCAATGGCTTCGTCGTTCCGGGTCAGCGCTTTCTCAAATGTCTTCAGCGACTGATGCGCCGGACCCGGCTCGATGAAGGTTTCTGTCGAGCCACACCAGATAGTCACCAGCCGGCTTGCGCCCGAGCTCTTCTTGAAATCGCGGATATCCGCGCGAACCTGCTCGGCAAGATCCATCTTGTTCTTGCCCTTTTTTACGTTCGGGCCGTCCAGTCTCTTGACGTAATTGCGGTCGAAAACCGCCTTGCGCGGTTTGATCGAACTCAGAAACGGCTTCACCCGATTGAGCAATTCGCGGTCAAGCACGCCGGCCTTCGAAGCGGCGGCATGCATGTCGTCTTCGAAAATGTCCCAGCCGGTGAAGACCAGATCGCGTAGACCCGCAAGAGGAACGAACTCGTTGATCTTCGGAGAGCGCGCGTCGGTGCGTTTCCCCAGGCGGATCGTTCCCATTTGAGTGAGTGATCCGATGGGCGCGGCGAAGCCCTTCCGCACGGCTTCAACGCCGGCGACAAACGTCGTGGCCACGGCGCCCATGCCTGGGATCATCACTCCCAGCTTGCCCTTGGGCAATTGAATTTCACTGCGCTTAGTTTCGCTGCTTACAGACTTCTGCCGCTTCGCCATCGTCAGAGAGTTTCCTTATGAGTTCGGGAGATGCAAGACGAACGGGTATGTTCTCTTAACCAGGCGCGGTTTGCAACCGGAGGGAAGGGAAGCGTGGCTCCGCGCATCGAACAGAGGAAATCGCAGCCTCTGTGTTCTCTTTGCTTCTTTTGGTATTGCTTTTACTTGCCTTCCAGATCCACTGTCTTCACGGGCAAATCCCAATGCGCATCCAGGATCTCGAATCGCCGTTGCTCTTCCCGTTTGTATGTATCCTGGTCCGGGTAGAGCTGCTTCTTGAGAGCGTCTTCATCGAAGGGTTCGTTCGCGACAGTGGCATTCTTGAAGACGATAGTCACCCGATAATCCCAGCGGCCATCTTCTGTTGTGTGATAGCGGGGCTGGTCCATCCAGACCTTGAGCATGCGCCCCATCTCCACTTCCTTCTTGAGCAGCGGGTAATGATTCTTCTTGAACAGGCTTAGAAACTCATCCGCATGGCCCCATTTGGTTTTGTAGTAGTACTCGACTACGAAGGGCTGGCCGGACGCCGGCTGCGCCACACAGCGGTGCACGACTCCAGCGACGACGGAAAATGCCATCGACAGAGCAAGCAATCGAAACAGGTTTTTCATGGCATGGTCCTCATTGGCCTGAAAGAGCGGCTTACGGATGGAAAAAATCAGTTCTCAGTTCTCAGTTCCCAGTTCTGAGTTCTTAGTTTATGGCACTAATGGATCACGCGGCTCTTTGCAGCCGGTTTTGCCAGTGCGACCAAATGAACCAAATCACACCTATGGCGATAAAGAGCCCAATCACAGTATCGAACTGATGGAAATACTTTCCCAGCTCACGCCAGTTTTCGCCCAGCTTCATTCCTAACCACGCCAGGCCGAAGCACCAGGGCCATGATCCCAAGAAGGTATAGATATGAAAGCGTCCTCTTGGCATGCGCGCAATCCCCGCTGGTAGCGCAATGAAGGTGCGGATTACCGGTAGCAGGCGAGCAATGAACACGGCGAGGTAGCCCCAGCGGGCGAAGAATCGATCTGCCCAGTCGAGTTCGCGGCGCGTGAGGAGGATCCAGCGGCCATAGCGCTCCACCAATGGTCTACCGCCGTAGCAGCCAATCTCATAGGCCACCAGCGATCCCAGGTTGCAGCCGATCGCGCCTGCGGTTGCCACCCAGAACAGGTTCATCGTGCCTTCATACACGAGATAGCCGGCGAAGGGCATGATCAGTTCAGAAGGCAGGGGAATGCAGGCGGACTCGATGGCCATCAGAATGGCAATGCCGCTGTATCCGGTAACCGCAATGACTGATTTGATGAAGATAAACAGAACGGCAAGGATTTTTTCGGTCATGAGTTACGCAGCATTTAGCACTTGGCACTTAGCATTTAGCCACCGAGGAAGACTTCGGATGTGTCATGAGGCGGGAAAGGCCAAATGCCAATGGCCAAATGCTAAGTGCTGCTTCTAAAACGCGCCTTCCTGGGTAAAGGTGTATCCGGGGAGCGCCCAGCCTTCAGGTTTCTTAGCCACTTTTACGCGCACCGTGGGCGCGTCGGGAGCAGTGATACCGGCGGGCCTCAGCACCGCGTATTGCGAGAACACCTCGTTGTAAACCTTGGTGACCAGGTAATCCTGGCCGTCGCTGTCATTGCGCCAGACTTGCCCGAGTTGGATCGACTTGACTGCCACGCTGTTCCCTGAGAATCAGACTACTCAGACCTGCTTCCGTCGTCAATTATGCCGAAGGTTCTGACGATTACGAAAGGGGACTGCCGGATTCGAGGCTGCGCTTGTTTGCTAAGATTGATTCCCCAGGAAGCTTGAATGCCGCGCGGAATTAGTCCTCGACGACCGGCAAAGACGGGCCGACATGAAGGGGCGCGTGCGGTTCCGCGCGCAAGACTTGTTCCCTCGCCAGCCGGTGGGAGGGATTTGCGACCGGTTCAACCGGGGCGCAGTTTGCCAGGGAAAACGACCGCCACAGTCACACGGTCAAAGTACAATCCTGTCGCCCAGGAGCGCGTCTCGGAAATTCTTAAACGGCTCGATCAGCTCTACCCGGGCGTGACGTGTGCGTTGACTCATCGCAATGCCTGGGAGCTGCTGGTTGCGACTATCCTCTCTGCTCAGTCCACGGATGTTCGAGTCAATATGGTCACGCCTGAGATTTTCAAAAAGTATCCGACGGTGCAGGATTTCGCTGCGCTCAAGCCGGAGCAGCTTGAGCCTGATATTCGCTCGACTGGATTTTTTCGCAACAAATCAAAATCCGTTGTGGGAGCGGCCAAGAAAATTGTGAGCGACTTTGGGGGCGAGGTGCCGTCCGAAATGGATCAGCTGCTCACGCTTCCAGGCGTGGCGCGGAAGACCGCCAACGTCGTGCTCGGCACCTGGTTCAAGAAGAACGAAGGCGTAGTAGTGGACACTCATGTCTATCGCATCTCCCGTCGCCTGGAACTTACGCGCCATGACGATCCCAAGAAGATCGAGCAGGATCTGATGAAGATCATCCCGCGCGAAAAGTGGACTGACTTCGCTCACCAGGTGATCTGGCATGGGCGGAAGCTATGCATCGCGCGGCGTCCCAACTGCGCCGATTGCCTGCTGGAGAACATCTGCCATGCGGCGGATAAGACCTGGAGCACGGTAGAGACCCATAAGTCGGCAAAACCCTGAAAGCTCGGTCATCCTGAGCGGAGTAATCCGATTCGGAACGAATCGGATTACGGAGTCGAAGGACCCCGCTGTCACGTGTAGTATCTCCGTCCGCGTCCAGGCATTCTCCCCGTGATCCTTTCGCGCCAATGAAAATCGCGCTCTGTTAAACTTTTTGCGCCACCATGCGCTCTCAGTTTCTCTTTGCTATCGTGATTCTCATGAGCACTCTTGCCGTCCCGCAGACATTACCCACGCCGCAGGCCATCACCGACCCCAAGCAGATCACTTCAAAACCCGACGCGCAGGTCGAGCAAAACGAGGAGAGCCTGTCGCTCGAACGGCTCTACATGACCCGCGCTATCGGGGATACCGCCTGGTCGCCAGACGGCAAGACGATCGTATTTGTCTCGAACATCAGCGGGCGCAATAACCTGTGGCTTGTGCCAGCCGAGGGCGGCTGGCCCATGCAGCTCACCGTCAGCGACCAGCGTCAGATGGCGCCCGCTTGGTCTCCGGATGGCAAGTGGATCGCTTACCAGTCTGACTACGATGGCGACGAGCAGTGGGACATCTTTTTCGTATCGCCGAAGACCGGGCAGGTGGTGAATGTCACGAATACGAGGGAAGTGGCGGAGTTAAGACCCACATGGTCCCCGAATGGCCGCTACGTCGCGTACATGGTGAAGCCGAAGACCTCGTCGGTTTATGAGATCGATGTTTTCGATACGTTGATGCGCCAGACCAAGCACGTCACCACGGGCACTCCCAAGGAGAAGATGAACGTCGGCCCGATCTGGTCAAAAGATGGCAAGTTCATTGTCTACACGCAGGAACAGGCCAAAGGAACCGATTCGAACATTTTCATCGCCGAGCTGGCGACGGGAAAGAGCACCGTGCTCACGCCGCACGAGGGAGAGCATCTCTACAGCGCAAACGACATCTCGCCCGATGGCAAGAGAGTGCTGATCACTTCCAATGCCGGAAACGGCTACGAGAATGTGGGGCTGCTCGATATTGCCTCGAAAAAAGTCGAGTGGCTCACGCAGGACAAATGGGAGATCAGCGGCGGGTACTTTTCGCCTGATGGACGCATCGTTGCCTGGACGGCAAACGTCGATGGCAACAGCGACATTTATCTTCGCGATCTCGGTTCCGGCAGTACCTCTCCCTTGCCCTTACCCAAAGGATGGAACTCGCTCACCGGAGCGGAGTCCGCGTTTACTCGCGACGGTTCACGCGTGCTCTACCACCATAACGGTCCGAACTCGCCCACGGACGCCTGGGTCCATAACCTGGGAACTCGCAGTTCTCTCCAGCTCACGCATTCGCTGATGGCTGGGGTTCCCGCCGATCACATGGTCGAGCCATTTCTTGTCCGCTTCCCGAGCCGCGACGGCAAGTGGACGATCTCGGCGTTTCTCTATGTACCCCGCAACATGCAGCGCAACGGCCAGAACGCTGCGATTGTCTACGTTCACGGTGGGCCGACGGCGCAAACGGTGAACTCGTTCAACCGCTTCATTCAGCACATGGTCAACCAGGGATACATGATCATTGCGCCGAACTATCGGGGATCCACCGGCTACGGTAAAGAGTTCCAGCACGCGAATCTGTTCGATATGGGGGGCGGCGACTTACAGGATGTGCTGGCTGCTGCCGAATTCATCAAGCAGACCGGACTTCTCGATCCCAAAAAAATCGTGCTAATGGGCGGCAGCTACGGCGGCTATCTCACCATGATGGGAGTTACCAAAGCGCCGGATGTCTGGGCTGCGGGAGTGCCCATCGTGCCGTTCGTGAATTACTTCACTGAAATCGAGCATGAAGACCCAATCCTGCGCGAAATGGATCTGGCGACGATGGGCGACCCCGAGAAGGACAAGGATCGATTTCGCGATCGCTCTCCGATTTTCTTCATTGATCAGGTGAAAGCGCCGCTCCTTCTGCTGGCAGGCGGACATGATCCGCGCTGCCCGAAGGAAGAAACGCTGCAGGTAGTTGAGGCGGTTAAGAAGCGCGGGGGAGTAGCCGAGTACAAGATCTACGAAGATGAAGGACACGGATTTTCGCGTCTGGAAAACCAGATCGACGCCTACAAACGCGCCGCCAACTTCATCAAGTCGCACGTGCCGCCGGCCAACTGCGGCTGTTCATTGAATGAGTAGGTGTTTCGCGGTTGGTCGTTCGTCGTTGGCCTTTAGGCGCTTTGCGTCCGGGATCAGATCGGTAAAGCGCTGGGAAACCGCGTCTGGAAATCCAGCAGACCTACCCACTCGGGTTTCACCGTGATGCGAACCATGCTGGAGATCATGCCGCGAAGCTGGGTGATCCAGGCCTGTCCTTGTTCGCGTCCGAGGTAGCGCTCGACTGCCAAGGCATATTCGGGAACAACTCCTTCTACAGGTTCGAGTCGCGCCGTGCCCCGCACCAAAAGCACCTTATAAGGGAAAACGTCACTGTCGACGGTAAGTGAGACTTTAGGATTTTTCGCGAGGGCTTTCAGTTTAGGCGCCTTGGGAGGAGTGCCGATCACAAACTCGCTCCCGTTCCAGTGGAAGCATACCGGGATAACCCGCGGCGTGCCGTCAGTCCAAACGTAGGCGAATCGCGCGGGGATTTTGGATATCAAAAGCTCCTGCGAAGTAGGATGCTGCAGCAATCCGAGGTCTCCCTGTTTCACCGGCATAGGGCGATTCCCTCCCAAATAAGCACAAGGGGTGTCCCTCGTGGGCGCATGAAGTATATCTCGACCTGATGCGACCACGACTCTGTCGTGCTTCCAACCACATTTCACGGAGCATTGATTCGAAAATGCGAGGAAAGTTGGTGCAAATTCCTGTTGAAGGACTCCGGGCGGATCCAGCCGCCGCCTACTCCGATGTCGCCGCTAGCCCTGTATAAAGCTGGGCAGAAATGAGTCCGAAGCAATATATCTCGCGGCGACTCGATGTCCATTTTTCGCGAACGCACGACTTCCAACCTTCTGCGTCAATTGAAGCTACAGGTTATTCATGAAGTCTTCACTCTTCACGTCGGCTTGCTTCAAAATGCCGCGTAGAGTACCGATTGCGAGTTCGGGATGCAATGGAACAACACAGCCACTAGTCTTCTCTGGTCGGATTCGCTTCATTACTACGTGACTTCCGCGCTGGCGAACGCGATGAAAACCCAGCCGCTCAAGAACGCGAATGGTTTCTGCCCTGAGACCCGGGGCAGTCTAGGCATAACGTGCCTCAAACACCGTTACCAGGGGGCGGCCGGATTGTTGGGGCGGAAACTCCTCCAAATACAACTCTGTCGCTTCTTTGAGATTCGCGACCGCTTCTTCAACAGTCTTGCCTTGACTTACCGTCCCTACTTCGGGACAGTCAGCTACATACAGACCTTCTTCTTTGTGCAGAACAGCGGTAAATGTGCCAACAGGCATTTCAGAGCTCCTTGATCATTGTTGCCTAGGGCAAGCCGTAAGGCAATTGATATTGGCGACAGCTACGTAATCCAGCCACCGCCTACGACAATGTCTCCGTCGTAGAATACGGCAGCCTGTCCGGGAGTTACGGCACGCTGAGGCTCGTCAAACGTAGCAAGGATTTCATCTTCGCTGATCTTCTCGATGGTCGCCGCCGCCGGCTGGTGCTTGTGGCGGATCTTGACCGAAACTCGCATCGGCTGGCGCAAATCATCTAAAGAGATCAGATTCACGCGATGCGCACGCAGAGTGCGCGAGTAGAGCTCATCCTGTGATCCGACAACAATCTGGCGAGCGTCTCCCTTCAACTGGATAACATAAAGCGGAGACCCGGTTGCAACACCAAGTCCCTTGCGCTGGCCAACTGTAAACTTGTGGATGCCGCTGTGCTCGCCAATCACTTCGCCGGTCGTGGTGACTAGCTCTCCGGCCGTATCGGGCAAAGACTCGCCTTTCTCTTCAAGGTAGGCATCGAGAAAGTTCTTGTAATCGCCTCCGGGAACGAAACAGATCTCTTGCGAGTCGGGCTTCTCCGCGAGCGCAAGACCGTAACCGCGCGCAAGCTCGCGCACTTCGGGCTTGGTCATTCCGCCGAGTGGAAGCAGCGTGCGGCTGAGTTGTTCCTGGGTTAGTCCGAACAAAAAGTAAGTCTGGTCCTTGGCGCGGTCCGTTGGCCGCTTGAGAAGCCAGCGCCCACTCTCCTCCTCAAACTCGACTCGGGCATAATGGCCGGTGGCAACCTTGTCCGCCCCAATTTGCCTGGCTACAGTGAGAAGCTGGTCAAACTTCAAGTGATTGTTGCATAGGCTGCAGGGAATGGGTGTCCGCCCGGACAAATACTCCTGCACGAAGGGACGGACTACATCGCGCTCAAACCGATCTTCGTGATTGACCACGTAATACGGAATGCCGATGGTTTCGGCTACGCGCCGAGCGTCATAGACATCATCGAGCGAGCAGCAGCGGCCCTGCACCGACTCCGGCATGCCGGGACGTCCCGCCAGTCGACGCTGATTCCAAAGCTGCATCGTCAACCCTATGACACTATGCCCCTCCGCGCGCAGCATGGCCGCGACGGTGGAGGAGTCAACTCCGCCGGACATGGCGACGGCTATAGTGTTAGCTTGAGGCATGGAGGTTGGTTCCAGCCAGTTCTCTGATCTCAGTTCTCAGCTGTCTTAGATTAATTATATGTGACCACAGGTGGCGCACATAGGCAGGAATCCTTGTTAAGCGTGCACGCCGTTGTAAACGGGCGACAACTCGCGCAGGCGGGCAACGCTTTGCGGAATGAGGCTTAGCGCGAAATCAACTTCGTCCGCTGTGTTCTGCTTTCCCAAGCTGAAGCGCAGGCTGGCACGGGCGCGTTCCGCAGGCATCCCCATGGCAGTGAGCACGTGCGAGGGCTCAATCGCGCCGGAGGAGCAGGCGGCTCCGGTGGAAACTGCCATTCCCTTAAGATCGAGAGCGATCACCAAAGCTTCGCCCTCAATGTAGTCGAAGTAGATGTTCGTAGTGTTTGGAACGCGCGGAGCGCCGGCGCCGTTAACCCCAGTCGCTTCGACCTCCGCCAGGATTGTGTCCTCGATACGCTGCCGCATGGCGGCAATCTCTCTCGCGTCACCACGCGTCAAAGCTTGCTTGGCGATCTCCGCCGCCTTGCCCAAACCCACGATGCCGGGAACGTTTTCCGTACCCGCGCGGCGCGAGCGCTCGTGACTTCCGCCGTACAGCATGGGCCGAAGCTTCGTTCCCTTTCGCGCGTAGAGAGCGCCCACGCCTTGCGGCCCGTGCATCTTGTGAGCGGAGATGGAGAGCAGATCGCAGCCGATTTCCCGGACGCTGATCGGTACCTTTCCCGCAGCCTGCACGGCGTCCGTATGGAAGTACACATCAGCTTCCGCGGCGACCTTGGCGATCTCCTGTACTGATTGCAGAACGCCGGTTTCGTTGTTCGCCATCATGATGGTGATCAGCTTCGTCGCCGGACGAATCGCCCGTCGTACATCGTCCGGATCGACGACTCCCCGGCCGTCGACCGGAACATACGTAACCCCACACCCCAGTGACTCAAGATGCTTGCACGAGTTCAGTACCGCATGATGCTCGACGGTAGAGCTGATGACATGATCGCCGGGCTGAACCAGTCCGAAAATACCGAGATTATCGGCTTCAGTTCCGCCGCTCGTAAACACAATCTCTGAAGCGCGGCAGTCCAGTAGTGCAGCTACCGACTCACGCGCGCGCTCCACGGCGGCTCGTGTCTCCTGTCCGTGATGATGGATGGATGACGCGTTACCAAAGTACTCAGCGTAGTAACGCTGCATCGCTTCCAGCACTTCGGGCAGCACTGGTGTGGTCGCGTTGTTGTCGAAATAAATCCTTCGCATGAGGTTGCAGATATTTTACGCCACTTTCGTGGGGGGTCCGCATTTCATCCAAAGCCGCTCTGGAAGCGGCCTTCGGAGGCCTTTTTGAGGGAACTGAAATTCGCCATCGGCGGAAAGGCAGGTGCAATCGCTTTCACGACCGGGTTATGAGCGCTCCTAACCCATAGATCTCGCAGCAGCTCAGCTTGGAGGATGAATTGCTGAGTACGAGTGTGAAGTTATCTTTGTAAAGGGCCCCCAGCTGGATGAAGCATCTTCGCCGTTGTGCTGTTATTCTCTTTCTCCTCCCCATTACAGCAGTTCTTACTGGTTCGGCTCTGGCCGATACTATGCGCATGAACTTCCGCGCGCCGGCTGGAAACGACGTTCGCGGTGTGTACACCCATAGCTCCTTGTTCTCGCATAATGTAAAGAGCCATCTCTCTCTTCCACACGGTGGAACTTTCGGCGTACCCAATGGGCAAGCACAACAGTCGTCAAGCTCTCACCTGGCGTACATCGGCCCAGTATTCCATCCGCCCATCAAAGTGACCGAGCCTTCACACGGAACGATCTGCCCGGTCCAGGTACCAGAACCGGGAGAAGCCTCCCTTCTGCTCTCACTTGCAGCGTTTACGCTTGTATTCCTGAGTGCGAGAAAACGGCTGGGCTTGCGAGTCGTGGCCCAACGGCGATAGCCGCGCCGAATCTAAGAAGAGCTACTAACGCCGATCTATAGGTGTGTAGTGCTGCGGATACGCAGGTCCCACGTAGTCCGCTCGCGGCCGGATCAGGCGATTATCATCGAGCTGCTCAATCACGTGCGCGGTCCAGCCGCTGATGCGTGAAACGGCAAACACCGGCGTGAACAGGTCTACATCGATCCCTAGAGTGTGGTAGGTCGAGGCGGAATAGAAATCGACGTTCGCATTCAGACCCTTTTCCGACTTCACAAACTGCTCGATGCGCTCCGACATGTCATACCATTTGCCTTGACCGCTCGAGTGTCCGAGATCATGAGACATCTTGCGCAAATGGGTCGCGCGCGGATCTTCGGTGTGATACACCCGATGACCAAAGCCGGAAATCTTCTTTTTCTGCGCTAGCTGCCCGCGCACGTACTCTACCGGGTCCGTGCCATTGCGATCGATTTGCTGCAGCATGGTAAACACGGCTTCGTTCGCGCCGCCGTGCAATGGCCCCTTGAGCGCTCCGATAGCAGATGTGATGGATGAGTGCATATCGGAAAGCGTAGCGGCGGTCACCCGGCCGGCAAAAGTGGAAGCGTTCAGTTCGTGATCGGCATGCAGTATGAGCGCAATGTCCAAGGCACGTTCCGCTGTGGAAGACGGCTTGGTTCCATTCAATTGCAGCAGGAAATTGCCGGCATGCGAAAGCGATGGGTCGGGATCCACGACATTCTTGCCCTTTCGAATGCGGTCATAGGCCGCTACGATCATGGCAATCTGTGAGGTGAGCCGGATCGCTTTGCGGATGTTGGCATCGTGATCATCGGCTTTGCTCTTTCTGTCCGGATCGTAAAACGACAGCGCAGAGACGGCGGTGCGGAGCACATCCATCGGCGTCGTATCCCGCGGAGCCGTTCGCAACAGCTCGACGATCCCCTTGTCCAGCGTGCGTTCCGCTGCCAGACGCTGACCCAGATCTTTCAGCTCATCCCGTGTGGGCAGTTGCCCAAACCAAAGCAGATAACAGGTCTCTTCAAAATTGGAATTGTCAGCCAGCTCGTGAATATCGATGCCGCGGTAAGCAAGCACGCCTTGGTCGCCATCGATGTAGCAAATGCTGGAAGTAGTGGCGACGACTCCTTCCAGTCCTTTGGTGGGGGTTGTAGTCAGGCTGGACATGTATTTCGCTGAGCTCCTAAGTACCGGTTGTTGCTGCACGGGGAAGAGGATGCGTGCGGCTCCAATTAACTTTTATACGCTAAAGCCGGCTTGACTTTCCACCTCTCCTTGAGAGGGGTAATGGGTCAGTTTGAAGCTCAAACTGACCCGTTACCTTGAGAGGCCAATGGTGTGACATATGCTATGATTATGTCACATTAATGGGAGTGTGACAATGCACACGGAAACCCGCACGCGCATCAATGAGAATGGTCGAATGGTGATCCCGGCATCGGTTCGCAAGGCGCTTGGCATCAACCCTGGCGACGAACTTGTACTGCGAATCGAGGACGATGAACTACGGATCACAACTCTGAAACGCCGGCTCGAACGGGCCCGGCAGCGCATCCGGCGATATGTAAAGCCTGGCAGGTCGCTGGTGGACGAACTGATCGCCGAACGCCGCGAGGCAGGCAAGCGTGAGTAACATGGCTGTGCTCGACGCTTCCGCCTTGCTTGCGGTGCTGAACAACGAGCCGGGTGCAGAGAAACTGACAGTCGAGCTGTTGAGCAACTCTATAATCAGTACTGTTAATCTTGCTGAAGTACACAGCAAACTTGTAAGCGAGGGCAGCAACCCAGATGAGACCTGGGAAGACATCCTCACCCCTGTTCGTGAAGCGGCGCCATTCACAGCCGTGCACGCGCAACTTGTGGGAAGTCTCATCGGTCAGACCCGTCCCCTCGGTCTGTCCTTGGGCGATCGAGCCTGTCTTGCTCTCGGAATCGCGCTCAAAGCCCCTGTTTACACCGCCGACAGATCATGGGGAAG
Organism: Acidobacteriota bacterium; assembly: GCA_003224905.1. Lineage (GTDB taxonomy): Bacteria > Acidobacteriota > Terriglobia > Terriglobales > Acidobacteriaceae > QIAA01. The sequence continues at coordinate 16,546 of QIAA01000093.1, forward strand.
ATTGAAGCTCGGCATTCGCATTCACGTCATTCGCTGAGAAACCCAGCCGTTGCGATTCCCGAAGGGTAATGTTCAGAATCTAAACACAACTCCTCCCGAATAGCGGAAGCTGTTCTGTCCGCCATTAGTGCTGCTCGACAGGCCAGTGGACAACGCATCCAGCGAACTGAACTGCGTGCGAACAAAGTCAACCTGAGCGGCGCGGATGGCAAAGTGCCGACTTACTGGAATATCGACGCCACCGCCGAATGCCATAGCGAACGCATTCGCGCTGGTCAGGCCTTGCCAGAGGCCTCCGATAATCGGCAAATTGACTCCGGCGCCCAGGCTGGAATGCGCCTCGCCGAATAGCGCGTGTCCGAAAACGGAAATCGGGCCCATGTTGGCTGTGACCGTCGGGCCGAAGAGAAAGTTGTACAGCCGCTGATTGGCGGAGGCCGAAACCCCCGGCAACAGTGCGAACGAAGCAGCGGTGCGATAACTTCCGTTAATATCCGCAGTAATACCGAGGTAGGGCGTGAAGTTGTAGGTAGCCTGGCCTTCCCAGCCGTTGAGACTGTTACTGCCGCCGAAATTGTTGCTGCTGCCATTGCGCAGATAGGAATACCCCCCGAAAACCGTTGCTTTGGGCTGCTCCTGTGCGGCAAGGCCTAGGGGCACGAACACACATAGACACACCAAGGCCACAAGCTTATGCATGACTTTCTCCTGAGAGAGTGTTGCTCCAGAGCGGGGGAGCGAAGTTGTTAAGTGAGATGCAAGACGACAGCGGAAAGAAAGCCTAGTAGAGACAATAGGGCTGAAAGAAGTTGAATGTTAAGGTTGGCTTAAGGTTGATCGGTTCAACTATGCCATTGCTCGCCGCACCGTAGCACCTTGAAGGGCTGTTCGAGCCGATGGCATTCCTCAACAAATTCATCCGGCGAGGCGGTGTTGAATTCAAACATTTCGTAATGGCACGGGATCACGAGTTTCGCTGCAATGTCTTTAGCCAACTGCGCGGCCTCGCGTCCGAAGAGATTTCCCGGGATGCGCCGCTCCGGAGCACGCCCATTGATAGGCAGCAGCGCAACATCGATTTTGAACGGCCGCAACTTTTCCGACATTCCCTCGTATCGCACGGTATCGCCGCTGTGGTAGATGCTCCAGCCGCCGAATTGCAGAACATATCCCAGATACCGCGCACGGCCGTGTTCATCGCGGTCCAAAGTTTCATGGGCTGACGCAACACCAGAAAACTTGATCCCGGAGAGTTCGACTGATGTGCCATGGTTTAGCCCGATGGGAATCGCAGGATCAATCTTCAACCGCTCGATAACAAACGCGCGATTAGCCTCGGGCACAACGAGCTTCAGGTTTGGATTTCGCTCCAGGATCGGACATAGCGTGTCCGCGTCCAGATGATCGGTGTGGTTGTGCGTGGAGGTGGCAATATCAACGAACAATAGTTGCGCAGGATCGATCACCTGCTCCGTCATGCGCACATGTGGCTTGTCAGTTTGACTGTACTTTTTGGTCAACGAGTCGGATAGGTACGGATCGAGCAGCACATGAACGCCTTGCCACTGCAGCAGGAATCCACTCTGCCCCAGCCACCACAAACGAAAGCCACCGTCACGCCGGTTCGAAGCGTGGATGTCTGCAAGCAGCGCGTCGTGAGATTGAACCGGCCGGATCACGCGAGCCCAAGTTCTCTCCGGACGATCAATACGCCGCTCACCATATTGGCCAATTTTTGCCGTGCCGCCCAACGTGCCGTTTGACTCAGTCCGCAGTCGGGCGCGAAAGAGAGCTTCTCCGCGGGCGCGAACTTGAGGCAGAGGCGCACTCGCTCGGCCACTTCGCCGGAAGTTTCGATGTAATAACTCTTGACATCGATGATGCCGACAGCCACATCTATTCCGCGCTCTGCGATGTCCCGAATGATTTCGATTTCTGCGAACTCGCGGCTGGCCATCTCCAGGTGCATTTCATCAACCGGCAGCTCGAAAAAAGCAGGGAAGAGCGGCGCATATCGACGCAGCCCGACCGCACGCCCTTTGTAATTCCCAAAGCAAAGATGAGTAGAAAGGCGGCACTGACCGATGATCGGTTTGACGGTTTCAGCGAAAATCTTCACAAACCGTCGAGGATCTTCCCGATGCGCGTAGCAGCTCATCGACGGCTCATCGAGCGTAATCTCGCGACAACCAGCCTCTACTAGCTGCTCAAGCTCCTTACGTACAATCGGGATCAGCGCGTCGGTGACGTCCCATCGGTCTTTGTAGATTCCACCCGGACTGATCCGGCCGCTGAGCGTATACGGTCCTGGCACGCTGGCTTTGAGCACTGGGCCGGGAGCTGCGATCTTCTGCAGAAGCTTGAACTCCGCCACGGCCCCCAAGCCGTGGCCCGAGCGCAGTGTTCCAGTAATTTCGTACTTGCCGCGTTGATCGTGCGCTGGCGGACCGAAACGCCGAGGAGACAGGGGCGTGGGATTCAGTCCTTCAAGCCGTCCGTAGAACGACAGATTGAAGTCGTACCGGCCCTGCTCCCCGTCGGTAATCACGTCCAGGCCTGCTGCGAGTTGGTCGTGGACGGCGACGATAACTGCGTCCGTCCGCAGTTCCTCGATATCTGCCTCACCGAATTGGTCAAGGTGTGCAGACGCGAACTCCAGCCATCCCGGAAACGGATAACTCCCGATTACGGTGGTCTGCAAAGGACGACGCTGCTTTCCCGGGCGCGCAGAAGCGGGTTCCTGGACGGCGTTCATCTGTTTTGTCGGGTTCATTCGCTCACCGCCCAGCCGCCATCCACGGTTACGATCTGGCCCGTTATCGGGCTGGAATCCGGTCGTAGAAGAAAGCAAGCCGTTCTTGCGACATCGTCCGCACTGAGTATGCCTTTGGTCAGAGGCTGCTTGTGAGCCATATACTCCATGATTTGCTGATTTGACTGAGCCCGCGCACTCATGGGAGTGCGCACCAGGCCTGGCGCAATGACGTTGACGCGGATGCCATACGGCGCATAATAGGCTGCGGCGGAAACACTCATTGTCTCGATCGCCCCTTTGCTGGCGGCATAAGCCGCAGTCGCGAAATGATCGCGCTGCGGATGGCGAGCGGTCACACTGCCCATGTTGAGAATCACCCCGCTTCGAGTATTCTTCGTCCAGTGAGCAAGCACTTCACGGCACATCAGAAAGGTACCCTTGGCATTCACATCCATGACCGTGTCCCAGGCTTCAGCCGTGCACAAGTGAAGGGGGCCATCACCAACAGATCGCGCGCTGATGCCAGCGACGTTGAAAAGCGCATGAATCGTGCCGAACCGCCTGACGCAGGCAGAGACGGCATCGCGAACCGCCGCCTCGTCGCGCACGTCGGCTGCGGCAAAATCCGCTTCCCCCAGTTCAGATGTAAGCTTGCGGCACTCATCTTTATTTATCCCGACGATAAACACCGGATTGTCCGCCGCCCACATACGCGCCGTGGCCGCCGCGATTCCTGAAGATCCGGTGACGAGCAGGACTTCCTTCACAGTGCCTATTCGAACAGATGTTTGAGGGTCTTACGGTACGCCTCATAGAAGGCTTCCAGCTGTTCCGCCGCGCCGGTGTTGCCGACGAACTGATGGCTTGGCAGCACAACTGGTTTCACCCCACGCTTCAGCAGGCTTTCCGCGGCCGCGCAACGGATCATATTAATTATCATTGCGCCAGTGATCGTGGATACCGGGCCAGTCCTCCACTCCAGGCCTTCCAACTCCAGAACACAGTCGCCCGGCGGGCAGAGGTTATCGATCACGACATCGGCGCAATCGGTAAGCTTTTTGCCGGAAGAATGCGCGGGCTTTGCTTCCTCGCAGTGCGCTTTCGAAACGATCGCAACCACCGGCAGGCCACGCTCTTGAGCTCCCATTGCCATCTCAACTACCACAGGCCGAATCCCGCTAGTCGAAATAACGATGAACGCGTCATTCGGGCCAAAATGAAAGCTGCGCAGAATCTGCTCGGCGTAGCCCTCGTAATTCTCCAGATAGAGAGGCGCGCGCAATCCATTTGCGCCAACGATCGCCGCATGGTTCGAAAGCGCCGTCTCCACGAGGGCAACAAAACCGGCATAGCAGCCTTGGCGCGGAGTCATCTCCTCGCACATCATGCGTGAGTGGCCGTTGCCGAAAAGAAAAACCAGCCCGCCCCGGGCAATGCGTTCGGCGCACAATTCCGCAGCCTTCTGAATTACATCGCCCTGCGTGCGCCTCAGCTCCTGCAAAAGGCACATCGTCTGATCGAAAAAAGCCATGCCTGCTCGCTGTGTGTTGGGGCCTTTATTGCCAGGCACGCGCTCGGACACAAGTTGCTTCGCCTTCCTCTTTCGCCCGTTTTCGACCATAGCCACAGTGCCCAGTAGAATTGCACAAACTGCGTATAATGCACAAACACTGTGAGCGACAAAGTAGCTAGTGACCGCGAGAACCCGCTGGCAATCGGCGTCGATATCGGTGCTACCGCAGTCAAAGCTGCCATCGTTGGCGTAAACGGCGATTTACTCGAGAGCTATCGTGCCCCCTCGCCGCGCAGCGCCTCTGCTCTCCATGACTTCGTTCACTCGATATTGAAGTCGGCGAAGCAGCCGATACAAGGGATTGGCATCGGCTGCAAGGGGATCATCGATGCGGCTTCATCGCTCGTGAAAAGTTTGCCGGGAGATTTGTACTTCCTGGAAGGACAGCTCCTGAGCAATCTGATCGATGCCGGTGATTTACCAGTTTGTGCCGAGAACGATGCGCGCACGGCACTTGTCGCTGAAGTGCTCTGGGGCGCAGCCCGCGGACGGCGCAACGTCGTTATGCTGACGCTGGGCACCGGTGTCGGTGGCGCAGTGTTGGTTGACGGCGTAATTCTTCGCGGGACGGGCGGCTCAGCGGGCCATATCGGCCATGTAACCGTAAACCCTCGCGGTGGCCTGTGCATTTGCGGCAACTACGGCTGCTTGGAGACCTACTTTTCCTCACGTGCGATAGAGTCCGACTACTTCGCGCATCTGCACCGCGCAGCACCGGCGAAGTTGTCTGTTGGCTCCACCGGTCAGCCGCCCGACACCGAGGCGATCTTTCGCGCTGCAGCTGATGGAGACGAAAGTGCTCGCTGCGTGCTGGACCGCGCGTTCGAGTACTTAGCGCCTGCGATTGTCAGCTTCATGCACACTTTCGATCCGGAGATATTCATTCTTGGCGGTAACATCGCAGCCGCTGGTCCGCAACTGCTCACTCCGATTCAGGACAAAATACAGGGAAGGACCAAAGTTTTGCTCGGTCGAGAAGTCCCGATCGTTTTTCAGAAAGCGGTTGGCTATGGCGGGGTAGCCGGCGCGGCAGGTCTGATCTTCTTGCACAAAGGTTTGCTGTCAATCTGAGACAAAAATGAGTCCAACCGCAAACACAACCGGCCATGTCGAAGAGTTGCAGAAAGGTTCGGCCCGCTATCTTTATCTGCCCGCCATGGTGGCCGCGATTGGCGGATTGCTCTTTGGTTTCGACACAGCTGTGATCAACGGCGCGATTGTCTTCATCAAGCGCCAGTTTGAGCTGAGCGATTCCCAGACCGAAGTCGCCGCCAGCAGCCTGCTCCTGGGATGCGTCATCGGCGCGAGCCTGGCTGCATTCACCAGCGACCGCTTCGGACGCAAGAAAGTGCTTCTGGGTGCGGCTGCGTTGTTCACCGTCTCGTCTATCGGGGCGGCGCTTCCGCGCGATCTGATTCAGTTTGCAGTGGCTCGTCTGCTGGGCGGCGTGGCCATCGGAATCGCCTCCACACTTTCGCCTCTTTACATTGCGGAAATTTCGCCGGCACGCATGCGTGGGCTTCTGGTGTCGCTGAATCAGTTGGCGATTGTAACGGGAATCCTGCTGTCCTACAGCGTCAACTACCTGCTCACTGGTGCCGGACCGACGAACTGGAGATGGATGTTTGCGTCAGCCGCCGTCCCCTCGGTCTTTTTTCTGCTGACCCTGCTGTTCATTCCTGAAAGTCCGCGCTGGCTGATGCAGAAAGGCCGAGACCGCGAGGCGGAGCGTTTCCTTTCACAGATTGGCGGCGCGCAAGTCGCCGCCGAAGAAATGCGCGCGATTCGTGCCGCCATTGCGGAGGAGAGCGGAAACCTGCTGGATCCCGCGTTCCGAAAAGCGCTGATCGTTGCCATCGTCATCGCCCTGTTCAGTCAGTTCACCGGCATCAACACCATCATCTACTACGGCTCGATCGTTTTTCTGGAGCACGTGCCACATCAAACTGCAAGCACCGCGCTCTGGGCAAACGTAATTATTGGTGCAATCAATTTCATCGCAACCATCTTGGGTATGGCTTTGATCGACCGCGCCGGGCGGAAACCCCTGCTAATGTCGGCCTTCGCGGGGATGGCGCTCTCGCTGATTGCAGTTTCGGCGGCAATTCATTTTCAAGCTGCGGGCGTGATCGTGTTGCTTTTCGTCCTCACGTACGTGGCCTGCTTTGCGGTGGGGGTGGGTACCGGAACCTGGGTGATGATGTCAGAAATCTGCCCGACGCGGGTTCGAGGCCGCGCGATGTCGCTTGCCACGGTCTGCCTCTGGTGCGGCACGCTGCTGGTTACGTTGACATTCCTTTCGCTGGCCAGTTGGCTCACAGCTCCGGGTGCCTTCCTGCTGTACGCAATTATCGCCATCGCGGCATTTCTCTTCGTATGGCGCGTGGTTCCAGAGACCAAAGGACGCACGTTAGAGGAGATCGAGCGGTCGTGGCTGAGTCAGCGTGG
>QIAA01000219.1 GCA_003224905.1 Acidobacteriota bacterium
ATGCGCGGCAAGCTCGGAGTGGTGAGTGAGGAAGAGGCCGACCTCAACCTCGCCACGGGGTTTCTCACCGCGATGGAGGGCAAGAAAGTTGACTACACGCTGGCTTTCCGGTACCTCGCCGATGCGGCCCTGGGCCAGGAGGAACCGATTCGCGCGCTGTTTGGCGATCCGTCGGCCTACGATATCTGGAGTGGACACTGGCGGGCGCGACTTGCGCGCGAGGCGGTGGTACCTTCGGTGCGTGCGCAGGCGATGCGGCGTGCCAATCCCGCGTTCATTCCGCGCAACCATCGAGTTGAGGAAGCCTTGAGTGCTGCAGTGGAGCGCGGCGATTACGCGCCTTTCGAGACGCTGCTGAATATTCTATCGCGCCCTTTCGACGATCAGCCGGAGTTTGCCGCCTTTGCCGAACCTGCGCCAGAAGGGCGGGGGTGCTACCGAACCTTCTGCGGCACGTGAGCGACGCGAAATTTCTCGCGCGATTTCGGTATTTCCTGTAGACCGGAGTTCCCTTACTTAAACGGCTGGAACGCTTGAAACGTCTGGAACCAACTTGGTGAGTTCAATGATTTGAACCCTTCGACGTTGCTCAGGGCAGGCTCCGCGCATGGTTCTTTTTCCGCTCATCCTGAGTAGCGCGTGGCCGGCACTGTGACGCCCTTCATGCGAGCAAATTTGATTCAGCTAACGAGCTTTGGAAGTCGAAATAGTTCTATTTGCTTTTCGCAAGCAAAGTTTCCAAAACATTCAACGCACACAAATTCGTTCTGGTATTTGCTCGGAACCACTGCCTTCCACACATTATCCGGTACGTCGAAATCAACCTTGGCTAGCCCGCATACGTTGCAAATGTCGGAGCCAGGGTCATTGTCCTTGGATCTTTGTACCCGCTGCCGCGCCATGACAATGACCCTGACGGTATTTCCCCATCTGCGTCGGTTCTGCTCCATTAATTTAAGGGCTGTGGCTCGCCGTAGATAAAGTCGTCCATCATAACGATGTCGTTCTTCCTATCATCATCCGGCCCCGGGGGAACGTCGCCGGTTGTGATCCGAACCCGCGCGATGCGCGCGTCCTCAAACACGATGCCGAAGAAGGAAAGGCTCCCATCGCCCGGCGAGGCCGGAACGAAGCTGCTGAACAAAAGTTTGCCGTGCGCGTCGAAGTACTCCATCAGCGTACTGGCGTCGCGGTTTCCCTTCTTCTTTCCAGGGCCGCTCCCATCCGGCTGATCAACGTCTGTGAAGACCGCGCCAAAACTGGTGACCGTCGCAGGTATGTTGCCCCCGCCAGGCACGAAGAAGTCGACCTCGGTGATGTTGCTCCCGATCGCGCTGAATAGCCGCGACAGGCTAAACGCCTTGAAGATAGTGCCGTACGTCGGGTTGTTGAACACGTTCACGTCTGCTAGTCCCGCGGGCGGAGCCTGGACGAACCCAGTGCCGTCCGTGGTGAAGAGCGCGCCGCGAGTGACCAGGAAGCCATCGAACGGGGTCCCACTGATCACCGTGGCCACGTTGGCGGTGTTCCCGCCGTCCCAGTTGATCTCGCGGTGACCGCTCGCGAGCGGGCCGGGCTTGTTGTTATTGTTAGTGTTAATGTTGTCGAGAGCCGCGCGAAACGCATCGACAGTGCTCTGGATCGAGCTGGTGGTTGTTCCAGCGGCTTGAAAGACGGCGGGCGCAACAAAGTCCTTGGCTGTGTTGCCCTGCGCGTGAGCGGCCTGCCGAAGTGGGAGTAGCACGGATAGCAAGCCAAGGGCGACTCCGAGCGTCAAACGTACATGCTTCTTCATGATCGCATGCTCCATCGAGCACCATAAGCGGAGATTGGTATCATTTTCGACTTCGTTAATTTTGGTTGTAACTATGGTATTCATTTCTTCTTCCTTTCTTATTTCATATGGGTTATTGGTGCTTTCCTATTGGACGTGAGCGAATGTTCTCGAAGCTCATTCGATTCGCCGCTTCGCGATGAAGTAATTTTTCCTAGGTTTACGGTAAAGGGGATTAATGGTTAGACAGATGGTAACTGTCACAAGCAGCAAAAACTCATTCATAAAATTCCTCTCGCTCCTAAAGTAAATCTCATTTGGCAAATCCATTTTCCCTGATTAACGGTCTCTGATTTCTCGGGGCAGACGATCTTGTAAGCACGAGCTTTGCGCTCTAGCGCAATCCATCCGCCCAACGACCGCTTCGTCCGAGCCCAGGCCGAAAATTATTTTCAACAACGGGTTCTCGTTTTACGTGTCCCAACAGCCATGCGAAACAACAGCAGCCGAGTCATGAGTCTCTTCGACCCAGTCTTTCTCGATGAGCGACAGGACCATGGAGGCGACTTTGTCGTTCCCAAGGACTGCAAAGGCTTTTGCTACTGCAACGAGGCCAGATCGACTTTGCCTCTTCTCGGCTGCGACCATTGCGCGAAGAAGCAGGGCATTTGTAGAGGAATAAGGACCTCTTTCTCTTTCCAGCCTTTTAGTCCCACAGGCGGCGGCGAGTAACCCCGCCCAATCGTCGCGCCAGACTGCGAACTTCCCCCCTTGCAAATACAAATGCTTCGCGTAATCGAGATCGCCCTTTTCTCGCGCCGCATCCGCGAGTGCAAGAACGGGCTTCCAGTCTGGATTCTGCCGCCTGCTGAAGTCGCACTGCGTCCAAGTCAAAGCCGCCAGAACCAGAAAGACGACAAGGCTTGCTCGACGGCTGATCGCCCACCGTGACTCTCCGCGACGATTATCCGCTGAGTGAGGTTGCGCGATAGTGAGAGTTCCGTTTTCGATGGGACGGTGTTGATCTCTTAAGCTCTGGTGACCCGGTCGAATTTCACCAGGGGGTGAGTAAGTTGAACGCAGTGATACGCCGTTCTTGTTCATGGACTTTCCTCCTAACGCAATGGGTGTGACACAAAAGGATGCGGCGTTTTGACCGCCCCCGGCGCGCCACGTCCTCGCGTTCAGTGAGGTGTGCGGTGTATCCCTCTGCGTAAGCAAAAGGTTCTCACGCGTCCTGGTTATATAGGCTTGCAAATGGGACGCGGCCTATCGATCGCGGGCAGGGAATGAGTAGGGGGACTTGACGTTATTAGCTTCGTCTAACGCTAAGGATTAGGATAGCGCGAAGACAGTGAGGTCAGTTGCAAGAAGTCCATTTTTGGCAGGAGCGCGTATTTAGGCTCTTCAAAATCATCACGGTAGATCGCGGGAAAAAATATCTACGAACATGCGTCACGCACAACTCGCCGCAGCGCCTCACAAGCATCCACATGACGGAGTGACACGGATTCTGGATCGTTTTTATTCACGGGGCGGCCTGTGTCGACTAGTAGGTCTCTCACCTCGCGCGGCGACAATTGTGGATTTGCTTCGAGCAAAAGAGCGACAATTCCGGAAACATGAGCTGTGGCAAAGGAACTGCCGGAGAGAACATCGTAGCCGGCATTAGGCACCGTGGTCAGCACCTCAATGCCTGGTGCAGCCAGTGTTGCTGGATGTTTGTCTATACGTGCGCGCACGTTCCCTTGCGCGTCACTGGCCACCACAGCGATTACTGCCGATAAGCTGCTGGGAAAGCTAAGCGCCGGATCTCCACCCTCCATCACGGCAGCCACTACCGTGATGCGTTGTTCATCTATGGCTTTAACGATCAGCCGCCTAAGAAGCGGATCAGGAGGTCCGGATAAGCTGAGGTTTAGAACCCGAACCCGCTCAACAATGGCAAAGTCGATCGCCTTGGCGAGGGTCCAGCTACTACACCACGCCTCCGGGTTTCCGGGGCGGCGATGCCAGCATGCTTTTACAGCTAAAAGATCGGCATCAGGAGCGATTCCGTAGATGCCGAGCCCATTGCCGGCCCGCGCCCCGATCACGCCAGCAACAGCAGTGCCGTGCTGATCGGCCGTGAACGTCTTTTCGCCTCCTTCGACAAAGTTAATTGTCTTGACAACTCGATCCGCGAGGTCGGGGTGGTTTGTATCAACCCCAGTATCAACAACAGCTACGCGCACACCTCGACCTGTTACCCAGGCTTGGGCTCGATCAGCATGGACCGCGCGCGGCCCATATTGAAGAGACGCGTACGGATCTCGAGCAGCCGCTCCGAGACCCTGGAAAAATTGGTTCTGCTGGACTGATTCCACGCGAGGGTCAACCCTTAACTGCGCCAGCACATCGTCTAGCGGACGACTTTCGCTTACCTGAAAAACAACGCATTGCACGCCGAGCGAGGTAAGCGGAAAAGCGCCGACTTGATCCAGGCCATAATCGCCCGAAAGCTCTTTGGCGAGGGTGGCCCACACCTCTGGTGTGGCTGGAGCAAGGGTGACAATCACCTGCCGAGCCTGTAGCTGTCGGGGAAGTGCCTCAGGCTCTTCATCAGCTCTTTGTTGTAAAGCGAGACTGCTACACCCGGCAGTTAAAAGCGCTAGCCCGGCGAGCAGAGACAATATTCGTATCATCACGGCTGTTTTACTTCGGCTAAACGCACTTTGGGATGTGCGCGCAATACCGTGAGTGTCTCCCGAGTTCGCGCAGGTCCTTCGCGATCGTCACCGGCTAAAGCTACAGTGTAGACGGCCATCGGGGTCGGCCCTGCCACAATCGTGGCTCCCAGGCTGCTGAGCAATGTCCTGATTTCCCGCTCCGTTATTCCCGCTCGGTTATATCGTCAGCAAAAACCACTTGAAGATGCACTCGACCCGGCTCCGGGCCGCTAGCCGCGTCCGACAGTGTCCGATAGAGTAAATAAGGAGCGACCGAAGCCTGCCATACAATAGCCGCGGTTAGTAGGACAATCGCCGCAGTCTGCGCGGCCAATGCCCAACGGAATAAGGACGGTGTCTCCTGGAAATGAAGCCGGATTTTTTCGATCCACTCGCGGACACGAATTCGCCAGTGCTCCGGAGCAGCCGACGTGCTTGCACGGTCGACGCGCTCCATTAGACGCGCAAGATGCTCCGGTGACGGCGTCCACACTCCCTCTTTGGCGCTGCGGACTGCCGTGGCGATGGACTGACATCGCGCGACCTCGTCCGCGCAGCTCTGACACCTCAGAATGTGGCGCGCCACCAATTCGTGTTCGTGACTATCCAAAGTGCCGTTGATGTACCAGGGCAGGATCTCCCACACTTTTTGGTGCTGGTTCCCATGGGATTCATCACTCGGGTCTCGCATATTGTTCAGTTCCTTCTTCTGATCATGATCTTTTCGACCAAGCGGCGAACATTGAAGCCAGCCGTCGGCGGGCATGCGACATTCGGGTCTTCACAGTGTTCACAGGACACCCAACAATCTTTGCGATCTCCGCGTATGACAGGTCGTGATAGTAAGTTAGCTCCACAACCGCCCCTTGTTCAGGAGGCAGGTTGTCAATGGCCCGCGCCACAGCGCTGGCCAACTCACGGTGGGCCCAGGCATCCTCAGGGCCGCTGGGCTCGACTCCGTATGGCTCCGCCTCTCGGACCTCGGCATCGAACCGAGCAGACCGTGCGCGGGCCTTGAGCGCCTTGTTGTAAGCAATACCCAGTATCCAGGTTGAGAGTCGCGAGGTTCCGTTAAAGCGCGACGCGGTCTCCCAAACGACCATCATCACGTCATTCATTGCTTCCTCAACGCTTTCTCGTTGGCGGATTAATTTCCACAAGTAGCGGTAGACGACGGGCGAATAGCGGTGATAGAGAGTCTCGAACGCTTGGCGGTCTCGTCTGACCACGCGCCGAATGAGGTCCAGGTCGTCCTCTGAGGCGGAGGGTTGCATAGGGGTCTTTCCATGCATGAGTTGGCCCACCGCGGGACCATTCGCTCCCGCATGCACAGGGACCCTCAATGTAGGGTAAAGGGATTGCTCCAGCAAGTAAAAGATTCGTAGATGGCCGTTATCTCATCCAATGCAATAGATGGCCTCCTACTTACCTCCGTCCTACCCGCTCGGTTTCCATGTCTACCGCGTATATCCTTGGAACGGGCGCTTAGGTTCTCTATCATATGAGAAATGTCTCTGGAACCAGAGTCCCAAAAACTAAAGTTGTGAATTTTCTTACGGAAATTAAAAGCAAATCCAGCGAAAAGGGACGAGAAAAGGGGACGCGAACCTTTTTTACGTTCTACCACCGCCTCGGCGGCTGGTTCCCGCGCGAGGCCAAGGATCCAGCGAGCGTCCGCTAGCAGGACCGCGCTCTCACATTGACCATGCGAGGTGAGACCAACGAAAATCAAAATGTCAAAATACAACAAGACTTAACCCCAAAATTGACCCCTACGGCGCGATCCCTTTGCCAGGCTTATTCTTCGGGAGGAAGCCAGGGCAAAATCGTCGTTCAAATGAACACAGGCTTTGACTTGTGATTCCCGCGAATCGATCCGCTCGAGACAGGAGCGGACCAAAGCTTCGGACGTGAGTTTGCCTTCGCGAATGCGTGCCGTGGCTTCACTCGCCGATAGCCGAAATAAATCTGCCATGTGATTCTCCTTCGAAGGTGTAAAGAGGAATTCAACTCCACAGTTGCTTCGTTGGGCGAGCCCTCGCGGAAATCCGAGCAGCAATTCGTGACCATCGCACTAGCGCAGCCATCGCGCAGAACTGTGCGAACGCATCGGCGTCGCTCCTGCGGAGAACAACAGCGGCAGCGACTCATAATTTTCGCGAGAAGTATCTTTGCCTCGGGGCAATCGGTTTGACACGACCATGTTGACTCCGCTAGGTTCCAAGCACCGATACCAAGAAAGTTGCGCTGCCGCGGAAGATTGTAGCTCAGTAATCCATACGCGGAAGGAAAAGCATATGACAAAGACAAAAATAAAAACGTTGGACTGGGGCGTGTTTCTGCTATGCGCCGCCCTATTTGGCTTTGGCTGCCAAGCCGTAGAATATACCGGTCGTTCCCAGCTTAGCCTCGTGTCCGAGGGCGACGAAAAGAAGTTGGGCGTAGATGCGTACGAAGACATTCTTAAGAAGACTCCGCTTTCCAAAAACCAGGCGTGGCAAGCGCAGTTGAAGCGAGTTGGTCAAAGGATTGCCGCCGCCGCAGCGAAACCTGACTACCAATGGGCGTTCAATGTTTTGGAGGGCAAGGAAGTCAATGCGTTTTGCCTTCCCGGCGGAAAAGTCGCGTTTTGGGAGGGCATCATGCCGGTTGCTCAGGACGAAACCGGCATCGCCGTCGTCATGGGGCATGAAGTGGCTCATGCACTGGCCCGTCACGGCGCGGAGCGCATGAGCCAGAGCGTGGGGGCCCAGTTGATCGGGCAGGTTCTTAGTGCCGGCGTAGGTATGGTCAATCCAGCGTACACCGAAGCTTTTTCCCAGGCATACGGATTGGGCGTCAATGTTGGGGTGATTCTTCCCTGGGGCCGAGGCCAAGAATCCGAGGCGGACCACATTGGTTTAATCTTAATGGCGAAGGCCGGTTATGACCCTTCCGCAGCCGTGGGATTTTGGGAGCGCATGTCTAAGGTCCAAAAGGGCGGCAAACCGCCCGAGTTTTTGTCTACGCACCCGAGTGACGAGACCCGCATTGCACAAATCAAGCAGTGGCTGCCCGAGGCGATGACATACTACAAGAAAACATAGTTCATGGGCCTTTAGAGATAGTTTTTCGATTCGCCGAATGTGTCGCGGCGGACTCTTATTGCGCGTAACAACTTTTTACCGCCAGCTCCTGTCCTGAGCTTACGGCCTGGAATTTATCCCAGAAGGCCTCGTCCACCTTTTTCCATGTCGGACTTTGGCGCACACCGCGATAGCGCGCCACCGCCCCAGGACCGCCATTGTAAGCCGAGTACGTTGATCGCGCCAAATTACCGCCGGGCTGCTCGTTTTCTTTTTTTCGAATGGCGTAACGAGTGAGATAATAATGTACGATCTCGGCGCCCGCGTTTGTGTTATAAGAGATATCTCCCGTCAGACCCTTAATGTCGTAGAGGCTGCGCCACGTGATCCGATTTATTTGCATCATGCCGACATCGCCTGTTGTTGAGGCGAGGGGCGCCAGTTTTGCCCCTTTTTTGACGAACTGCCGCCAGCAGCTCTCCTGCCATCCTGTAGCGAAAACAATCTGCCGATAGAGCTGTCGATGTTCCGGCGCCAACGAAGACTTGGCAAGCACCCTGTCGCTTGTCTCTATCAGCAGCTTCTGAACTTCCACGAGGTACTCTGGGACTTCCTTCGTTTCCGGCACCCATTCGTTCAACCGGTCGAAACCGGACTCGGCGGCGTAGGCCGGACGAGTCAGCAGCGATTTAACAGCCGCGGATGCCTTTTCACGCAACTGCTGCAATCGTCCCTGCTCCAACGACGGTGAGGGCCGCGGGTCCGGCAGTGAGCCACCGAAGCCAAGCAAATTGCGCAAACTTGAATCGATGTCCAGTGTATAGGCCAATGGGTCAACATTGCCGGTTCCGAGTAAGCGTGCCGCTCCTCTAAGGGCATCGGGGGTGATCCGGAAAAACCCCAATTGGCTTCCAATATCTGTCAGCGATTTGATACCGTCCATGGCTGTAGCGAAACCGGTGAATTGACTGGCGCTCTGCTGGGAGAGCCCCGGGACGGCTTGTTTCATGATAGGCGATAGCCGCTCCCAGGTACCGGAAAACAACTGGGGCACGGGATCTGACACGCCGGCGCTAAGCGTTTGCACAAGCTGGTAACGCGCATCGAGGAAAACTTCGCTCACCTGCTCCTGCTGCTCCGGACGTAACTGCTCCGCCAATTTCTTTACTGCATTGGTTAAAAACGAATCCCACTGTTGCCAGTCGGCGCGCGCGGCGGTTGGTAACGCCAGCGCCGCTAGTCGAGTGTCGGCCGGTCTCGGTGCTTCGATCGCCCACAACCCGGTCGTAAACAGGATGGCGATCGTCGTCATCGCCAGTCCGGCTCGGACATAGCCGGAGCGGTTTTCGGTGCGCGACGGAATCGGCATACCGCGAATGACTCCTTGAGCCGGTTACTTCAACTCCGCTACGAGTGTGCTTATATTGCAGTGCCAAAGGGAAAGTCAATAAATGTCGCTCACTCGAAACATTGTTTGCGGACCAAAGGTAATGTTAACTATCCAACTTCAGATTTGACCGTGCGCCGCGGAAGCAGTGCAACTTACCGGTTAAAGTCCGGTGCGGGGAATTATCGGTTCACCCCGCAAGCGAAGATCCGGTTTTGAGAGGCGACTCTCCAGGACTAAGCGGATCGAGAAAACTTTCACACAGAAAGGATCGCAAACTTACAGGCCGTACTTCGATGAGGTTTTGAACTTCCTTTTCAGACAAGATCAACATGATAGCTTTGATACCACAAAATGTTTCATGATCTTACGCTCGCCCACAGAGAATGAAAATGGAGCATGTCTTCGACCCTAATCGCAGTTCTCCGACGAGTCCGATAGGGGTCGGGAACGGCTCTCGCCGTCCCCGCCCTCCGAACCGTGCGTGCGGTTCTCCCGCACACGGCTCTCCAGTCGGTGGTTTCCTCATCGGGATTGGCTCGCTAACACATGGATCGCATTGATGGTGAACAA
>QIAA01000224.1 GCA_003224905.1 Acidobacteriota bacterium
CGAGAATCTTGTCAGCCGCGCCGTTCAGGCCACCGCCGAAATGCTTGCCGTGTCCGATGGGCAAATCATAAATGTAGCTGAACACGAACCGGTGGCGGACGTCGAAATCGGAGTTCCCGCGTTCCCACTGGGGAAAAGCACGGAAGAAACGCGGCCCGCTGTTGTTGGACGATCCCAAATTGGCTGACGACGCATTGTCGATGGAGTGGCTCCAAGTGTACGAAGCCAAAAAGGACAATCCCCCCGAAAACCGTTTCTCAAAGCGGGTCTGCAGCGAGTGGTAAATCGAGGAGCCGCTCGATGCAAAATTGGAAATGCTGGTGTCGAACACTGGGTTACAATTCCCGGCACTATCACACTCCTGCACTGGTCGGCGGGTGCCGAACGGCGCACTGGCATCGCTCGAGGGATCAGCCTGATTGGCATCGTAGAAGGTGTACAGCCTCGTCCCCTTTGAGCCGGCGTACGTGACTTGCAAGACAGATTGGCCCGGCAATTCATATTCGGTTGATACGTTCCACTGTTGCATGTATGGGTTAGCGATCTTGGGATCAAGTTGCAAAAGTTGCGGCGTGTTTGGGTCAGTCAGAGAACTTGCCGGAAAGCCATCGGCAAGGTGTGCCAGTCCTGGAATGGAACAATCCGTCTGCCCCGGATCAGGATTCGCGGATGAGGCGCCACACGGTTGGTTGTAGCTTTCCGTGACGAAAAATGGAGGATTGAACCCGGGGCTGGGATTTGACCACGGCCCGGTTTCATAGCCTCCATAAAAGATCCCATATCCCCCACGCAATACCACACGGTTGCTGAGTTTGTACGCCAATCCGATCCGCGGTGCGAAGTTATTCTTGTCGGTCGGCACCAGCCCGCGCGGCGCAGTATCGCTGATGGGGATGCTGGCGGCGATCAACGGCGTGAACTCAGCCGTCTGCCCCTTAGGAACCAGCATGGTCTTGGTTGCCAGGTCAAACGTCCCTTGTTCATCGAAACGTTCCCTGACCGGAATGAACAGTTCGTAGCGGAACCCAAGATTGAGGGTCAGTTTTGGAGTCGCCTTGTAATCGTCCTGGAAGTAAAAGGCATAGACCGGGCGGCCGTAATCGACATTGTGCAAGTTGGTTATATTTCCGCCGCTGGGCAATCCAAGCAAGAACTGCGCGAAACCGGAGCCTCCCGTGCCCGTGGCCGCCGGGTTGTCCGTCAGCGGCCCATCGAAAAAGAGATTGCCGCGAGGCGAAGCTGGCTGGAAGATGGTGAATTCCTCACTGCGGATTTCACCACCGAATTTGATCGTGTGCTTGTCGCGAATCCACGTCAGATTATCCGAATAGCTGTAGGTGTTCTGAATCTCCAGCGAAGGCAGATAGGTGGGATCCCCGATCGAATCCACGTCTCCAAAATCGAACTCCGGCATGCCGCCATTAATGGGCGTAAAGGGGACGCCCGGAATGCCGAGCTGCCCGGAAATATCCTTGTCAAAATTGAACTGAAAACGGCGCGAGTGAATGCGGTTGTAGCCGAAGCGGAACTCGTTGACCAGCTTTGGACTGAATAGGTGAGTTTCGCTGAGCGCCACGCTCCGATAGGACTGGTCTTCGTCACCGGTTGCGAAGTCGGAGCCATTACCACCGGTCGCCTGGAAGACAGCAGGAATGATGCTGGGTTGATGCTCATAACTGAAGCGGAAGAATGCAGTGTCCTTCCCCGAAAAATTCTGGTCCACCCGGACGTCAAAATTGTTGCGATTCTGCCTCAGCTTCGGATTCGCCACAAAATTGAACCCCTGTGAACCATCTGCATTGGGCGGGGGGAAAAGCTGGGCCAGACGCGCGGCCAGCGGGTCGATCGCCAATGATGGCATCACGTTAACCGGGTTACCGCTTCCGTCATAGCCAAACGGGACTCCGCAGATCGCGCCCGAACCCTGAGTCTGCGCCAGCCGGCTATTGAAGATCTCTCCGGGGTAAGTCGCTACCCCGTTACAGTCGAGCACGCCCGTCGGTTGGGAGAGATCGAGCAGTTCAGAGAAGTCCCCGGCACGTTCAGCAACCGACGGCACCGTGGCGGTCAGGGTTTCGCCCTGCCGCACTCGCAAGCCTTCGTAATCGACGAAGAAGAAAGTGCGATTGCGTCCGTCGTAGAGATGAGGAATTACGACGGGGCCACCCAGGGTAGCGCCAAACTGGTTCTGCTGGTACGCAGGCCGGACGCTGTCAAAGAAATTCCTTCCATCCAGCTTGTCGTTGCGCAGAAACTCGTATACGTCCCCGTGAAACTGGTTGGTTCCGGACTTAATGCTTGCATTGAGAATCGCCCCGTTTCCGCGGCCGAACTCCGCACTGTAGGCGTTGGTCTGCACCTTGAATTCCTGCAGCGCATCCACCGAAGGTTGAATGACGTAACTCGTGTTGTTGAGGAGATCAGTGAGATTGGAATTGTTGTCGATGCCGTCTAGGAGAATATTGTTCTGATAAGAACGACCTCCGTTCGAACTGAATCCGTAGCTTCCGGCGTTTCGCGCTCCCGGCTCGCTGGGGGCTACACCGGCACTAAGCTGCGCCAGCTGCGCGAAATTTCGCCCATTGAGCGGCAGATTTACGACACTGCGGTTGTCTACAACCTGACCCAGCTCAGAGGTCTCTGCCTCGAGGAGAGGAGCAACATTGGTCACCGTAACTTGTTCGGCAACTGCCCCCACCTGGAGGGTAATGTCGAGCACCGCGCGCTGCTGTACCTGCACTTCGATGGCCTCGGTCACCGCCGTTTTGAACCCGTTCTTCTCTACTTTCACCGAATAACGCCCGATTATAAGTGGGGATGCCACATAGTCGCCTGAACTGCCAGTGGAAGTGATCAGTGAGGTTCCCTTGTCTACCTCGGTCACGGTAATCTTCGCTTGCGGTACCGTGGCTCCTGAGGCATCTCTGATCGTGCCGGCAATGCTTCCCGCATCCTTCTGGCTCCAGGCGCTATGGCTCAGCAACAGCGAAAACAAGCAAATGGAAACGATTCGACGCAGCATAGACTTGCTCTCCTCCATTATTTGGTCCTGAACCTGGTGAGCTGAATTTGGGAAGTTTCACACTAATTACTCCCGAGCGCAAGGGTTCCGGCTCGTGTGCTATCGAAACCGGCAACCAGCGAACGTCCCGGCGCTGCCAGTGTCCTCACCAGGGCGGCCACATCCTCATACTGGTCCGTAGCGATAAAATCGACGCCGGTGCTGATTGCCGCCATCCAGCGTAGTGAAGCTTTTTCCCGGGACCCAAAGTTGTATCCGTTGTCCCAGCCGTTCCGCGCCAAGTCGCGGTCCGGAAGCCCGTCCAGGGTATAGAAACGAATCCACAAGCCGAGCTCGTGGGCACGGGTCACGAGCTGCCGGAGCCGAACCTCGTCCTGCGTCGTCCAAGGCCCGGCCTTTCTCTGACCGCCGCGTTCTACGACATTCCAGGGATTGTTCCACCAGCGCCGGTAGTTGTTGGCGGATTCCTGAACCATAACCTCGGCGGGCGACATGGGATTCTTGCCCTTGTGATGAACCGCGCCAAACGCTAGCAACCTTTCACCCAACGGAACAATGTCATGGAAGTCTCGCTCCTGGCTGTCGGCGTCGCCCGTGAGAACAAGAAGAGGTCTGATCGTCATCGGCATCACCTTGCGAATGTCGGCTGTACGCTCGGCGCTGCAAATCCACCCCTCGTATTGCTTAAGAAGTTTCCATACCGCGGCATGATGAGCGGATTCGTCAGACTTGAAGTCCAGGTTGAGTGTTACCAGAGGCCAATCTCCGTGGTCGCCCTCCTGCAAAGCATGCTCCATCAGCGGACGTATACGCTCAAAAAAATAGTCCTGCATGGTCGGCTCGTTACCGTGGATCGGTTTTCCGTGGGTGACGAGTGACTGCGACCGGTGTGTGTGAGGATCTCTATGCCAGAACAGGTCCTGCTCAATCGCCAGCGGTGTACCGGTCTTGAGCGCGCGCTCTATGCGATTTCTCCATCGCCCCCCATACGGGTAACAGTTATGAGCGTCCATCAGGATGCGCGAACCGGGCGTGATCGCGACTGGTGTTCCCGGCTCGCTTCCCGGCACCACACACGTCACGATAAGAACGAATCCCGTCAGTCTCAGTGCAATGGTTCCAAACATGGAGGACAGTTGTTCCGAAGGATTGTCTTTGCTCCGCAGGTCGGCGTAGCGTATGACCTTGTAACTCGCTTGTCAATGTCATCTTGCCCGATTGAGAGCCTCGCTGAAGACGTCCTACGTATGGAGCCTACAGACTCTCTGTTCCGCTTTTCCGGCTCGGAAACCCCTTGGTGGCCGGGCCTTTCGGCCTTACACTATGAAAGGCCGGCTGTGAGCGGCAATACATGGGCGCAGAGTCCGCAAATCCCCTCTCCAAGTTGGACCAGTGGGAAGACTTTGTGGGAGGTCGCTACAAAGAAGGCAAATCTGAGTCCGAATTTCGGCAATATGACGCCGAGGCCAACCCACGGGTTGCGGAGTTCTACCGCTCAAATCACGAGAGGCAAACCCTCAACTATGTGCTGGGCAAAGAGAAGCAATACTTCGGACTGACGCGCGGCAGGAAGAGCGTTTGGGAGGCGGCGGAATACCTGAACACTCTGGTCGATGACAGCGATCCGGACACTGACCTCACCCAGATCGAGCACCTCTTGCAGACCTCTGAGGCCATCCGCAGGGACCGTCACCCCCGCTGGATGGTGTTGGTTGGATTCATCCATGACCTCGGA
>QIAA01000094.1 GCA_003224905.1 Acidobacteriota bacterium
GGATGCAGCAGAAAGCAATCTGAAAAAGTCTGTGCAGTTGAATCCGCAAGCGATGAATGCACAGCTGGCGCTGGGCGGCTACTACCAGGCGCGTAATCGCTTGCCAGAGGCAGAACAACAGTATCGTCACGCCATTACGGTTGATCCTAAAAATCCGGATCCACGAGCCGCTCTTGCCAAGCTCTTCTTAGCGGAAGGAAAGAGAGCGGAAACAGAAGAGTTCTTGAAGCAAGTAAAACGCGACCTGCCGGAGAATTCTATCGCCTACCGCATGTTGGGCGACTTCTATTTCGCCACCGGCGATCTGGATAAGGCTACGGCAGAATACGGGTCGCTACACACCGAGCATCCAAAGGACGTTCAGGTCAAGAAGAACTATGTCCAGCTACTTATTTTGAAAAATCGCCTTGACGAAGCGCGGAAGCTTAATGACGAGCTGTTAAAGGCCAATCCCAGCGATAACGAGGCGCTGGTCTACCGCGGACAAATCCAAATCCGGAATGGCCACGCAAACGAGGCCACTCAGACCCTGCAAACAGCCCTGAAGAATGACCCAGACAGTGGAGTAGCACATTTCCATTTAGGTCTGGCGTTCGATCAGTTGGGAAATCTTGCCCGCGCCGAAAACGAATGGCGCGATGCGGTGCGCTTGCGTCCCGAACTGGTGGAGGCACACCGCGCGCTGGCGTCCGCCGCTTTGCGCCGAGGCGATATGGATGCCTTGGAGCAGAGCGCCAAACAGATTGTCGAGTTGCAGCCGATTTCACCGGATGGGTACGCCTTACGAGCGGTTTCCAATATCGCGCGCAAGCGGTTTCCCCCAGCTGAAGCCGATGTTCACAAGGCGATCGAGGTTGCGCCGCAAAGCCCGGTGGGCTACGTCCAGATGGGCAATTTGAGGCTTGTGCAGCGGCAGTTTGCCATGGCGGAGAAAGCCTATCAGCACGCGTTGGACAATGATCCGCGCTCCACAGATGCGCTCGGTGGACTAATGAACACTTATCTGGCGCAAAACCAACCAGACAAAGCGGTGGTTGCCGCCAACACTCAAATATCCAAGATCCCTGACAGCAGCGCCTTCTATGACCTCCTGGGAACTGTTCTCTTAAACAACAAGAAGGATATGAACGGAGCAGAGGCTGCGTTAAAGAAATCGGCAGAACTAGATAAAAATAATTCTGACGCATTGCTGAAGTTAGGGCGGGTGCAAGTCGCCAAGGGCGCGACTGACGAAGCCATTGCCACGTACCAGAACTCGATCAAGAATAACCCGAACGAAGCCAGCTTCTACATTCTGATGGGTGAGCTTTATGAATCGAAAAAAGACTGGCAGAAGGCCAAAGACGCCTATCAAAAAGCTCTGGATTTGAAGCCAGACAACCCGCTCGCCTCTAACAATCTCGCGTACGTAATGCTCGAGACTGGCGGCAATGTCGACGTCGCACTCTCGCTCGCGCAAACTGCCCGTCGCGGAATGCCGGACTCTCCGAATGCCGCCGACACCTTGGGTTGGGTCCTATACCAAAAAGGCGCTTACCAGTCGGCGATTGATCTGTTTCAGGAGGCGCTGAAGCTTGCGGAAAAGAATAAAGCCCCTGAAGATGCAACCGTCCACTACCACCTTGGGTTGGCTTACGAGAAAACAGAGAAGCCTACGCTGGCCCGCCAACATCTGGAACGGGTGCTGAAAATCAATCCGAACTACTCCGCCGCTGATGACGTGAGAAAGGCGTTAGCACAGCTGAAGTCCTAAACGGCCGTCGCTTGACGCCAAAAGGCTCGCGAGAACCGCGGGAGCGTTATCATCTAGTAGTTCGCCATGCTCCCGTTCAAGCTGGTTTACAGCGATGATTATTACCTTCCGATAGGGACCCATGTTTTTCCGGCTCAGAAATATCGGCTGATCCATGAGCATCTGCTTGAAACAGCAACTGCCGCACCATCTGATTTCATAAACCCGCAACCAGCTTCCGACCAGGACATTCTGCTCGTACACACTCCCAACTATGTAGAGAAACTGAAAAAGGGCACGCTTAGCGCCATGGAAGAAATGCAGATGGAAATTCCCTATTCGCCGGAGTTGGTGCGCGCTTTTTGGCTGGCCGCTGGGGGCTCGATTCTCGCTGCCGAGCATGCTTTGAAGGACCGTGTCTCATTCAATATTGGTGGAGGGTTTCATCATGCATTCCCGGACCACGGTGAGGGCTTTTGCATGATCCACGACGTAGCCGTGGCGATCCGGCGCATGCAGCGGGATAACAAAATTCGCACCGCAATGACGGTGGATTGCGACGTCCATCAGGGCAATGGTACAGCCGCGATCTTTGCGGGTACTCGAACTGCCAGCGAGCCGCTACCGTCAGTTTCCGCAGCGACGGTGACGACGTCCCCGCCTGCCAAGATGCGTGGCGCACATGCTGGCGACGTTTTCACAATCTCTCTCCATCAGGAAAACAACTATCCCATGTGGAAGCCCCATTCGTCGATTGACGTCGATCTGCCCGATGGAGTCGGCGATGAGGATTATTTGGCCTGGCTTGATAACGCTCTCTCTTCCGGACTACGGCAATTCGAGCCTGATTTGATCTGCTACATTGCCGGTGCTGATCCCTACCGCGAGGATCAGCTGGGCGGGCTGGCATTGAGCATTCAAGGATTGAAGAAACGCGACGAACTTGTGTTTCGCGTAGCCCGCGCACGTGATATTCCCGTGATGGTGACTTATGCCGGTGGCTATGCACAAAGGTTGAAGGACACCGTAACCATTCACTGCAACACGGTAATTGCCGCGAAAGAGATTTTCACTCACGTCTCTGCCTGAACTCACTCCTAATGGACTGCTAGAATTAATTCGGTCCTTATGTTTGAGAATCTTCAGGAAAAACTTCAGCGCGCTTTTAAGACACTCCGCGGACAGGCTGTCCTGAACGAAGAAAATATTCAGGAATCGCTGCGGGAAATTCGCCTGGCGCTGCTTGAAGCCGACGTCAACTTCAAAGTCGTCAAGCAACTGATCGATCATATCCAGGAAAAAGCGGTCGGGAAGCAGGTGATGACGGCACTGTCGCCCGGCGAACAGGTCATTAAGATTCTCCGGGATGAGTTAATCGAAACTCTCGGCCGTGACACTGCCCGGTTGAAGTTCGCGTCACAGCCTCCGACGACTGTGCTCATGGCGGGCCTGCAAGGATCCGGTAAGACTACGACTTCCGGAAAGCTGGCGAATTGGCTGAAGAACGGCGGCCATCGGCCGTTGCTGGTTTCAGTGGACGTGTACCGTCCCGCGGCCCGCGAGCAGCTGAAAATCGTCGCTCAGGCAATCAAAGCAAACTTATACGAGGGTGAAGTAAAGGAATCTAATACAGGCACAGTTGAGCGTCTTGCTAAAGAAGCCAGGCGCGAGGCGGTAAATACAGGCTGTGACGTGCTGATCGTAGATACTGCGGGCCGCCTGCACATCGACGAACAGCTAATGGATGAGATGCAGTCACTCAAACGGCTGCTCAATCCGCAGGAGATCCTGTTTGTCGCCGATGCAATGACAGGCCAGGACGCCGTCCGCTCAGCCGACGAGTTTCACAAGAAGCTCTCGCTGACCGGCGTCGTGCTCACGAAGATGGATGGCGATGCGCGAGGTGGCGCAGCGCTCTCCATCCGGCAAGTTACGGGGCAGCCCATCAAGTTCATCGGCGTGGGCGAAAAATATGATGCGTTAGAGCCATTCCACCCTGACCGCATCGTCTCGCGCATTCTAGGGATGGGAGACATCCTCTCGCTGATCGAAAAAGCCGAGCAGCAGATGGACAAGAAGAAGGCTCAGGAGCTTGCCAGCAAGGCGCTCACTGGCGACGGCTTTTCGCTGGAAGACTTTCGCGATCAATTACGGCAGGTAAAGAAGATGGGCTCGCTACAGAGCCTGGTGGGAATGCTGCCGAGCATCGGTCCGTTTGCCGGCTTGCAGAAGCACGCAGACAAGGTCGATGAGAAGCAAGTTAACCGGGTAGAAGCGATCATCAACTCTATGACCGCCCACGAGCGCGCCCATCACGAAGTGATCAATGGCAGCCGGCGCAAACGAATCGCCCGCGGATCGGGTACTAGCGCACAGGAAGTTAATAACCTGCTCCGCCAGTACGCGCAGATGAGAAAGATGTTCAAGCAGATGGGCAAGGGCAGTTTCGCACGCAAGCTGGCAGGGATGAAGCTGCCGATGTAGGCGTCGGACCTCACGACATCGGACGTCAGGGCTCCGACCCGGACCAATATTCTGGCGGTTGGTTCCTGAGGCTGAGCTCCGAAGTGTGCGGTCCGCAGTCTGAGGTCCAACTATGAAATGGCGCTCCCACGAAGAATCGACGACCACGGCTGACGTCCGGCTTCTCAGGGAACAACTCGCCGAGCGCAAAGCACTGGCTGACGCCTATGTTCGCGCTGAAACTCAGGCTGTTCACGCTCGCGTGGTTCAGCAGCTGAGGGACTCTGGGATTCTGAATCGCGTACTGCCGGTTGGCAGCCCTGCCCCGTCGTTCGAGCTTGAAGATCAGAATGGAAGCACCGTTTCCTCGCATGAACTTTTGCAAAGCGGCAGGCTGATCGTCATCTTTTTTCGCGGGCGCTGGTGCCCGTTCTGCGTGGCGCAACTTCAGGCTATGAGCCTCGTGCTCCCGCAAATCAAGCACTCCGGCGCATCGCTCGCGGCAATTTCACCGCAAAAGGTGAGCCAGTCCTCTTTCATGGCGGAACAACACAAGCTCGCTTTTCCGTTGTTGAGTGATGCCGGCAACCAGGTGGCGCGCAAGTTTGGTCTCATTTATCGCGTGCCTGAAGATCAGCAGGACGTCTATCGCCGGGCCTTTGTCAATGTTCCTTTTGTTAATGGAGACAACAGCTGGGAGCTGCCAATCCCAGCGACATTCATCGTCGAGCGCGATGGCTCAGTTCTCTACACTTCGGCTGATCCGGACTATACCCGGCGTCCGGAACCCGCTGAACTCCTCGAAGTACTCTTTCTATAGGCAAAAAGAAGGCGGGCAAAGCGCCCGCCTTGTTCGGTGCTAGAGGAGAAAACTCAGCGGCCCCCGTATCCTGTCGCCTGCATGGCGTTGCGGGAGATGTCGCTCGTAGACGATACACCCTGCATGCGCAGCTTAAAGTCGTCGGCGTTGGAGGCATTTTCAAGAGCGGTTTCGTAGTTGATAAGGCCAGCCTGGAACAGATCCCAGAGCGACTGGTCGAATGTCTGCATACCGTACTGCGAAGTTCCCGCAGAAATCGCATCGCGGATCGAGCGTGTCTTTTCCGGCACAAGAATACATTCGCGAATGTATGCAGTGTTGATCATCACTTCAACGGCAGGCACGCGGCCTTCAGCATCGCAGCGCCGAACAAGCCGCTGGCTGATGACGGCTCTTAATACGGCTGCGAGCTGCAATCGGATTTGTTTTTGTTCCGGAGGCGGAAACACAGCGATGATTCGGTTGATGGTTTCTACCGCGTCCAGAGTGTGCAATGTGGAGAAGACCATGTGCCCGGTTTCGGCAGCGTGCAGGGCAGTGCCGATGGTTTCCATGTCGCGCATTTCGCCGACCAGGATTACGTCCGGATCCTGACGAAGAGAAGCGCGCAGTGCGGCCGAGAATGAAGGCGTGTCGACTTCTACTTCGCGTTGATTGACGTAGCCTTTCTTATCCCGATGTAAGAATTCAATTGGATCTTCGATCGTGATGATGTGCTCGGCGCGAGTGGAGTTGATGCGGTCAATCATTGCCGCCAGAGTCGTGGACTTACCGGAACCGGTAACGCCCGTGACCAGGATCAAGCCGCGAGGCATATCGCAGACCTGCTCCACAATCTTAGGCAAGTACAGTTCGTCAAGAGCGCGAATTTTCGTAGGGATTACGCGAAGTACCAGGCCAACGTTTCCGCGCTGCTGGAAAACGTTGACACGGAAACGGCCCAGCCCGGCGACGCCATAGGCCATGTCAATTTCGGTTGTTTCTTTGAACTTTTGCTTCTGGCGCGCGGACATCATGCTGAAGGCCATGGTGAGCATATCTTCAGCACTCACCCGAGGCTGATCGGTCAGGGGATTCAATTCTCCGTCAACACGCAGGTGAGGATAGTTACCGACTTTCAAGTGCAAGTCGGAAGCGCGCTGCTCCATGGCGATGCGCAGCAGATCATCAATATTCATTGCACACGTCCCCTTGACAATCGTAATGATGACGCGAAAAGCCATCTTGCCCAAGATGACCTAGGTAACGGAGTGCGGCTGCGATCCGCCTCACCTCTTCGTGCCAGTGCGGTCCATACGGGCACATCCGCCCCGACCGGGGCCATGGACTTAGTCCACAGACTTAGTCTATTATTGCAAGCTGGTATGGAAGTAAACATCCATGAAGCAAAGACTCACCTGTCCCGGCTTCTGCAGCGTGTCGCGAACGGGGAAGAGATAACAATCTCGCGCGCCGGCGTGCCCGTAGCCAAATTGATTGCGGCAGGACCAAAGATGACCTCACGACCGATGGGTATGGATCGTGGCAAGATCTGGATTGCTGACGACTTCGATGCTCCTGATCCCGAACTTGAGTCGCTGTTCTATGCACCTCTGATGGCAGAGCCGCCAAAAACGGCCGTGCAGCGAAAGAAGAAGAGGAAAAAGTGAGATATCTTCTCGATACGGGTATTTGGCTGTGGAGCGTCTTGGAAATGGAGCGGATCTCGGAAAAGGCGCGCAGTGTGTTCGCCGATCTCGGTAATGACATATTTCTGTCCGCCGCGTCGTCCTTGGAGATCGCCATCAAATCTGCGGCTGGGAAACTCCAGCTTCCGGAACCACCCGGATCCTACGTTCCACGTCGCATGGCGGACCAAGGCCTACGTCCGTTGCCTGTCTCACACCAGCATGCGTTGGCAGGGTTCGCCTTACCGCCTCATCATCGCGATCCGTTTGACCGGCTGCTGATTGCGCAGGCCAACCTGGAAGACATGATCCTCATTACGGCGGACCGCATGTTTCAGCGTTATCCCGTGCAAATCCTCTGGGCCGGACGCTAGAGCTAGGCCTGAATTGCGTCTGCTTTTCCTTGAGCAGATAAAGATCCCTCCGCGGAACGGTCTCTTTTGAACAAGAAGCTAAGCAGCAGTTTTTGAGCCTGGCGCCTGGAATGGCTCGTCGTAGCTGCCTCCATAAATTGAAGGAACCTTGGAGCCCATGGGACGCAGATAGGTGGCAAGCTCTCCGCGATGGTGGATGCTGTGATTGTTGAGGAATCCCAGATAGAACACTGCCGGGAAGTTGAATGCGCCCATGAAATCGACCGGCGTAACCAACTGTTCCGGCGTTAGTGAACGAACTTTGTCTGCCGCCCGTGTGAAATTCTTCTCGTACCAGTCAATGAGTTCGGCGATGATTTTCGGTTTGCTCTCGGGATTGTTCATACTGAACTTGAGATCGCCGATTCCGTCGAGGAACTGAACATCGGTGTTCGCCAGGTGCCAAGCCAACTCCCAGGCAGTACGGGCATGGGGATCAGGACGGTAATCGCTCTTGGCGTCGGGAACGGCCGCGAGGACTTTTTTCGTGATCGGCAATTCTCGGATGATGCCGTCCAGCATGAGATCTCGAAAAGCCACTGCGAATTCTGGTGTCACGTCTTGCTGAGGTGTTGCCATAAGTCCTCCGAATAGTTGTCTTCAACTCCGGTTGAAAAGCACAAGGACGAGCCAACAATGCTCTAAACGGTCACCGGCTGCTTGGTGCTCACCGGCACCATCGTCAACCAGTTGAAGCGGTCGGGCTTCTCACCACGGATAATCGCGTAAAACTCCTTCTGAATCGCTTTGGTAATTGGCCCAGTTATGCCTTTTCCAACGCTGATCTTGTCGACCGAACGGATTGATGTGACCTCGGCCGCAGTGCCAGTGAAGAAAGCCTCTTCCGCAATGTAGAGGAGCTCACGAGGAATGACCTGCTCCACTACCTGAATGCCTAATTCGCGCGCGATCTGAAGGACGGAATCGCGGGTGATCCCCGGCAGCACGGAACTCCCCAGCGGAGCGGTCTGCAGTATGCCATTGCGGACGACAAACACGTTCTCGCCCGAACCTTCGCTCACGTAGCCTTCGGCATCGAGGGCGATGCCTTCCGCATAGCCGTTGACGATGGCTTCCATCTTTATGAGCTGTGAGTTCATGTAATTCGCGCCCGACTTGGCCATGGCCGGAAGCGTGTTGGGCGCGATGCGTGTCCAGGAGGAGATGCAGATGTCGACGCCCTGCTCCGCATCGGTGCCCAGGTACTTGCCCCAGGGATAGTTGCAGATGTAGACCTCAGTGGGAGAGTTGAAGGGGTTGACTCCAGCTTCTCCGTATCCGCGCAGAACGATGGGGCGGATATAGCACGGCCAGACGCCGTTGTTCTTGACCACCTGCAATATGGCGGATACGAGCTCTTCGCGCGTGTAATCGACGTCAATACGATAAACCTTGGCCGAGTCCAGCAAGCGCTGCATGTGCTCGGGCGCACGGAAGATTGCGGGACCACTGGGCAGGGAGTAGCAGCGGACTCCTTCAAACACCGACGAGCCGTAATTGACCACGTGGGACATCACGTGGATCTGCGCAGCGTCCCATGGAATGAGTTTCCCGTTGTGCCAGATTTTCTCGGTCTTCTGAATAGCCATGGATGCTCCTTGCGCGGGCTCGGCTGCCGTGTCCAGCAAGCGGGTGAAAGCCCTGTCTGCATGCCCATTATAGCTGACATGTATTCATGAACTTGTAACTCTAGTCATCAGTAAAAATCGTGGGAACTGGTCTGCGCGTGAGTTACAGATATCGGTGCAACACGCTCGGCCTTGACCGAAATCACGTTGTCCTGGTTCTGCAGAATGCCTTCCACCATGATGAATTGTTCGGCGGTTATCAATAGGCGGTTCTTCTGAAAGAGATCAGGTATGATGATGGCATTGGCGACGCCGGTTTCATCTTCCAGGCTGAGGAACACAAAACCTCTGGCGGTTCCCGGGCGCTGGCGGGCAATAACGCATCCTCCAATGCGGGTGCGCTGGCCATTGGGAATGGCGCTCAGGTCTATGGCTCTGCGGATGCCCATTGCGTCCATTTGGGCACGTTGGTAAGCCATAGGGTGCGGGCCGACGGTGAGCCCGGTCCCACGGAAATCGGCCACCAGGCGTTCTTCTTGGTTCATCGCAAGTAGGGGGGATTTGGAGTCAGGCTCGGGCAACTCATCCACCAGCGGACCTGAACTACGGACTGCCCGCTCTACTTGCCAGAGGGCGTCACGGCGGTGAAGTTTGCTTTCGGGCATCGGACCTCGGGCGTCAGACCTCAGCGGGCCTTCTGTTACGCGGCTTGTGCCGGAGAGCTGAGGGTTGAAGTCCGGCATCGAAGGCGAATTTCCGATCGAATTTAGCGCTCCGATAGCCGCCAACGTGTTCAGTTCATCTTTTCGAAGCTCAGGCACACGTTGGACGAGGTCGTGAATGGAGATGAATGGGGCACGATTGCGTTCGCGAACCAGGGATTGGGCTGCTTGTTCGCGCAGGCCGCGAACATAGCGAAGACCGAGGCGCAGAGAAATTGTGCCGTCCCTCTGGGGCTGAGGAACATTTTGGCTTGCTTCTCCAGGACTGACGTGTGTGCGTGAGAACTGGTGCCGTCCCTCCGGGACTCGCTTGTCTGTGCCATTTTTCCCAGCACTTCCGCGCTGGGCTAACATATTCCGCCCCTGCGGGGCTGGGCTTTGCTGATGCGCTCGTCTCGGTGTTCCCAATACGTTGTTCGTCGTTGAGCCTTTCTCGTCTTCAATTGCCAACATCTGATTACCAATCGTGCTGACGACCGTACAATTCCAGTCCGAATGCATGACATCCACCGGCAGCAATTTCAAGCCGTGCCGCTGCGCGTCTTTCACGATCGTTGCCGGACGATAAAATCCCATCGGCTGATTGTTCAGCAGGGCGGCAGTAAAAGCAGCGAGGTAACGACATTTCAAATAAGCGCTGGCATAGGCGATCAGGGCAAAACTGGCGGCGTGGGATTCGGGAAATCCGTAGAGCGCAAACGAAGTGATCGAAAGGATGATCTGTTCCTGCGCATCCGGCGAAATGCCGTTCCGTTCCATGCCGACGCGCAGTTTGGTTTCGATTTCCTTCATTCGTTTTTCTGAGCGCTTGAAACCCATAGCGCGGCGGAGTTCCTCCGCCTCTCCGCCAGAAAATCCGGCGACGACCATGGCCATGCGTAATAACTGCTCCTGAAAGAGCGGCACACCCAGCGTGCGTTTCAGCACTGGCTCAAGCGATGGATGCGCGTACGTTACGTCTTCGCGGCCCTGGCGCCGCTTAATAAAAGGATTGACCATCTGCCCGACAATCGGCCCGGGGCGAATAATCGCCACTTGCACCACGATGTCATAGAAACCTTGCGGGCGCAGGCGCGGCAGGCAGGACATCTGCGCGCGGCTCTCGACCTGGAACATGCCGATGGTGTCGGCTTTCTGCAGAGTGGAATAAATCTCCGGATCATCCGGCGGCAGATGGGCAAGCTCGACTTCGTCGCCATAATGATTGCGAATCAATTCAATCGAATCCTTCAACACGGCCATCATCCCGAGGCCAAGCAGATCGACCTTGATGATGCCCAGATCCGCGCAATCATCTTTGTCCCACTGCACCACCACGCGGCCCGGCATGGATGCGGGTTCCAGCGGGACCACGGAATCGAGCTGGCCCTGGCAGATCACCATGCCGCCGGAGTGCTGCCCGAGGTGACGCGGCAAATCCTGCACGGCCACGCATAGCTCGAAATATTTGCGCAGGCGCGGATGATTGAGATCGAGTCCCGCGTCGCGGAAGCGATGATCGAAGGTGTCATTCTCATCGCGGTATTCCCAGCTGGAAACGGCGGCGGAAACTTTGTCGAGCGTCTCGGGATCGAAACCCAGGGCTTTGCCCATTTCGCGGCCGGCCATGCGGCTACGATAAGTAATCACATTGGCAGTCATAGCAGCGCCGCGCTCGCCGTAACGTTTATATAAGTACTGAATTACCCGTTCACGATCGTCGCCGCTGGGGAGATCGAGATCGATGTCAGGCCACTCGCCACGCTCTTCTGAGAGAAAGCGCTCGAAGAGCAACTCCATGCCAACGGGATCCACCGCAGTGATGCCAAGCGAGTAGCAGACCGCGCTGTTGGCGGCCGAACCTCGTCCCTGCACCAGTATGTTTTCCTCGCGGCAAAAGCGGACCAGGTCCCAGACGATCAGGAAATATCCTTCCAGGTGCAAGTGATCGATTAATTTCAGCTCCCGTTCAATCTGGCAACGGGCGCGGGTTTGCAGGTCGTCTCCGGCACGGCCATAGCGTTGCTGAAAACCTTCCCAGGCGCGATCGCGAAGGGAAGACATCATGCTCTCGCCTTCGGGCACGGGATATTTGGGGAATTCGTAGCTGAGATCCTTGAGGGTAAATTCCAGTCGCGAAGAGAGTTCCGCTGTATTCGCGATGGCCTCAGGCAAATCGGAAAACAGCGCTTCCATTTCCTGCGGTGATTTCAAGTAGCGCTCGGAATTACGCGCCAACAGACGTCCTGCAGTGGCCAGCGTGCGATGGTTGCGGATGGCGGTGAAAACGTCGCAAAGTTCGCGCTCGCGAGGAGTGGCGTAGTTCACTCCGTTGGTGGCCAGCAGAGGCAGCTTCAGGGAGCGGGCGATTTCGACGGCAGCGCGGTTTCGGGCCTCCTGCTCGCGATGAAAATGTCGCTGCAGTTCGACATAGACATTCTCGCGCCCGAAAATTCTGGTTAGGTGCTCGACTGAGCGATGTGCTTCTTCTATGCCGCCACATGCGAGCGCCGATGCCAGCGGACCACCATAGCCACCTGTGAGGCAGATCAGCCCATTGGCATATTCCTGCAATTCGCTTTCGTGTACTGCGCCCTCATCTTTCTTGGCGCGCAGCTTCATTTTCGTGATGAGACGGCAGAGGTTCTGATAGCCAGCGCGGGAGGAGACGAGAAGAGGAAGGCGGTAGGAATTGTAGATTGTTGATTTTAGATTGCAGATTGATTGAGGCTCTGGTTGTCTTATATCTGCAATCTGCAATCGCAAATCTGAAATGTTCTCTGTGGCTCTGTGTCTCTGTGACGGCCAATCACATGTCACCTCAGCACCGATATGTGCCTTCAAGCCGATTTTTTTCGCGGCCATGTGAAAGCGCGGGGTGCCGTAAACGCCGTTGCGGTCGAGCAGCGCCATGGCGGGCATCCCCAGGTTCGCGCAGCTCTCGATCAATTTCTCCGGCAGAGAAGTGCCTTCGAGAAAACTGAAAGCAGAACGGGAGTGAAGTTCAACGTACATCCAGCTTCAAGCTACTAGCCCTAGCCTTCTTTCGCGATGAAGGGAGCAATCTGCTTGACGGGAATGTTCCGCAATCAACACCTTCTCGCGATGTTTAGCCCTGCTGTAAGTGGCGTTTCACAAGGCTGGAGAGGTTGTCCGGGTAATCAAAGAACTCGTTATTGAGCGACTCGAAGGCGACAGCGTGAGGGAAGTTCGCTAATAGAATCCTCTGTCTCACGAATCGGTCTTTCGGCGGTATGCCTCCAGGAAACATACTTGCTGCCCGCTTCACTATATCGGCCATCTTGAGAGCTCCGATTGTTTCGAGTGCTTGTATGATTTCCATCGTGTTGTCGCCAGCATTGTTATAGAAGAACTGGTGAAAACCACCTTTATTAACTTCGTCTTCCATGACCTTTACTAATTCAGCAACTTCTTGCTTGTCCATCGCGTCCTCCTGCGAGAACTACGTGAGAGCAGGTCCCCTACTGATTACTAGTAGCTAATAGCTATTAGCTGCTTTCAATCGTAGCTTCCTTCCACGAACCATTGGCCTCTGAGCGAATCCCGCACAAGGCGATACAGTGCGATTCCCATCTCCTGCTGCAGAGCAATGTCCCATTCGTCGCGCGCCCAGCCTTCCTGCTCCCACCAGTCGCCGGAAAAGCGCCAGGGGCCGGCTGTCCAGAGAATTTTCCCGGCTATTTCTTTTTGTTTTGTGCAAGTGATGCGAACTGGCTTGCCTTCGCGCAGTGTCACAGTCGCGCGTGCCGGCGGACGAAAAATGCGTAGCGCCGTAACCGCACATGTGCCGTTTGAATTCGAATCAGTCTTCGCCTTCTTATCTGAACGTCGATTTTGCGACTCTCCCGTCGCCAAGCGCCACATGTGAAATGCTTGTGGCCGATGCGTATCCAGCAATTCCACCGAACCAACTTTGTTTTCGCCGACGATTCCCGCAATTCTGGAGAGCGTAAGTTCAAGCTTTTCCGGCTCCGGTGAGGGAGGAAGAAAAAGCCCGTTCTGTGCCGCCCGCGGCCGGGCCGGTTCCGCCGACAAATGGATTTTTGTTATCGGAGCGCCCGGCGGATGCGCCTGCAGGTCGAGTTGCAGCAGCTTGAGGAAAATTTTGGTATCGAGCAGAGGAACAGGCAGGCGGAGGGTGCGGTGGAAAATCTGCCGAGCTTGCGCTCGGCCAGGACCCCTCGACTTCGCTCGGGGCAGGCTTACGAGGGCGCCCGTCCCCACATGGGCATCGGCACTTCCATCAGCGCCGCTCCTTGCATAATCCAGTTCCAGCTCCAGCCGCAACTCCTGGATCGCCAGAGCGCACGCGCTCAGCCGCGCGCAGATTTGTTCCAATAATCGATTGAGCAGAAATGCCAGCGGCTCCAGCAGCACCAGCGGATTTTCCAGCTCAACCATCTCCTCAAAAATGAGCGGCGGTTCTGCCGGAACCAGCGTGCGCGACGTCTCCCCGCGCGCCAACTGCTGAAGATGTACGCCCCTTTGACCCAGCCGCTCACTTAGAGCGACTTTGGGCAATGCAGCTAGGTCGCGCAGATTGCGAATTCCCCAACGGCTCAGAGTTTCTAGAAACTGTGCGGCTTCTTCTTTTTCTTGAGGAGCTTGCTTATCCGCAAACAGCACTTGCACGGACAAGCCAGCCAGTTGCTCCGCTTCCCTGCCCTCAGAAATTACCGTCACGCCCGAAAAACCTCGCGCCGCCAGCACAGCCGCATCGGGATTCGGAGCTATGGCCACGTTTGCCTCAAGCCCGAGATCGGAAGCACGTTGCGCGATATCGCGGGCGAGCTTGGAAACAGGGCCAAAAAGTTGCTCCAGCCCGGCAACGTCCAAAATAATTGTGTCGCAGGCGGTGTCCTCCACTCGCGGTGAGAACGATTGCGCGCAGTCGATCAGGGCAGCGTGAGCGGATTCCTCCTGCAAAAGAGAACGGGGCCGCAGCGTGAGGCCTGTACAGGCCTCCACCTGCAGCTTGGTCATGCCTAATTCAACTCCGGCGCGGTGGGCGCTTTCGTTCACGGCAAAAACTTTCTGCAGCGGCGCTTTGCCTTCGAGCACGGCCACACTTTGCCCGCGCAGCTCCGGTTCCGCACGCAGCAGCGCCTCGACAGGAAAATCGGGAATGTAAATGCAGGCAAACGGCATGGTTGATTACCCTGCTCGTACCGCTTTCGTCGCGAATGCAGCCCTGACCGACTGCACCGGCTTCCGCTGCAGACGCGACCGCATTAACTCGCCTTCAATCTGCAATCCTTCGAAAAGTTCTGTGTGGGTAGGAGCTCCTGAAGACCGATGTCGGACCACCGCCATCTGCCCCCGCATCTGCAGCAGCAACGAAGCGCAAGTTCTCGCGCACGGCGTCTGCGAGAAAACCAGCAGCACGGTAGGCGTAGGCTCCACAGCGCGCTGAAAACGAAACCAGGATGTGAGCGGAATCCGCCGCACGACTTGCACCGGCACATCAGCCAGATCAATTGCCACCAATCCAAAGCCGCCGCTCTGCAGCAGCAGATCACTCACACGTAGCGCCTGCTCAACTGGACCGTATTTATTCTCCGTGCCTCCGTGTCTCCGTGGTGAATTCGTCCCACACCGTATCCACAGCAGTCGTTCAAATTCGACTCCCGCCGCTGCCCCCGAGAGCGGATCGAACGCATCCGTTGTATCCACCAGCGCGCACACTTCCTTGCGCTGTGTAGCTGCTGCCAACGACGCCACCAGCAAGCTGCTGCGTCCCGAAGATGCAGGTCCGTAAATCTCGCTCAGGCATCCGCGTGGCAGCCCACCAGTAAGCAAATCAATCTCACGGATCCCTGTGGAAACCATCTCGGGTCTGGGCCGCACCGTAAGCTTCGATGCCGCTGTAACTCTCGCCAACTTGGGTATTGCGTTGAGTTGTTTTTCGCACGAAGGCCGACTCTTCGCTGACCAAACGGGAGTAATAGCCATTGGCAGATGAGAGGGTAGAGAAGACATGACAACCTCGAAAACGCAAGAAAGCTGGCAGCGCCACGAATTTTTAAAACTGATTCGCTTTTTGTTCGCCTAAAACAGATTCTGTTCCTGACGGTCGAAGCTTGTCAAGGCCGTTAATAAACGAAAGTCTATTTAGTTTCATATAGTTACATTCTACTTAATAATATCAAAGCGTGCTTTACATTTATTAAAGTCCGCGATATAGTGCCGCTGCATGATCGTTTCTGAATCGTCAGGCGAAAACAAAATAGCCGCAAGGCACCCACTCTTTTCGCTGACTGAAGAGGAACTCGATCTGGTGTTGCAGTTAGTGCTGGCGTCGGGATCGCTCAAAGATCTGGCCAGCGCATACCAAGTCAGCTATCCCACGATCCGTGCCCGAGTGGATCGACTGATTGAACGGGTGCGGCAGATTGTGGAAGGTAAATCGCTCGACCCGATGATGCAATTGCTCGCGGACCTTGTAGAACGAGGCGACATTACTGTCACGGCTGCGCGGGCGGTTCGGGATCTCTATCGCAAGCAGAGCACAGACGGGGAGGAGGAACATGACACAACCATGGTTTGATCCCATTCATTTTGGTGCGTTGTACGGCGGACTCGGTGGAGGCATACTCGGCGGATTGGGCGGCGTTCTGGGAGCCGCCACAGGAGTACTCGCGCCAAAGGGAAAAGGACGGAGCTTCATCTTGGGCGCATTTACAGTCATGATGCTGATCGGCGTTGGCAATCTTGTCGTCGGACTGTTTGCGCTGTTTGAGGGACAGCCTTATGGAATCTGGTATCCCCTCGTGCTCATCGGAGGAATTCTGACCATCGTTTTGGGTGGGCTGCGACCCGTCGTCCGCAAGCGCT